>SVLC01000001.1 GCA_015068155.1 Oscillospiraceae bacterium | reverse complement strand
CAACACCAACACCGCCAGGATCGCCCTGACCAAGGCCGGCACCAACCTGATCGAGGTGCGCTACACCGACCTGGGCGGCAGCAAGTGGACCGCCACGGAGGTATACGCCTACACCGTGATCTACGACACCCGTTCCGTGGAGAACGGCACCATCACCGAGTATCTGGCCATGGGCGACACCATGCTGCTGCCCAGCGAGCTGGAGCAGCCCGGCTACAGCTTCACCGGCTGGTACACCGCTCCGGATGCCGCCGCAGGCAACGGCGCCGTGCATACCGATACCCAGTTCAACGCCACCGGCACCGTGATCCTTTACGGCAACTGGACGGCCAGGACCTACTACATCGAATTTGTGGGCTTGGGCGAAGGCGTGACCAACATTACGGAGAACGAGACGCTGGCTGTGGTGTACAAGACCACCTACAAGCTGCCTGTTCCCGTTAATCCCGATGCCGAAGGCGAGTTTGTTGGCTGGTACACCGGCCCCGGCGCCTCCGGTACGCCTTTGACTGACTCTATGGGCAATTGCTTTGCGGAGTATGATCTGACCCGTGATACCCCTGCATATCCTTTCTACGACACCGGCGTGCTGACCTATGTGACCCAGGCTGACGGTACATATGGCGTTACCCAGGGCCCCAGCATCAGGAGCGTGGCCAGCGTGCGGATCCCGGAATACTACAAAGGCGTGGAAGTAACCATTATCCTGGAAAATGCCTTTGCCGGCGTCGGCAACCTGGAGAGACTGGATATTCCTGCAACCATCCGGTCCATCGGCGTTGGCGCGATCCCCAATAGCAATGATACTTTCAAGGAGATCAATGTCTACACCAACACTGTTCAGCAGAACTATGAGATATTCTACAGCTCCCATGACGGCGCTCTGCTGCGTCACGATATGGGCACTGTGTATCTGGAAATTTTCCCCAGAGGCAAGACCGGCGAATATGTGATTCCGGATCATGTAAACGTGATCCGTGACAAGGTATTCCGCTACTCCAAGATCACCCATCTGACTGTCGGCACCGGTGTGGCAGAGATCATGCCCAATGCGTTCTATTCCTGCAACAGCCTGGAGACTTTGGAATTCAAAACCGGCGGAACAAATTCCCTGACCATTGATCCGGAAGCCTTCTACAGAACGGCAAACCTGAAAACGCTGCGGCTGCCCGCCCGTTTGGCGGAAATGGATCTGCAAATGCTGAACCAGTTCGTGAAACTGCAGACCCTGGAGATCGAAGAGGGCGGCAATCAGTACAGCACCCGGAATAATATGATCTGCAACGACATTGGCGATACCATTCTGTATGTGACCATGTCGGTCAGCGGCGAATATGAGATCCCCCTGGGCATCCGTCATATAGGCCCCAAGGCGTTCGCCAACCGCCCGAACCTGACTAAGCTGACCATTCCTGCTTATGTTACCTCTATCGGCATATCCGCCTTTGAAGGCTGTACCGGCATTACGGAGTTGGAGATACTGGGCGGCCGCAATGACAATCTGCAAATCTTGAACCGCGCCTTTGCCGGCTGCAGCAATATCACCACCGTGACCTTCCGGGGTGCCGGTAAAACAGATAAGGGCCTGACCGTCATCGGCGACAGCGCATTTGAGGGCCTGGCAAAGCTGCGTAACATAGTCTTTGAGGCAGGCACCCGCATCAGCATCGGCTACCGTAGCTTTGCGGCGAACAACAGCCTGAGCAGTTTGGTTTTCACTGACGGCGCCAGGATCGAAAGCATCGGCGCAGAAGCCTTTGCCGGCTGCACCGCTCTGGCGGAACTGACGATTCCTGCCGATACCACCAGCGTGGGTGATGGCGCTTTCTCCGGATGTACCGCCCTGTGGGAAGTTTCCTTCGCGCCTTACGGCAAGCAGATCAGCTTTGGTGTCAACGTGTTTGGCGGCTGCACCAAGCTGAGTACGGTCAATCTGCCTGCTTCCATCACTTCTTTTGATGGTTCTGTCTTCTCCGGTTGCGATGCGCTGCGGCAAATCGAGGTGGATCCGGCGAACCGTCACCTGGTTTCCTATGAAGGCGCGCTGTACACCAAGGATTACGAAGAGATCCTGTTCTACCCCAAGGCGCTGGATGGCGACCTGAGCAAGCTGCACCCGGATATGAGGAAGATCGGCAATACGGTGTTCCAGGGCAATACCAAGATCACCAAGGTGACCATCGGTAAAAATGTCACCGAAATCGGCGCCTATGCCTTTGATAATTGCTTCAACATAACCGAAGTGGTGTTTGAAAACCCCAATTCTGCTATGGTGATTGGCGACAATGCTTTCGCAAGATGTACCAAATTGGCGACGATCTTATTGCCCACCGGCACCACTGCCATCGGTGCCAGCGCCTTTGAAGAAGCCGGATTGGAAAGCTTTACCATTCCTGCCGGCATCAAGGAGCTGCCTGCGGGCATGCTGAAAAAGACAAAGATCACCAGCATTGTGATTCCCGCTGCCGTGGAGACCATCGGCGACGGCGCGTTTGCAAGCACTGCGTTGACCTCTGTTACCTTCGAGGATGGCGACAAGCCTTTGACCATCGGCACCTTGGAAAACAGCACCAATTCCAACGGCGTTTTCTACGGTACAAAGTTCACAGAATTTGCGGTACCCAACCGTGCCGTCCGCATCGGCGCTTACGCCTTCTCCAATCAGACCTCCCTCAAGACGGTGACCATGGGCGAGAACAGCCAACTGACGGTCATCGGCAAAAACGCATTTGCCTACGCCAACGCGCTGACCAGCGTGACGCTGGGCGCCAAGCTGGAGACAATCGGAGAAAATGCGTTCTATAATACCAAGATCACCAAGGTCCATATTCCGGCATCCGTAACCATGATCGACTACCGGGCATTCTCCACCACCAGCTTGACCAATGTGACCTTTGAACTGGAGGGCACCGCGGAGCTGACCATTATGAAAGAGGCTTTCTACAATGCCAGATTCAAGGAAATCGTGCTCCCCGCCAGACTGACAAAGGCTTACGATCGGACTGACTGGAATGGTAAGAGTACGTTCAAGAACTTTGCGGATGTGTTCAAGGGCAACACGTCGCTGAAGGTCGTGGATGTGGAACCCGGCGGCGAATACTTTACCTCCATTGACGGCGTGGTTTACGAGTTGAATGTCGAAGGTGTGCCGGAGATCCTGCTTTACTGTCCTCCCGCTAAGAACGGCGAACTGACGGTTCCCAAGGAGGTCCGTAAGGTGGAAAACGGCGCCTTCTACAAGACCAAGCTTTCTACCATCCGCTTCGAGGAATACGACACCACCGATGCCAACTACGGTGAAGCATTGCTGGAGATTGGCAATACTACCGTCGTCCATGACAGCCAGTGTCCCGGCGAGACTTACGCAGTTTTCTCTCCGGCCGCTAAGATCACCGTCTATCTGCCTTCTCACCTGGCAGTCATCGGTCTGCAGTGCTTCTACGGGCTGAAAAACAACACGCAGATCATCTTCAATCAGGATGCCCATCTGAGAAGCATTGAAGACAGCGCCTTCAAGGACTGCGCATACCTCACCGAACTGATCATTCCTTCGGTGGACCGTATAGGCGCGTGCGCTTTCTATGGCTGCAAAAAGCTGGCTGCGTTGTCCATCGGCAAGGATAGCCAGTATGATGAGCTGCCCCTCAGCGTATTCAATGGCTGTACAGCGCTGACCGCCTTCGAGGTACCTGCCACGGTTACTTCTATTGGCACATGGGCATTTAAGGATTGTTCCTCCCTGGCCAGCATCACCTTCGCGGAAGGCAGCAGCCTGCGCTTTATCGGCTCCTACGCCTTCTCCGGCACCGCTATTTCCGAATTCCAAATGCCGGATAGCGTGCTGTCCATCTCGGAAGGTATTTTCTCCAGCTGCGAGAATCTGAAAACCGTGAAGCTGTCCAGAAATCTGACCAGCTTGGGCAGCGATATGCATCTGTTCTTCATGGCGCCCAACCTGGAGACTGTGATCATTCCTGAAAACAGCCGCAATTTCAAGATGGTGGATGGCGTTATCTATGACCTTGCCGAGACCATTCTGTATTACTATCCCAAAGGCAAGGATCCCACCGGCTTTAAGATCCCCAATACGGTGGTTATGCTGGCGCCACTGTCCCTGAAGGACTTCCCCGGTGCCGAACTGGTGCTGCCGGAAGGCCTGGAGAATATTGGCGATTATGCGCTGCATGGCGCGAAGATCACCAGCATCCGCATTCCTGCCAGCGTGAAGCAGATCAGCTACTGCGCATTTATCAACTGTTTGGACCTGCAGACCGTGACCTTTGCGGAAAACAGCGCGCTGAATGTGATCGAAGACAGTGCCTTTAGCGGCTGCACCGCCCTGAAGAGCGCGAACCTGCCGGATAATCTGAGGATCCTCGGCGGTAGCGCGTTCTCCGGCTGCAAGTCTCTGACAGAGGTCATTCTGCCTGCTGCCCTGAGCAATCTGGAACGGTATGCCTTCCGTGGCTGCTCCGGCCTGACCAAGTTCGTGATGCAGGAAGGCCTGGAATTTATCGAAGGCAATGTCCTGTCCGATGAAAATACCCGCCACTATGCATTGGAGGAGATCACCATTCCCTCCACCGTCAGAGAGATCGGTCAAAGCGCCTTTGCATACCATACCGGATTGAAGCGTGTCTACTTCGCCGAAGGCAGTCAACTGACCTTCCTGGCTTACGGTGTGTTTAACAAGTGTACCAGCCTGGAATCCATCGCGCTGCCCGCTTCGTTGACCACGCTTCAGGAAGCCACCATCAGCGGCGTAAAGCGAGTGGACCTGTTCAACGGCTGCACCAGCCTGAAGAATGTGGATATGTCCGCCTGTACCAACATCACGGTTTGGCCCAGCAGAATGTTTGACGGCTGCACCAGCCTGGAGACTCTGCTGCTGCCCGAGAGCCTGCTGACCATCAACAGCTATGCCGCATACGGCCTGACTGGGCTGAAGGAGATCGTCATCCCCGCGCGTGTCACGGAGATCGGCGGCTATGCCTTTGACGGCTGCACCAGCCTGGAGAAGGTGACCTTTGCTGAAGACAGCCAGATGATTGCTCTGGGTGTCAACGATGTTCTTGCAGACAATCCGGATTGGGGCATCGGCATCTTTGCCAACACCACCGCCCTGCAGACCATCATTCTGCCCGAGGGTCTGCTGTCCATTGGCGTTTCCTGCTTCGAAAACAGCGGCTTGGCGTATTTTGATATGCCCGTTACCGTGCGTACCATCGCCAGCAAGGCCTTCAAGAATTGTGACAACTTGGTGAATGCAGATCTGTCTCCGGAACTGCTGTATCTGGGCGACGAGGCCTTCTTCGATTGCGATATGCTGGAAAAGGCCGATGTGGTCTTCGGCCTGGAATATTTGGGTGCCTATGCCTTTGCCTACAGCGAAAAACTGCAGAAGGCGTACATCCCCGCCTCCATTTCCAGCATCGCAGGCAACCCCTATATGGGCTGCTCCGGTATCCAGAGCTTTGAACTGGATCCCGACAGCACCGACTTCAGAGAATATGAAGGCGTGCTGTACAATGTGGATATGACTGTGCTGCTGTACTATCCCGCAAGCCTCACGGCAGAAGTTTTCACCTTCCCCGAAACCGTCCGTGAGATCGCTCCCGGCGCCTTTGCCGGCGCGCAGATGAAGAACTTTGTGGTGCCGGAGCAGATCCTGGAGATCCCGGATTACGCTTTCAGCAGCGCAGCCATCGAAAGCATCACCTTCCATCCCGGTGTGCAGAGTGTGGGCGCCCACGCCTTCGAGGGCTGCCAGAACCTGAACAATGTGGCGATTCCGTACACCGTCAAGGAGATCGGCGACTATGCCTTCGCCAACTGCACCGGCCTGACCAACTTCTCCTTTGAGGAGATCCCTGCCACCGTGGAACCCACCAAGCTGGGCACCCATCTGCTGGACGGCTGTACCGGCATTACCGAGCTGATCCTGCACGACCGTATGACCAGCATTCCGTCCTATATGTTTGCCAATACCAGCATTACCAATGTGGTGATCCCCAGGTACATCACCAACCTGACCACAGAGGGCGTATTCTACGGCTGCAAGTTGCTGGAGACGGCGGTGTTTGAGGAACTGAAGTACACAGAAAAGACCAGCCTGGGCAACTACTTCTTCTACGGCTGTGAGAAGCTCAAGGAAATGTCCATTCCTTATTATGTGACAGCCATGGGTGCCTATGCCTTTGCGTACTGTACCTCCTTGGAGACGGTGAATGTCTATTCCCACAATTCTTCTCCCACCCTTGGCGGCACCTATTGCTTCTACATGTGCAGCAACCTGACTACCATCAATGCCTATCCCAAGCTGCAGGAATCCAATTTTGTGCGGGATGAAAACGGCACTGTGGTCGCTTACAAGAATCTGAGTACGACACGGATGTCCAATTTCCCTGCGCGGTACTGCTTTGTCGGCTGCTATAAGCTGAATTTGATGGATCTCTACGACTGGTATGACACCACCTTCATGGAAAATGTCCTGGCCGGTTATCCCAACCGCTACATTATCCTCACAGGTCCTCTGTTCTGCTGGCAGACCGATGAGAGCAAGACCGGCTTTGCCAATGCTCCCGATCTGAAGGAAGTGTGGATCGATCCTACCGAACTGGATATGACCGCGGCGACCTTCGTAAATGTGGCTGGCGAATTGACCGTCTACTTCTACAATCATACCTATGAGGAGATCAAAGCAAAGGAAAGCATTATCGACACCGTTATGGCAGATGCAGACCCGCGGGTGACCTTCTACTTCAAGGATACCATGCCTGAAGATGTGCAGTGGCCCCCGGAACTGCAATCCGAGGAATAAACCCGTTTCGGTCGCAAGGCCCCTCCTTTCCAACCAAAGCACTCCCATCCGGGGGTGCTTTGGTTTTTCTTGCCAATTGTAGAAGGTTGTGCTAAAATAACCGTGAGGTGATGGCTATGCAGATCTGCTTTGTGCCTGCCTCCAGCCCGGATTTTCGGATGCTGGCGGCAAAACTGGACGCATATTATTTTGAACTGGTGGGGGAGATCCAAAACCGTTATGCCGAGCCAAACCGCCCGGAAAACATGACCGCCCTGGCGGTGGCTTATGAAGCGGAGGTTCCGGTGGGCTGCGGCGCATGGAAGCGGCTGGACGAGAAGACCGCGGAACTGAAGCGGCTGTATGTGCTGCCGGCGTACCGGCGCCGAGGCGCGGCCCGGGCGCTGATGGCGGCGCTGGAGGCGGATGCCGCTGCTGCCGGCATCCGGCAGATGATCCTGGAAACTGCGGTGAATACCACGGATTCTCATAAACTGTATTTGTCCGCCGGATATCAGATCCGGGATTATTATGGCAGCCCCGCCGGCGCGGAAAACTGCCTGTGCTTCCATAAGAACCTGTAAAAAGTCCGGCAGACAGGCCGGACTTTTTGCGTATAGAAAAAATGTGAAAAGTTGGAAATAAGTAACTATTTCGTAAAGAAACCGTAAAAAACGAAGGATGGATATTTACTTTTCTCGGATTTGTGATACCATAGGAGCAACTGAACCTTTGGAGGCTGAGTCTATGAGAACCATTTATAATATCAACCACAAATGGGCATTTGCCAAAGCGATCTGCCGGGTACCGGCGCAGATCCCGGAAAACTGGCATTGGGTGAATCTGCCCCATACCTGGAACGCCATCGACGGCCAGGATGGGGATAACGATTACTTCCGGGGCACCTGCTGCTACGCCAAAAAGCTGAGCAAGGCGGAACTGCCCCAGGCGGACCGCTATTTCCTGGAGATCAACGGCGCCAATGCTTCTGCTGATGTCTATCTCAATGGCCGCTGCCTTTGTCATCACGATGGCGGCTATTCCACCTTCCGGGTGGAGATCACCCGGGAACTGGCCCAGGAAAATCTGTTGGCGGTTTTGGTGGACAATGCCGCCAATGACCGGGTGTATCCGCAGATGGCGGATTTTACCTTTTACGGCGGCTTGTATCGGGATGTGAATATCCTCTGCGTATCCGACAGCCATTTTGACCTGTCCCATTACGGCGGTCCCGGTCTGCAGGTTACGCCGACTGTGGAGGGCAGCAACGCCCATGTGGCGGTAGAAGCCTTTGTGACCAATGCCAAAGCCGGCCAGCGTCTGAAATATTCTATTTTGGATGCCGCGGGAAAAATCGTTGCCCAGGTGATCACCGGGCAGACGAAGGCAGACATGCTGCTGGAAAATGTCCGCCTGTGGCATGGCCGCAAGGATCCCTATCTGTATACCCTGCAGGCGCAATTGCTGGAGGGAGAGCAGGTGACGGATCAGGTGTCTGTCCGGTTTGGCTGCCGCAGCTTTGCCATTGATCCGCAGCGGGGCTTTCTGCTTAACGGGGAGGCATATCCTTTGCGGGGCGTCTCCCGACATCAGGACCGCTGGGGTGTCGGCAATGCTCTGCTTGCGGCCCATCACCAGGAAGATATGGCGCTGATCTGCGAACTGGGCGCCACCACCATCCGCTTGGCTCACTATCAGCACGACCAATACTTTTACGATCTGTGTGACCGGGAGGGCATGGTGGTGTGGGCGGAGATCCCCTATATCTCCAAGCACATGGCTGCCGGCAGAGAAAACACCATCAGCCAGATGAAGGAGCTGATCATCCAGAATTATCATCACCCATCCATTGTGGTGTGGGGTCTGAGTAATGAGATCGGCATCGGCGGTTCCGGCCAGGATCTGTTGGCAAACCACCGTATCCTCAATGATTTGTGCCATGAAATGGATAAGACCCGGCTGACTGCCGTTGCGGCGGTATCCATGTGCAAAATGGACGATCCCTATCTGCAGATTCCGGATGTGGTCAGCTATAACCATTATTTCGGCTGGTACGGCGGGCAGACCGACATGAACGGCCCCTGGTTTGACAAGTTCCACGCCATGCATCCTCAGATCCCCATCGGCTGCTCGGAGTATGGCTGCGAAGCGCTGAACTGGCATACTTCCCATCCGATGCAAGGGGACTACACCGAGGAATACCAGGCGTATTATCACGAAGAACTGATCAAGCAGCTATTCACCCGCCCCTATCTCTGGGCTACCCATGTTTGGAATATGTTCGACTTCGGCGCCGATGCCCGGGCTGAGGGCGGCGAAAACGGTCAAAACCACAAGGGTTTGGTCACCTTTGACCGATCCTATAAAAAGGACGCCTTTTACGCCTATAAAGCATGGCTCAGCGAGGAACCCTTTGTCCATCTGTGCGGCAAACGGTATGTTGATCGGGTGGAGGATGTGACCAGGATCACGGTTTATTCCAATCAGCCGCAGGTGGAGCTGTATGCCAATGGGGCGCTGTTGGACAAGAAGCAGGCGGAAGACCATTTCTTCTATTTTGATGTACCCAATGCCGGACAGACCAGATTGGAGGCGGTGGCAGGTAATTGCCGGGATGAAAGCTTCATCCGCAAGGTGGCAGAACCCAATCCGGCCTACCGCTTGGTGGAAAAGGGCGCGGTCCTCAACTGGTTTGATGTGGAAGCGCCGGCGGGTTTCCTGTCTTTGAACGACAAGGTGGGGGATGTGCTTTCCACCCGGGAAGGCGCCGCGTTGTTTGGCGCATGGATGGCCGGCCTGGGCGGCGCTTCCGGGCAGATGATGGGCTTCGATATGACCCCGGAGATGATGGACATGATGAACGGCTTTACGGTGCTGCGGCTGCTGACGCTGATGGGCGGCATGGCGGATGCGAAATTCACCAAGCAACAGTTGCTGGATATCAATGCCCAGCTCAATCGGATACCGAAATAACGCAATTTGCCCCCGCCGCAGCCGTGGCGGGGGGAGTTTTAAAAAAAAAAGAAAAAATTTTCAAAAAAATGATGCAAAATAATGAAAAGTAGTGTATAATTTAGGGACACTAAAGGTATGTGTGGAAAAATAAGGAGGAATGGCGTATCCGTAGGCCCAATTTGTCCCAGGAGGGACTGAAAATCATTGCCTGTATCAGTATGCTGCTGGATCATATCGGCGCGCTGCTGCTGCCCCAGGTCTATTGGCTGCGGGCCATTGGCCGTTTGGCTTTTCCAATCTACTGCTATTTGCTGGCAGAGGGCGCGTATCGCACGAAAAACCCGGTAAAGTATGGGCTCCGTCTGGGTATTGGCGCTGTGATCTCGGAGATACCGCTGGACTTTGCCTGCTTTGGTATGTTGGTCTGGCAGGAGCAAAACGTGATGTTCTCCCTGCTGCTGGGCTTCTTGATGGCGATATGCATGATCAAATGCAAGCATTGGGCGCTGCAGTTGCTGGTGGTGATCCCCTTTGCTTACGGGGCGGAACTGTTGCATACGCAGTACGGCGCCTTGGGCATCGTGCTGATGGCGTTGTTTGTACTTACCAGAAATATGCCGAAGAAATGGCTGATCCAGACCCTTTGGATGCTGGCAATTTCCTGGCTGATGGATCCTACAGTTCTGCCGGTTTTCGGAATGGAGATGCGGGTGCAAATGTGCGCGGTGGTGGCCATGCTGCCTATCGGACTTTACAGCGGCCGTAAGCTGACCCACAGCAAATGGGTACAGTGGGCGTTCTATCTGTTCTACCCGGTGCATTTGCTGGTGCTGTACCTGATTATTTTGTACACTTGGGGTTATTGATTTTGGAAACAGGAGGTGGCAGGATGAATGTTTTTTGCAGAAGAGAACTGAAATATTTGATCGATGCCACCCAACGGGCAGCTTTAGAGCAGGTGTTCGGGGAAAAAATGATGCCGGACCGGTATCCCCACAGCTCCATTCGTAATATTTACTACGATACGCCGGATCATCGGCTGATCCGCCATTCTCTGGAAAAGCCGGTGTATAAGGAAAAACTGCGTCTGCGCTGCTACGGCGACAGCCAGGAAGCTTTTTTGGAAATGAAGAAAAAGTATAAAGGTATCGTTTATAAGCGCCGGATTTCCGTGACGGAGGCCCAGGCGCAGCAGTTCATGACTTGCCAAGGCCGGTTGCCGGATAGTCAGATCACCAGAGAAATGACATATTTCCGGGATTTTTACCGGGACTTGCAGCCTGCGGTTTACCTGAGTTATGAACGGGATTCCTGGCTGGGTAAGGAAGATCCCGGCCTGCGGATCACTATGGATCGAGAGATCCGTTTTCGCAGAAGCGATCTGCGCCTGGCAGCATCGCCGGATGGACAGGCGATCCTGCCGCCGGAACTGTCGCTGCTGGAGGTAAAGGCGGAATACGCCATTCCGCTGTGGCTGACCAATCTTTTGTCTCAGCAGAAGATCCAGCGGATATCCTTCTCTAAATATGGCAGAGCCTATGAAATGGGTCTGCGGGAAACAATTGAGGAAAGTAGAGGATTGGGCTATGCTCGATAAGACATTTGCTTGTATTTATGATATCGCCACCGGCATCACCGTGGAAGCGTTTTTGATCTGCGTAGGTGTGGCGCTGGTGTTGGGCGTGGCCATTGCGGCGGTTTCCAGCTTCCGGGCCCGTTGCTCCGGCAGCTTTTTGATGACCCTGGCGCTGCTGCCGGCTATTGTTACGGTGGTGATCATGATGGTCAATGGCAACCTGGGCGCCGGTGTGGCGGTGGCAGGCGCATTCAGCCTGGTCCGTTTCCGCAGTGTGCCCGGCACGGCTAAAGAGATCGGCGCTATTTTCCTGGCTATGGCGGTAGGCCTGGCCTGCGGCATGGGTTATCCGCTGTTCGCCGGCTTATTCGCGGCGATCATGTGCGTGATGATTCTGTGCTACAGCCTGATGAATTTTGGCCAGCGGCGGGATTGGCGGATGCAGAAGCACCTGCGGATCACAGTGCCGGAGGATCTGGACTACGCGGAGATCTTTGATGATCTGTTCGCCGAGTACACCTCTTCCGCCACATTGATCGCAGTAAAGACCACCAACCTGGGCAGCCTGAATCGGCTGACCTATGAGATCGTTATGAAAAAACCCGGCACCGAGAAGGCGCTGATCGATGCGCTGCGCTGCCGGAACGGCAACCTGGAAATCAGCATGAGTATCCGCAGCAACGAAAACGGTGAGCTGTAATGGGGGATACTTCTCCCGAACCATGCAGACCTGAGAAAGGGAATTGTATAAGTCTAATGGCGCCCATTTCCGCAAAGGAAATGGGCGTTTTGCGCTGGATGTGGCAGTAAGGGGTGACCTCCATAAAATTCTGAGAAAAAGGACGGGCTGGGGCGAATAGGGTAGTAGCGGAGGTGAGGCGATGTTAACCGCCGTCTGGCTGATGCTCAGCAATATGCTCTATTCACTGCAATTGCAGTCTGGCAGCTTTCCCAAACCGCTGACCGCAAAAGAGGAGCGCTATTATTTGGAAAAAGCCGCCCAGGGTGACCTGGAGGCCCGCAATATTCTGATCGAGCGCAACCTCCGCCTGGTGGCGCACATTATGAAGAAGGTTTGATGCGCGGGCAAAGATTTTCTGGACTATGGCTGGAAGTTTGAATTTTAACTATTTTGGAACAAAAAGCCGCATTTTGTGGAGCGGAATGTTCGCAATAAAATGACGTGAAAACACACCATGTAACAAACTTCTAAAAAATAAAAGTTTATTACATGGATGGAAGAAACTTTGCGGTTTCCCTGCACAGCGAAGTGTTGCGGACAAGCATGGGGTAATTATGGCCCAAGCAGCCTTTGCTTTATAAAAATACGGCGCATATTTCTATTGCAACTCCTTTTCCAGATATGATATAATAAAACAAAACGGCGACTACAGGGAGGTCTATTATGGACGATCAGCTTCAAACTATCCAAAATCCGGAGCAAACATATACAGCTATTCGTCAGTCCATCGTTCAGGCTCAGCACACAATGGCCGCTGCTGTCAACTCTGCAATGGTTACGGCTTACTGGGAAATTGGCGAACAGATCTATAAAGCCTGCGGCGAAAATGATCGTGCTGAGTATGGCAAGAAGCTCCTGCAGTTCTTATCCCAGCAGCTAACCTCCGAATTTGGCAAGGGCTTTAGCGTTGCAAATTTGAAGAATATGCGGCAGTTTTACTGTATGTTCCCAATTCGCTACACACTGTGTAGCGAATTGAGCTGGTCGCATTACCGTTTGCTGATGCGGATCGCCGATGAGAAGGAACGCACTTTTTACGCCGAAGAATGTGCGAAATCCGCATGGAGCGTCCGTCAGTTGGAGCGGCAAATTCACACAATGTATTATCAGCGGTTGCTTTCCAGCCAGGACAAGGCCTCCGTGTCTGCTGAAATTCAGTTAACCGAGCCGAAGCCCCAATATGAGAAGATCGTGAAAGATCCCTATGTTATGGAATTCCTGCAAATCAAACCGGATACTCATGTGTTTGAAAGCGACTTGGAGCAGGCTTTGATCGATCATTTGCAGCAGTTCCTTCTGGAGTTGGGCCGTGGTTTCTCCTTTGTGGCACGGCAGAAGCGGTTCACATTGGATGGCCAGAACTTCTATATCGACTTAGTGTTCTACAACTATATTCTGAAATGCTTTGTGCTGATTGATTTGAAAATGGACCAACTCACCCACCAGGACATTGGCCAAATGCAGATGTACGTGAACTACTATACCCGCGAACTGATGAATGAGGGTGATAACCCTCCCATCGGTATTGTCCTCTGCGCTGATAAGAGCGATGCCATCGTAAAATACACGCTCCCAGAAAGTAATAACCAAATTTTCGCTTCCAAGTACTTCACCTACCTCCCGACCGAGGAAGAACTGAAACGCGAGCTGCGGCTGGATGATTTTCAAAAATTGAATGATTGAAGCAAAAAGCTGACAGGCATCATCCATCTGCCTTATATGACGATGTGCCTGTAAGGGGAGAAACCACGATGTATCATGTAAAAGAACAGGACTGGAATCTATTCCGAGAGAAACTGCCCCTCTGGCAGGAAGCTTATATGGACAAGCTGAATCAGGAATATATTCGGCTTCTTTCGGGAGAAGGACTTGCCTCCGATAAATTTTGGGAATTGGAAAAGCGTATCCGTATGGATAAGAAAAGTGTTGGTGTTGTGGCGGATATGCGAAGAAGCCAGTTGTATTCCAATCTGCTTTCACTGCTTGCCAATGAGATTATCCAGGAAGATGATCTGGATGGATTTAGCGAAGAACTGTCAGAAACAGTAAAATATGCGGCACGGCAAAGCAAAGCTTATGCAGAACGAATATAGAAAGAGGATTTGATATGGGAAGTTATGTGATCAGTGTATCTGCCGGAACAGGCTGTTACCGGCATATTCAAATATCCAAGTCCGCAACCCTTTACAAACTGCATAAGGCTATTATCAGCGCCTTTGATTTTGATGATGACCATGCCCATGCGTTCTTTATGGACAACCATTATTGGAGTGGCTATGCTGCGTTCTTTTCCATGAAAATGCGCGGAGACGAGCGCTTGACCAAGAGCTATAAGCTGGAAAAATTGAAATTGTCCAAAGGCGACCAATTCAAATATGTGTTTGACTTTGGTGACGAATGGCGTTTTCAGTGCAAGGTACTGCGTGAATTGGACGAGCAGCTTGATATTCCCCGCGTCATCCGCTCTGTGGGAGAATCTCCTGAACAGCATCCCGATTGGGACGAAGAAGAATGGGAATACGATGATGAAGACGAATATCGCCCAATGTCTCAGGAAGAGATCGATGAGTTATATGCGTTGGTTCCCCTCAGCAAAGAACAAGTCGACCTGATTCATACTTACATGGATGCGGCGGCCAGACTGTATGGGTTGGTTTCGCTGGCAAAACTGTATGAAATTTATAATGAGCAAAATGCTCCCGTGGACACAGTCGCATTTATCAGAGCCGCAAGCTTGATTGGCCGTATGGATAACGACTATGAAGTCCTTGAGCGCAGGGATATGCCCACAAACACAGATAAAGAAATACTGGAAGCTGGGGAAGTCATCGCAGACTATTTGTTCGTAGATGACCCAGAAAGTGATATTTATGATCTCCGTCGTCAGCAAAAAGGGAAAGAATATAAAGTGCTTCCCAAAGCAGAATTTTTGAAATATGCGGATCCGGACTACTATCCTGTTACGCCAGCACGTACTGCGATGCTAAAATATCTGCAGCGCAGAGCGGCAAAACTGACATTGCCAGTGGAGGACTTCTGTACCGCAATTCAGGAGATTATTGTAATCGATGCCCCGATGCAGGAAGTTGTCAACATTGTAGAAGCAGAGGGACTTACATTCAACAAACACTGGGACATCGGAGAGTTTGCAGCATTGTATAAAGATTTGAACAACACCACCCACAAGCATGCAAATTGCGGACGTACCCCTAACGAGATGTTTGCTATGTCTGATAAGGGGAAGAAGCTTGCTGAAAGGATTGCGCCGGTGGGACAAATGAGCCTGTTTGATGGGCCGGAAGAAAAACCAAAACTGACGCTTGTCGGTGGCCCATCTCGTAATGCCCCTTGCCCCTGCGGTAGCGGCAGAAAATATAAAAACTGCTGTGGCAAGTAATCTTTCGTCGAAAAACCGCCATTTGAGGCGAGGGTAATGAAGAAGTATTGATGCGCGAGGAAACTCCCTCTGGCGGACACTAGGGGAGTTTCTGTCCACTGACTATAACCATCATACCAAAATCCGCTATGCAGCTATGCTGATTGCATAAGTGGACAAGCAACACGCCCCGGATCGTAGTGACCCGGGGCGGTAGTGCTTTTAAGGGGCAATATTACCAAAGCTAAACTTGGTTTATCAATTAAAAGGGGAGAAGTGTTGTTTTCGCAGATTTCTGTGTAAAATAAGGTTATCTATATTCGCAGGAGGCATTTATATGGAACAACGGTTTTTGGCGGAGAAGCAGATTAACGCATTTGGAATTTATCTGCGGCAGGAGGAGAAAAGCGAAGCGACGGTAGAAAAATACCTTCGTGATGTGGGGCTGTTCTGTCGTTTTGCGGATAGCCGGGAAGTAACCAAGGAATTGGTGGTGGCATGGAAAAGGGGATTGTCGGAACAAGGCTATGCGGTGCGCTCGATCAATTCCATGCTGGCCTCCCTCAACAGCTTTTTTGCTTTTTTAGGATGGCAGGATTGCCGGGTGAAAAATATCCGTCTGCAGCGGCAGACCTATTGTGCAGAGGAACGAGAATTGACGAAAGCTGAATACCTGCGTCTTTTGGCCGTAGCGCAGAAAAATCCGCAACTAAATCTGGTACTGCAGACCATTTGCGGTACCGGCATCCGGGTGTCGGAGCTGAAATACTTCACGGTTGAATCGGTGCGCCAGGGGCAGATCGTTGTCAGCTGCAAAAATAAGACCCGGACCATTTTTGTTCCGGGCAAGCTAAAAAAGTTATTATTAAATTACGCTAAGCAGAAAAACATCCGGGTAGGGGAGATCTTTGTTGGACGGAACGGAAAACCGCTGGACCGCAGCAGCATTTTGCGGCAGATGAAGGCGCTTTGCCGGACGGCAGGCGTGAAGGAAACGAAGGTGTTTCCTCATAATCTAAGAAAACTGTTTGCCCGCACATTTTACGGCATCGAAAAGGACATCGCCAAGCTGGCGGACATTCTGGGCCACAGCAGTATCAATACTACCCGTATCTATATCATGACCACCGGCACCGAGCACCGCCACAAGAACGAACGCCTGGGACTGGTAATTTAACAATCGTCACATAATTCGCATTATGTGATAAAAGCGATACAATGAAATTTACATATACACGCAGCAAGCATGACAAACACACCCTTATCATGCCTTCCAATTTTAAAGGTCTATAAGGGTGTATTTTTCGCATTTATTTTTAATTGCGAACCCCAAAATTCACAATAATTTCACAATAAATACTGGAACACTTGACTTTCATATGGCAAAGGAGTAAAATTTTAATTAAATTGTGAACATTCTTGCCACATAATGCGAAATATGTGACGGAAAATACGACATGGCTTATTTTGGAATGCGGGGAAGCAGAAATCGAAGGAGAAACCCACGATTTCAGCACCGGCTCGTGCATCTGTGGCGCGGAGAAGCCGCTGCAAGTGATCTCCCGGAATGTGCCTTACACCGTTCATGGCAATGTGGTCACGGTGAAAAACACCCAGGCCTGCAAGTTGGGCTACTGGGATGCTATGGCGCAAAGCTATGTGGAAATTCCTTGTACTGACAATGGTGACCGCAGCTATTCCTTCATCGCGCCTGATGGGGTAGAAGAAGTGCTGTTGGTGGTAATTGGTGATGTGGACGGTAATGGCATCTTGGAAGAAGCCGATAATACTCTGTTGGCCGGCTATCTGGTATCCGATCAGACGTTGTCGGATCCCCAGCGCTTTGCCGCAGATGTCAACGGAAACGGCAAGATCAACTCGGCTGACCGCACCCTGATTGCCCGTGCATTGGTATCGGAAGACCATGCTGCCTATAAGCCCTTTGCGTGGAACACATAAAGGCAGAAGGAACAGTAAACAGATCCCCGGGTGGGCATACTGCCCACCCCTGGGGAAATACTGGAAAAAGCGGCCTACACAATTGACGAGAAAGCATCCCAAAGGAGTGCTTGGAAAGATTGGAAATCGATTGCCCCTAAAAATAACAGAATGCAGGAAAAAGGAGAAATGTAGTACGTATGGCAGTGCTTAGTTGCAAAATGTGCGGAGCTCCGTTGCCGCTAACCCCTGGCGTAACAGTAACAACATGCGATTTTTGCGGCAGGGAGCAGACCATCCCCTCCATGGATAACGAAAAGAAGCTAACCTTATTTGCCCGTGCGGAGCGGTTGCGCACTGCCTGTGAATTTGATAAAGCCGCAGGGGTTTTTGAGTCTATCGTGGCAGAATACCCTCAGGAGGCAGAAGCCTATTGGGGTTTGGTGCTGTGTAAGTACGGCATTGAGTATGTGGATGACCCAGCTACCGGTGAAAAGATTCCTACCTGCCATCGATCGAGCTTCGATAGCGTTTTCGATGATCCGGACTATGAACAGGTGTATGACAATGCGGATGTGGTTTCCCGAAAAGTGTACCGGACAGAGGCTAAACGCATTGAAGATATCCGCCGCAGCGTTGTAGCAGTGTCCAATAACGAAGTACCCTATGATATCTTTATTTGCTACAAGGAGACGGCGGAAAACGGTGACCGTACCCTGGATTCCGTGTTGGCTCAGGATATTTATGATGCCTTGACGGCAAAGGGTTACCGCGTTTTCTTTGCACGCATTACTCTGGAAGACAAGTTGGGGCAGGAATATGAGCCCTATATTTTTGCCGCGCTGAATTCTGCCAAAATCATGCTGGCAGTGGGTACGGATTTTGAGTATTACAATGCGGTTTGGGTGAAGAATGAGTGGAGCCGATATCTGAAACTGATGGCCAGGGATAAGACTAAGCACCTGATCCCCTGCTTCAAGGGCCTGGATGCTTACGATATGCCAAAGGAATTTGCCAAGCTCCAGGCTCAGGATCTGGGTAAGGTGGGAGCTATGCAGGATCTGCTGCGGGGCATTGAAAAGATTTTACCCCGACAGAAGGAGACCACCATTGTGGTGCAGACACCGCCTTCCAACGCCAGCGCTATGGTTATGCGTGGTCAGTTTGCCCTGGAGGACAACGATTTTGCCAAGGCAAATGAGTTTTTTGAAAAAGCCTTGGACCAAAATCCTCAGGATGGTGGAGCGTATTTGGGCAAGGTGTTGTCTGCGCTGCATTTAAACAATGCACAACAGATTGACGAATATTTCATCAAACTGCATGACGATAAGAATTTTGAACGTGCTATTCGTTTCAGTGATCCCGCTGTTAGCAAAACACTTTCTGAGATTCGGGAGCGAGCACACCGTAAATATCTTGCCAAGTGTTTGACAGTGGGGCTGAAAAAGATCATGTGCCAGAAAAAGGACGCGGAGGTGCGCACCCAAAGAGAGGCTGAGCAGGAAGAACGGGATAGACAGACAAGATATATCAACGCCCGCGAAATATTGGAAAACAGCAATGATGAACGGGCGTTGCAGAATGCGGCAAATGAATTTCATTCGTTAGGTGAATTTAGAGACAGTCGCATAATGGCAGCACAGTGTGAAGAAAAGGCATCTCAGAGTAAAAAACGCGGCACATATACGGCGGCTTACGCGAAGTTGTGCCAAGCCAATGAGCAAAATCGATCGTGGCAGGAGCGAATCCGATTGGCGGCTGAGGCGGCTGCGGGATTTGAGTCTATTCCCGGGTATGGTAACGCCGATACACTCCTACAAAACAGCAAGGGTTTGGCACAGCTGCTTCGCAGAGAACTCCAGGAAGCCCAAGCACGGGCTGCCACAGAGGCAGCATGGATTAGCCAGCAGAATCAGTGGCGAGGCAGAGGCCTCTGCCAATACTGTGGCGGTTCCTTCAAGGGCCTGTTTACCAAGAAATGCACCAACTGCGGTAGCCCTAAGGACTACTGATTGTATCACTACAGAAATAGTACATAGAGAGGGAAAAATGGAAAAGATAATTTGTAAAACCTGCGGCGGTCACAATGAGGTGGAATCGCTGTCGGGCAGTTGGTTCTGCGAATACTGCGGAAACCCCATCGACCTGGGCCCGGACCGGGCCAGGTTCAAGGACCTGTTCAGCAAGGCGGACGATGCCTGGGACCGGAAGGACTTTGACGAAGCCCTGAAGTTCTACGAGCAGATCGTAGCCCAGGATAACACCCAGGCAGAAGCCCATTGGAGCGCTGCCATGTGCCGCTATGGCGTGGCATTTGTGGTAGACCCTCTGCGGGGCAAAAAAATGCCTACCTGCAACCGTATCAACCGTACCTCCATTCTGGAGGACAAGAATTATCTGGCAGCCATCCGTCACGCGGCTCCCCAGGCGAAGGCTACCTACGAGGGTTTGGCCCGGGAGATCGACCGGATCTCTGCCCGCTTCCTGAAGATCGTGGATCAGGAAGCACCCTACGATGTGTTCATCAGCTACAAGAAGACCGGTGATAACGGCAGAGCCACCGTGGACAGCGACTATGCCCGCCGTCTTTACTATTTCCTCACCGACAAGGGCCTTAAAGTCTTCTTCGCGGAAGAAACCCTGATGGACAAGGCCGGTCACATGTACGAGCCCTATATCTTTGCGGCTTTAACATCCTCCAAGGTGATGGTGCTGCTGGGCAGCTGCCGGGAATACTTCGAGGCGGTTTGGGTCAAAAACGAATGGAAGCGTTTCCTGCTGCTGGCTGAACAGGATATGAGCAAGAGTCTGGTACCCGTGTGCATCAAGTGCAAGCCCGAAGAGGCGCTGCCCGTAGGCCTGAGCCAGATGCAGGCTCTGGATGGCGACGATTTCAATCTGACCGAGCGTGTTTACGACATTGTCAAGCGGAAAATGGGAGCTGCGCCCCAGGCGAAAAAAGCCGGCAACATGAATCTGCTGGCAGAGAAGTATGCTACCAAGGAAAATGTGGGGAGGGTTTGTGACGCATTGGACTGTGAGCCTGATTTCGCCGCGGAAGTTCTGATTCTGAAGCAAGGCAAGGTCAATGAATCTATTAGCTATATCTCTTCCGACAAGGCTTACCAAAAGAGTCTGTGGATATGCACGGAGTGCGGCGCGAAGAATACTCACGATGCTTGCCACAATCCCAATTGCGGCATCTCCCATGCGGATTCCATCCGGCTTAAGCAGATGCGGGAAGAAGCTGCCCGCCGGGAAGCCGAACAAAAGCGAATTGCCGAAGAGGAACGCAGAAAAGCATATGAAAAGTCTGAAGAAGCCAAGCGGATTCGAAAGGCTAAGAAGGCGGCGGCTAGAAAGCGTTTCTTAAAGGTTGCAATGGTCATCGTACTTCTGCTGGCAGCGGCTGCCGGTGCGGTTGTCTATATTAATCCCATGCAGGAGCTGCGGGTGATCCTGCCGGAAGGCGGCGTGGAAGTTTCTTACCGGGATACGGAAGAAGCCATGAGCTTTACGGTTGAAGGTAATTTCCTCATAGGCGGCTGGAAAACGGTCGACCTCAGTGAGGTCACCATTGATGGCTTTGATTCCACCAAGCTGGGCAAGCACGATATTACGGTCTCCTATAAGGGAAAAACCGCAACCGCAACGGTGGAGGTCATGCCCATCGATCTGCAGCAGCCTGTACTCGCTGTGAAGGATGGCGAGGTATTTGCCCAATTCGGTGCAGAATATGTGGGGCAACTCCAGGTGGAGATCAATGGAGACATGTTGACTTTGGAGGGGAAAAACCTTTCCAACGGCATGGCTTCTTTGAAGCTCGGCGATGAGTACATGGCAGGGGAATACACCATTCGGGCAAAGGCGATCAGTAAGGATCCCTGCGTCAATGATTCGGAATATTCCAAGAGTATTACGGTTACGAAACTGGAGCAGGTGGCGATTCTGGAGCGTACCGGAAGCGTGATCACCATTGAAGAGTCCGAAGAAACAACGAAATATGATATTTATATTGACGGCAAGCTGTTCACTACGGTCGAGGGAACTACCTTTGATCTTATGGAAGTCAACCGTGTCGGCGAACACACGGTAGCCGTAACGGCCCACGGAACCGACGGAAACAATACGGTCAGTTCGGCAAAGTCCGGAGAGTGGTACTATACGGTGCTGTCCAATGCGGTGAACATCACTGTGACAGATGGATTATTGAGCTGGAACAGCATTGACGGTGCTGTGGGCTATGAAGTATATGTCAATGGTGTGCTGTATGACACTTTTGATGCCGATGCAACATCTCTGAATGTGATGCGGTTCTATGATCAAAGCGGCAGCGCGAACATCGCTATTCGGGTCTTGGGTGACGGAGAAGATTATTTGACATCTCCCAAGTCTGAAGCATTCGTACAGAACTATACCGAAGTGTACATTCCTCTGCGCAATCCGGACGATCTGTATCAGCTGGCCAATTCCGAAGAAAAGTTCCTGCTGACCAATGATATTGACCTGGCAGGCATTGCCTGGACGCCCATCGAAGGCTTTACCGGTACCCTGGTAGGCAACGGCTGCGCCATCCAAAACCTGACCATCCACGCAGATACCGGTAACATAGGCTTCTTTGCCACTTTGGGGGGCACGGTCACCGATCTGGTGTTTGAAAATGCCAGTGTGACGGTTACCGGCAGAAACGAGAATGTGGGCATTCTTTGTGGCACCCTGAAGGGCAATGCCAGCGATGTGGTTACCGGCGGCACCGTGACGGCGGAAACCTGCACCAATGTAGGCGGCATCGCCGGTTTGGTGAACCGTGGCGGCACCTATGAGATCGCCGACCTGGAAAATGAGGCCAATGTGACCGGTAATGAAAATGTCGGCGGCGTGTTTGGTTTTGTAAACAACAAGACAGATAAGAGTACAGACTACATTTTAACGCTAAAGACGCTGAAAAATACGGGCGCAATTAAGGCGGAGGGCAACTATGCGGGCGGCATTGTGGGATATGTATATGCAGAAAACACATACAGCTCCTCCCGTAATACCACACTGCAAGTGAACAGCCTGGTAAACAATGGCACAGTAAACGGCAAGCAATATGTGGGTGGTATTTTCGGTTGCGGATACTGTGATGTTAATACAGGCGCTATGGTTGATTGCTCCAATGTATCTGCGATCACGGCGGAAGCCTATGTAGGTGCAATTGCAGGCCAGCTGAAGAATATTGTTGTTAACAGCTGTT
Organism: Oscillospiraceae bacterium; assembly: GCA_015068155.1. Taxonomy (GTDB): domain Bacteria; phylum Bacillota; class Clostridia; order Oscillospirales; family Oscillospiraceae; genus Faecousia. The sequence continues at coordinate 63,227 of SVLC01000001.1, read as the reverse complement.
CCAATGCAGGTTCCGCAATCACGGCTACGGGTTATGTGGCCGTGGATGGCGAAAAGTACGCGTATGTGGGCGGATATGTTGGCTATGGCTATCGGATCAACGATTGCACCAATACCGTAGCGATTTCCTACAAGGACGGCGGCAGATATGTAGGCGGTATCATGGGCTATACATATGCTTCTGCTACCTATGAAATGAAGAACCTGGAAAACACGGCTGACATCTCCGGCAGCGATTATGTAGGTGGTATTTTTGGCGCAAGCGATGGCGGCAGTGATACATCTACCGTGCACGCATTGACATTGAGCAATATGAAGAACACCGGCGCAATTACTGCGAGCGGCAGCTATGTGGGTGGTATTGCAGGCTATGTGTTGGCAGAAAACACCTATAGTACATCCAAAAATACCTTACTGAGTGTCAGCCAGCTGAGCAATACCGGATCCATCACGGGCAAGCAGTACGTAGGCGGCATTTTCGGCTACGGTTATAGCGATGATACCGGATCTACCATCACAGACTGCATCAATACATCTGTGATTACTGCCGAAACTTATGTAGGTGCAATTGCAGGCCAGCTGAAGAATATTGTTGTTAACAGCTGTTCCAATGCAGGTTCCGCAATCACGGCTACGGGTTATGTGGCCGTGGATGGCGAAAAGTACGCGTATGTGGGCGGATATGTTGGCTATGGCTATCGGATCAACGATTGCACCAATACCGTAGCGATTTCCTACAAGGACGGCGGCAGATATGTAGGCGGTATCATGGGCTATACATATGCTTCTGCTACCTATGAAATGAAGAACCTGGAAAACACGGCTGACATCTCCGGCAGCGATTATGTAGGTGGTATTTTTGGCGCAAGCGATGGCGGCAGTGATACATCTACCGTGCACGCATTGACATTGAGCAATATGAAGAACACCGGCGCAATTACTGCGAGCGGCAGCTATGTGGGTGGTATTGCAGGCTATGTGTTGGCAGAAAACACCTATAGTACATCCAAAAATACCTTGCTGAGTGTCAGCCAGCTGAGCAATACCGGATCCATCACGGGCAAGCAGTACGTAGGCGGCATTTTCGGCTATGGTTATAGCGATGACAACAGATCCACCATCACAGATTGTATCAATGCATCTATTGTTGAAGGTGAGGCATATGTAGGCGCTATTGCCGGACAATTGAGCCATATTGGGATCAATGGCTGCAGTAACGCAGGTTCCACCATCACCGCTACCGGCTATGTTACCGCAGACAGTGTGAAGTATGCTTATGTAGGCGGTTATGTCGGACGGGGTTATTTGGCGAATAACTGTATCAATACCGTAGCGATCACCTATAAGGGCGGCGGCAGATATGTAGGCGGCATCATGGGCTATACCGATGCGACCGGAACATTTGAAATGACCAAACTGGAAAATCAAGCCAATATTTCCGGCAGCAGTTATGTAGGTGGCATTTTCGGCGCACTAAACAGCAAGAGTAATGGTAGCTCCAATTATACAATTACCTTATCGGAACTGAAGAACTCCGGCAAGGTTACCGCCAGCGGAAGCTATGCAGGTGGCTTGATTGGCTATGTATATGTTGAAAATACCTATAGCAGCAGCCGAAATACTACCTTCTATGCCAATAAGATGACCAACTCCGGCAATGTAACTGCCAATAAATATGCCGGCGGCTTGTTTGGTTACATTGTCACAGACTCCGCAAACTCTTCCGTTATGGATGTCACGGCTACCGGAACCGTCAGCGCAAGTTCCAACTACGGCAAACGCTATGGTTACGGTGAAAATATCACGTTCGAGTAAGAAGGAGAAACATTATGGCAAAATTTGTAATTGCGTGTCCCAGCTGCGGCATGGTTCACAAAGCATCCAATTCCTTGTTTGCAAAGAAAACCATCCGCTGTAACTGCGGCCGGGACATCGATGTGAAAAAGGATAAAATGGTCGCCCGGGTCTGCCCGGATTGCGGTAACACCTTCTTCTATGACCAATCCAAGGGCAAGGATGCCAAGTGCCCGGTTTGCGGTCACAGCATTCAGGATGCCCAAAGAAAACGGCAAGCCAAAGCACCCTTGATCCCCATTAATTGCCCCCAGTGCGCGTGCGCGGTGGAAGTAGAAGAGAATGAAACGGTCCATCAGTGCCCGCTTTGCGACAAGATGATCGATGTGCAGCTGGCGCTGAAGAAAGCCAAGCTGGTATCTACTACTGGTGTTAGCGTGATCCAGTACGAAGGTGATAATTCCACCTTCGTCTGGAAGCACCCCATTGAGGATTTCAATTTCGGCTCTCAATTGATCGTTCATGAATCCCAGGAGGCCGTATTCTTCATGAACGGTCAGGCACTGGACCTGTTCGGCCCGGGTCGCCACACCTTGGAAACCCAGAACATCCCTGTTTTGAAGCAAATTTACAAGATTCCCGAAGGTTCTCAGACCCCCTTCCATGCTGAGGTCTACTTCATTAACAAGACCGTGCAGATGGGTCTGAAGTGGGGGACGGATTCCCGCGTGCGTTTCATCGATCCTGCCACCAATATCCCCCTCGATATCGGTGCATCCGGTGAGATGAGCCTGCAGGTGTCCGATGCTCGTCGTTTGCTGGTTAAACTGGTGGGCACCACCAGTGGCTTGACCAACAAGGATGTGCTGTCCACAAAAGCAATTGTGGAAAACGGCCAGGTGCGCATGGAGCAGACGGCACAGAGAAGTTTGCAGAACTTCTTCCGCGCCCCTATTATGACTGAGATCAAGAGCTATTTGGCCGGAACAATCAAGCAACAACAGATCGATATTATGGCCATTGATGAGCACATGAGCATGCTCTCGGAGGCTCTGCGTCAGCGGATCGCACCCAAACTGGAAGAGTATGGCGTTACGATCCCCATGTTTAACATTACATACATTTCTCTGCCGGAGGATGATCCCAATTTCAAGAAGCTGCGTGAGATGCGTGTGGCATCCTATGTTGGCGTTCGGGAAGAAGAAATCCTGGCTGAAAAAGCTGCCGCAGAGCAGAGAAGAAAGATCATCCAGGCGCAGACCGATGCACAGTTGGAAGCTATCAAGGCCCAGGGCAAGGCAGAAGCTACCCGTGCGCAGGGTTTAGCAGAGGCGGAGGTCATGCAGGCAAAGGGTTACAGTCAGAAGGATGTGCTGGAAGCCGATGTACAGAAGGCCTATGCAGCCGGTATCGGCCAGTTGGGCAGCAATGCTGGCAGCGGCGGTAATGGCGGCAACGGCGGCGGTAATTTCATGACTGATATGCTGGGTATGGCGGCAGGTATGAAAATGGCCAGCACTGTGTTTGATAAAATGGAATTTGCCGGCTTTGGACAGCAGAATACCGCTGCACCTGCAGCGCCTGCTGCAGCACCGGCAGCCAACACATGGACCTGCGAATGCGGCGAACAGGGGAACACCGGAAAATTCTGCATGAGTTGCGGCAAACCCAAGCCGGAAGCATGGGATTGTGCTTGCGGCCATAGGGGAAACAAGGGCAAATTCTGTGAGGAATGCGGCGCTCCCAAGCGTACCAGTTGGGACTGCGCCTGCGGTCAGAAGGGTAATACCGGCAAGTGCTGCCCTGAATGCGGCGCGAAGCGGCCTGAGTAACGGAGGAAATGACTATGCGTAAGACTGCAAAACAGTTTATAGGTATTGGCGTAATCCTGCTGGCAATGTACAACATTGTACTGTTTGCTATTGCTGGATTTGCAGATCATGAAGCACCTTTCTGGATCAGCTATGCATTCGTGCTACTGGCGTTTGGGATGACGGTATTGACCTTTGTTTATCTTGGAAAGTCGGGAATGATCCTGAGAGATTGGCTGTTCGGATATCCTATCATGTACCATTGCGCAATCTATGTTGTGGTTGAAATGGTGCTGTCTGTGATCTTCATGTTGCTTGAGTATGATTTGGGATGGGCGTTGCCCTTTGTTATCCAAATCCTGTTGATGGGCGTATATGCAGTGTTTATGCTTTCGTGCTTTGCGTCCAAGACGGCTATTACCCAGGTTGGCGAAAAGGTGGAGAAGAAGACCCGTTACATTGCGCTGCTGCAGGCAGATGCACAGATGTTGTGTCAAAAATGTAGTGATCCTGAGCTGAAAGCCAAACTGCAGAAGCTGGCGGAAGATATTCGCTTTTCTGATCCAATGAGTGACCCGTCGCTTTGCAAACTGGAAGAAAGTTTGTTTGCAACGGTAATTGCGTGCGGTGAGGCATTAGATAGTAATGATGTGGAGCTGGCTGGACAATTGCAGCATAAGGCAGCGAACCTGCTTGCAGAGCGAAATGCTAAATGTAAGGCACTGAAATAATGGTCGGAACGGGAAACTGTTCCTGGAAAACTGAAAACCGATTATGTCCTAGGGCGAGTATTCGACGCATCCCAGGACATCTTCTTTCTATTCGGTTCTATAAGAACGGTTGATGCGCAAACAAACTCCCTCTGGCGGACACTAGGGGAGTTTCTGTTCGCCGACTATAACCACCATACCAAAATCTGCTATAATGCCATGCTGATTGCGTAAAATAGACAAGTTTTATCCACCCCGACTCATTCCGAGTCGGGGTGTTTTCCTGTTGCAATTATGTAGAGATTATTGTACTATTATCATAATAGATTTGATAAAATGACACGGACGGAGGTGTAAGATGAAGCAATTGCTTTGGACAATTCAGCATGAAGATGCCTACCAAGCGCTTGAAAAAACCGGAGTGCTGGTTGCAAACGAGAATTATCTCTTTTGCGGAGATGATCTGCGTTTTGCGTATGATTGGCTTTCTAACCAAATGCGGATTCGAATTGGACAGCCTCCGGAAGGCATTAATTATCCTATATGGGCGTGGTATCAATGGGAAGGAAAACGGAAACGCAGAGATCTGCGATTGAGCGGATATGCTAAACGAGGCACGCCCTTAGTGCAGATTACCTTCGAAGCAGATGTCAATACTTGCTTACTTTCTGATTTTGAAAAATGGCACACGGTGCTGATGAATCAGTATGTGGCAAATGATGAAAACGAATGGGAACGGTTTTATGAGCAAAACCCATATCCAAAACAGGGTGATGTAGAATCATCTTGGGCGCGTATTTTCGATTTGTCACACTACACCCCTAACTGGGATCCCGAACCGGAAAAGAGAAGCATTCAGGCAACACTTTGGAAAATTGATATGGCGCAGGTCAAAAAAGTAGAACATTTTATTGCAAAATGAAAGTGGATGAACGAATGACCCTCTCGTGAAAAAGGGCGTCTGTCAGCTGGCTATAATCACCATGCGAAAATCTGCTATGCAGCCATGCTGATTGCGTAAAATGATGTAGTTTTACCAAATCACGATTTAGTAAATCACGATTTGGTAGCATGCGCAGTCATGTTTGCGAACAAGAAAAGCTGACAGGTGTGCAATCCCTGTCAGCTTTTCTTATTTGAATCTGCGCTCGCAGATTCGACTCGTAATGCCTTCTTTGCTATGATAAAGCCAGCAAAGGAGGTGTTGCTTATGAAATCAACATATGAACGAATGGATGGCTCTTATCAGCAAGTGGGTGATTATCTACTGCCTGATATGGAGGCACCAGAGAGTCCAAAGATCGGCTCTTGGGGTGAGCGGCGGCGTAAGTACCTGCAGACAAATAAAAGGGTACTCTACACGGTCATGCTGCTGTGTGACACCCTAAATGCCCATCTTGAGGAAGTGGACAAATCCACAACGGAAATGTTTGACCGGCTTGTAGAACAGTTGAAACGCCGCAATTGCATCACAGAGGAATTGAAAGCAGCCAACCAATTGGAGTGGGTGCAGCGGATGAATACGATCCGCCACGAGGCTGCGGAAGCGGTAGAGAAGGAGCTGATATGCGTATGAGGCAGCCTAAAAGGATCTTGGCTCTCAGTCCGTCAGAATATCAGCTCATGCTCCATGGATTGCTCCACGTCCGCAACAAGCTGATCGAACAGGGAAGATACCCGGATGCCGTCAATGAGCTTCTACTGAAGCTCCAGCGAGCCAGGAGGTGTCAATATGTATAACCTTGCCCAACGATTAAAGGCCTACATAGAAACCCATCCATTTGACGTCGGCGACAGCAACAACGAAACCGTCCTGGATCAGCTTTACCAAGCCTATGCAGAGTCCCGCGAGTCTGATCCACCGGAAATCCAGGCCGGCTTTGCCGAACTGGAGAATTTCCTGGAAACCCTGCCCCTGGACGATAACAACGCCGTCTTTAACCTCTGCTGCCGCCTCTGCACCTTCTACGAATACAAAGCCTTCCTCGACGGCCTGCAGTACGGCGCACACCTGATGTCTGAGTTGCTTCGGACGGAAACTGAATAACACGCAGGTTTAGGATTGCCAAAAATTCCGACAATCCGCAATATTGGAGGAACGGATAGGAATATTTAATGGTAAAATATTACCTATAAATTTATAGGTTGACTTTCTGCTGCTTTGGTATATAATAGTAGCAAAGGAAGGTGTTCTTTATGCAAATTGATACCAAAATGATCGTATCCGTTTCCGAAGCGAACAAAAATTTCTCCCGTGTCGCACGCACGGCAGACAGCAATGGCCGTGCCGTGATTTTCAAGAACAATAAACCCAAATATTTAATGATAGATCTGGAACAGGAATCGCTGATCTACGATCTGACAGATGAAGAAAAGCTGGAAATTGCATCCAAGCGAATTTTGAAACAGTATAAGCCTGCCTTTGAGGAACTTGCCAAATGATTAAGTTTTCGAAAGAACAGGTACTCCTTCTCCACCAGCTGATCGCCGAAGAAACCGGCGGCAGCATCGGTGTGCGGGACGAGGGGCTGCTGGAATCCGCGTTGGAAGCAGCATTCTCAACCTTTGGTGGACAGGAGTTATATCCCACAAAAGAAGAAAAAGGTGCCCGTATTGGATTCAATTTGATTTCCAACCACGCCTTTGTGGACGGAAATAAGAGAATCGGTATGCATGTTATGCTGACCTTTTTGCTGGTCAACGGCATCCGTTTCAACTGTACAAACGAGGATGTTGTGGAAGCAGGGCTGGGTGTGGCCTCCGGTGCCATGGGCTATGAAGAATTGTTGCAATGGATCAGAATCCACAGAGAAAGCTAAACATCTGAACAGGACGCAGAGATCAGAAAGTGATCCATTCTGCGTCCTGTTTTTCTTTGCGCATGATACTGACACCTGCCAAAATGTTAAGTGAGAGGAATGATTTTATGATCTATTATACCGGTGATATCCATGGCGGCAAATATGAAATCGTCCGCTTTACGAAACGAATGAATCTGACCGCCGATGATGTGATCGTCATTCTGGGCGATGTGGGCGCCAATTATTACGGAAACGAGAGAGATGATGAGCTGAAACGCGTTTTCAGCAAGCTCAAACCCACAATATTCTGCATCCATGGCAACCACGAAATGCGCCCTGCCAATATCCTCACCTATCAGACAAAGGAATGGAACGGCGGCATCGTTTGGTATGAAGAACGGTATCCCAACATTCTGTTCGCCAAGGACGGCGAAATATTTGAATTGGACGGCCTGACCCATCTGGTGATCGGCGGTGCCTACAGCGTCGATAAATACTACCGGATTGCGCGGCACTATGGTTGGTGGCCCGATGAGCAGCCTTCCGAGGAAATCAAGGCCTATGTGGAGCAACAGATCCAGGGAAGGCGTATTGATGTGATTCTGTCTCATACCTGCCCCTTCAAGTACGAGCCGGTAGAGGCATTTCTTCCCATGATCGATCAAAGCACGGTCGATACCAGCACGGAAGTGTGGCTGGACAAAATCGAAGAAAGTGCAGACTATGGCGCTTGGCTCTGCGGCCATTGGCATATTAACAAGCGCATTGATAGGCTGCAGTTCATGTACCATGACTTTATTTGCAGCGACGACCTGAAAAGGAGGGTCCAATGAGAAACAGATTCAAAAATACACTATACACCGTTGAGGACATCAAGTTCATAAATGGCCGCTGGCAATATGTTCGGAGCGAAGATGGTACTTTATTCTCCGGCCCATACAGGACCAAGATGAAACCGGAAGATCTTCCGGAATGGTATGTATATGGGCGGTATTACAAGCGGTTCGGGTATATGTCCACAAAAGGGATCACAGACCTGCTGTATATTCCGAGCCGCTTCAGCAATCACTATTTGAAAGATGATTGCCTGTTGATATCCTATGGAGGGAAAATTCGGGAAGCTGAAATTTCCGAAAGAGTGACCATTTATGAACGCTACGAAGGATGGGACGAGCGGGTTTGGGGAAGCGAGATCGTCAGCATCTTGAAGGGTGCCAGAATGTACTCTGGTTATGATATTGCGCCCTTTATCGAAAAATTGAAATGGAAAAAGGAATGGCTGCAGCAAGAATACCCGGACGAGTTTGGCCCTGGTCGGTGGAACATTGATGTGGACCGGATGTTTTCTGATGAAGAATAAAAAGAAGAGTATCCAGCAAAGAAACTATTTATTTGCACATTCCTAATTTTTAAGAAAATGCTTGCATTATTGTTTTCTGTTGTGTATAATGTATGTAACAAACAAATACAGGGGAGCTTGTGAAGCAGGCTGAGAGGAAGTAATCGAACTTCGACCCTTTAACCTGATGCGGATAATGCCGCCGTAGGAAGTCGTTTCACAAAGGATTTTTTACAGGAGGCATCCGGGAGGGTGTCCCCTGTTTTTGTTTGCAACTAAATACATGGGGAGCTTGTGTGACAGGCTGAGAGGAAGGTGTGACCTTCGACCCTTATACCTGATGTGGATAATGCCGCCGTAGGAAACGCTTTTGCTCTGTTACAGGAGGATACCACAAAAGGTATGCTCCTGTTTTTTATTTCTTTTGAGAAAGGAGGAAACGAGTCCACATAAGTGGCGGACTGAGGGGGAGCGCCCTGAGTCTTGTATTTTAGGAAACGCTGATTCATTCGCCTGCGGCGGACAGCGGATCTTTTGCCCCAACTGTGCAGGTTGAAAAACTTGAAATACATACAGTATTCCTGCGCTTTTCAACTTTTCATTTGGTGCAAAATCTCTCGCTGACCGCTCTTGCCGATTGAATCATCGCTTCCTATCAGCGATGGGAAGCCGTGTTCCGGCGTGAGAGGATGCCAGTAAGCATCGACCGAACTTCCATGCAGTGATTGATGGAATCGCTGCAACCATTTTTGGAAGCGTCGCTGATTGCAGCCGTTTCCTGCTTTGCAAAGGAGATTTTATGAAGAAAAATAACTTAAATGTCAGAAAGATGGTGCTGTGCGCCATCTTCGCCAGCCTGGCTTTCGTCCTGAATACTTTCGTGTATTTTCCGGCTATGGCGCCCTTCCAGCATTTTGTGGATGTGGTAGCCGCTGTGTTCCTGGGGCCCTGGTGGGCCTGCCTCAGTGCATTTTTGTGCGGTGCGATGCGAATGGCCTCCGGCAGAACCATCCAGGCGGTGACCGGTGCCATCTTTGGCCCCATCCTGGGCGGCCTTCTGTGGAAGAAAACGAAGAATATCTATTTGGTTTGTGTTGGTGAAGTGATCGGAACGGGTCTGCTTGGCGCGTTGGCATCTTATCCGCTGATGAAATGGTTTTATGCGCTGGATGCGCAGAATCCGTTGTACTATATTCCCTTCTATACCCCCTCCGCAGTAGTAGGCGGCATCATGGGCGTGATGGTGCTGCTGATCTTAAAGCGGACAAAGGTGCTGGATCGTTTTTTGAAAGAATGGGAGCGTTAACGATGGAATTTGAAACTGTTTTGGCGACGGTCAGGGCGAAAAAACCGTTGGTGCAATGCATTACTAACTTTGTGACCGTCAACGATTGCGCCAACATTCTCCTGGCCTCCGGCGGCAGTCCCACCATGGCAAGCCATCCATTGGAAGTGGAGGAAGCTGTCCGCAATGTGCAGGCCCTGGTATGCAATATGGGCGCCATTGACCAGGTGGAATCCATGATCCTGGCCGGCAAGGAAGCCAATCAACTTGGGAAACCGGTAATTTTGGATCCTGTAGGCGCAGGCGGTACTCAGCTTCGCCGGGAGGCGGTAAAACGATTGCTGGAGGAAGTCCACTTTACGGCAATTCGGGGAAATGCCTCCGAAATTCGTTATTTGGCAGGTCAGGAAACTATCGGCAGTGGTGTGGATGTCAACGATTTGGACGAGATCAACGAAGAAAACCTGCCTGGGGCTGTGGTTATGGCAGAAAACGTGGCAAGAAAGACGGGGGCTGTGATCGCTATTTCCGGTAAAATCGATGTAATCTCCGATGACAAAAGAAGCTGCGTATTGCGTAATGGATGTGCCACCATGGCCCGGATCACCGGCAGCGGATGTATGCTGACCGCTTTGATAGGCGCGTATGGCGGCGCTTGGGACGATCCGTTCTTGGCCACTTGCGCAGCTATAGCAGCCATGGGCATCAGCGGTGAGATCGCAGAAGAAAAGCGCCTTCGCAATGGCACCGGCAATGCTACTTTTCGTAACGATTTGATCGATGCCCTGTTCAATTTGACACAGGAACAACTAAAACAAGGAGTGCGATATGAAATTTACAAAAGATGAGATCCGCAAAGCCATGCTACTGTATGCGGTAACAGACCAAGGTTGGCTGAAAGAGGGGCAAACCTTGCTCTCTGTCTGCCGGGATGTGCTGGCAAACGGCGCTACCTTCCTGCAGATCCGGGAAAAGGATTTGGATGCCAATGCATTTGAAGCGGAAGCGGCAAAACTGAAGGGCCTCTGCGCCCGGTATAAGGTGCCCTATGTGGTTAATGACAGCGCAGAAATCGCCCTGGCCATTGACGCGGACGGCGTTCATGTGGGCCAGTCCGATATCCAAGGCCGGGATATTCGCAGCTTGATTGGCCCGGAAAAAATCCTGGGTATCTCCGCCGGAACGGTAGAGGAAGCTATTGCTGCCGAAAAGGCCGGTGCGGACTACATCGGTGTCGGTGCGGTGTTCGGAACCAGCACCAAGAAAAACGCCCGGAATTTGACGGTGGAAAAGCTGAGAGAGATCTCCAGCGCTGTTTCCATTCCCGTGGTTGCCATCGGCGGTATCAACGGTAAGAATCTGATGGAGCTGTCCGGCAGCGGTGTGGACGGTGTTGCGGTGGTGTCCGCTATCTTTGCGGCGGAAGACCCCGGCAAGGCAACGGCCCGGCTTCTGGAGCTGGCAAGAAAGCTGGTCGCCAATGAATAAGCCCGTAGCCATCTTTGACATGGATGGGACCCTAATCAATTCCATGCGCTTCTGGAAGAATCTTGCGGTTGAATATTTAAGCAGCAAGGGTGTCAAGGAAATCCCCGGGAATCTTTTGGAACGGATCAAACCCATGACCATGTCGGAATCCGCTGCTCTTTTCCAGCAGGAATTTGGCCTGACCGGTGATCCGGAAGCAGAAATGAACGCCATGATGGAAGAGCATTACCGCAATGACATTCCGTTGAAGTCCGGTGTGCAGGAATACCTCCAGCTGTTGCACAGCAGAGGCGTACGGATGTGTGTTGCATCGGCAACAGCGGAACATTTGATGGAAGCCTGTCTGTGCCGATTAGGGATACGGCACTATTTTGCGTTTCTTCTTTCCTGTGAAACCGTTGGCGCAGGAAAGCGCAGCCCCTTGGTGTATCATGCCTCTGCCGAAAGGCTGGGCGCAAACCCTGGGGAGATTGCCGTATACGAAGATGCCCTGTATGCCCTGCAGACAGCCAAAGCAGCAGGCTACTATGTGGTTGGTGTGTATGACGACAGCGCCGCCGGCAACTGGCAGACCATAAGGGAAACAGCCGATGAAATCATTGTCAATTGGGAGGAAACGGTATGAGCGCAAGCATTGCTATTCAAGTGTTGCCGAAGGTGGAAACCGATGAAGAAGTTGTCCGTATTGTGGACGAGGTGATCGCCTATATCCAAAGCACCGGGCATCGCTACCAGGTGGGAGCCTTTGAAACCACCATTGAGGGAGAAAACATAGACATGCTGATGGACATTGCCAAGGCGTGCCTGCAGGTGGCTGTCCGATCCGGCGCGCCCAAGGTTTCTGCCTATATCAAAGCCGTCTATTGCCCGGAGGGCGATATTCTGACTATCGAACAAAAAACAGGAAAATATCGATAAGGAGCGCAGTATGAAGACAGTTTTATCCATTGCAGGAAGCGATTGTAGCGGAGGCGCCGGTATCCAGGCCGATATCAAGACCATGACCGTGCATGGTGTGTATGCCATGAGCGCCATTACGGCTTTGACGGCCCAGAACACCACCGGCGTACGAGCCATTTTAGAATCATCCCCTGAATTTTTGAAACAGCAGATCGATGCCGTATTTGAGGACATATACCCGGATGCGGTGAAGATCGGCATGGTGCCATCCCCGGCGCTGATGGAAACCATCGTGGACAGATTGGGTTTTTGGAAAGCCGGAAATGCGGTGGTGGATCCTGTGATGGTGGCATCTTCCGGTGCGGATTTGATGAAAACGGCCACAGTAAGGGTGCTAAAGGAAAAACTGCTGCCTATGGCAATGCTGACAACGCCCAATATTCCGGAAGCGGAGGTGCTGTCCGGCATGACCATCCGAACAGAAGCGGATATGATCGCTGCTGCTTTCGCAATCTATGCAGAATGCGGATGCGCCGTTCTTATCAAAGGCGGCCACAGCATCTGCGATGCCAACGATCTGCTGTTTGACGGGCGGGATGTCCGATGGCTCCGGGGAAAACGAATTCAAAACCCCAATACCCATGGGACGGGCTGCACCCTATCGTCTGCCATTGTATCCAACCTTGCCAAGGGATTTACGCTTACCGAATCTGTGCAGAGCGCGAAAGACTATATCTCTGGTGCTCTATCCGCTATGCTTGATTTGGGAAAAGGCTCCGGCCCCATGAACCATGCATTTGATCTGCAGGGACGATGGATGGCGAGTAAATAAAAAGCAAAAGGTCATTGCAGGTAATGCAGACATCAAAGATCCGTGTTGATGGCACGTGATTTTCTAAGACAGCGGCTTGATGCATTTGAAATATATGCAAGTGAAACTAAGTCTGCCGGAGCGTCTGCTAAATGTGATCCAAATCCTTGCATTAATTTTTAACCGCCAATACAAAGCTCCGGGAGTGGATTCCATTCCCGGAGCATATGCTATCTCTACTGAAAATTTTATGCGAAATATTACGAATTTTTCAACAGGATTACAATCTATGTCGAACTACGGATGACTTTCTTAGAGGCTATGTAGATGATCTGGTTCGCTTGCGTGGGATTAGATATGCGGTCCAAGAGAATAGATACGATTCTTTTACCCAGCGCATTTTTGTTGACGTTAAAGGTGGTCAAAGGCGGCGCGGACAGTTTGGCATCTGCGATATTATCAAATCCCACCACCTTTATGTCTTTCGGAACGATAATTTTACGACTTTTCAAAGCGGCTAACAAATTCAGCGCGATAGAATCGTTGGCGGCAATGAAGCAATCCGGCAGAGATTCCATCCGGCCGAGCGCATCAGCCAGATCCTTGGGTTCATAAGACATGGCATCATCGTAGGAAATGGATTGTTGGAGATCCAGGGTTAGACCGGAAAGAAATAAAGCCTCCTTCATCCCGGTAAAGCGCTCGTAGAAAGAGCGGCAGTGGCGAAAATCACCCACAAAACCGAAGGTTCGGCAGTTTTCTTTTGTAATCAGCTGTGTGCAGAGATGTTTTACCGCGTCGTGACTTTCCGGCAATACAATATCATAATTTCCTTTAAAGCCTGCATTCGTCAGGGGAAAATCCAGAAACACCAGCGCGATGCCCAATTCTGTCAGCTCTGCGATATATTGGGACTCAAAGAACTCAATGCAAATGATCCCGTCCACTTTATAGTCGGCCACATAGCGCTTAAACTTGGAGAAGGACGCGGCGTTGGTGACGTTGAATTGCATCAGTTCGATGTCGTAATCCGTCAAGCTTTCCTCGATGCCGCGAAGAACGTGGATATAGTAGTTGATATTCATCAGCAGACGGGACGAGAGAATCAAAAAACGCTTTTGCCCCAGGGAGCCTTCAGAACTTGCAGCAAGCTTATAGCCTTTGTATCCCATTTCGATAGCGGCGTTAATAACGGCGTTGCGGGTTTTTGTTGGAACATGCTTGCCGTTGAGCGCTTTTGAAACAGTGTTGCGCGACATTCCCAGCGCATTGGCAAGATCCTGGATGGTGATGGAATTTTTCATGGCGATTGCGCCTCCAACCTAAAATGATTGTGTAAAATCAACAAAACTTTATGCTGAACAAATTAAAACTTGTGAATATAGTATATAACGCAAAAGTAGAAATGTCAAATAAAAAGACTTAAAATGCACAAATTTACTCGTAAATTTGTGCATTTGCACATTTATATGCACAAAAGTTGACTTTTTATATGACATAGACTACACTTTAGTTATAAAGCTGTAAAAATTGGTGTTTTTGTGCCCAATAATAAGCAGATTTACCAATACTAAGAGGAGGCTGCCCATGGAAAAAGAGACTCAGGTTATCGCAGAAGTATGCGAACCGCCGGAAAATGCTTTAAAGAGCAACCGGAAAGGGAAGACGAAAGCATTTTGGAAGAATTTCCCTTTCTTTCTGATGCTTCTGCCAGCAATCATTGTTGTATTTTTATTTAACTATCTGCCGATCTATGGTGTCCTGATTGCCTTCCAGGACTATATGCCTGGTGACGATATCTTCTCAGAGTACACTATTTGGGTGGGATTTGAGAACTTCAACAGATTCTTCTCTGATGTCCAATTCTGGACATTGATGAAGAATACATTCCTGCTGTGTATTGAAGGCTTCTTGATCGGTTTCCCACTTCCTATCATCATTGCGCTGATGATCAACACCTTGAAGGGCAAGCGGACTTCCAAGGTGCTGCAGACCATCTTCACGGCTCCCCACTTTATTTCTCTGGTGGTTTTGGTTGGTATGCTGCAGCTGTTCTTTGGCCGCTATGGACTCATTAACAATATTGCGGAAAGCCTGGGATGGGAACGTTTTTCCTACTTCCTGGAGCCTACAGCTTTCCGCCCCCTGTACATTCTTTCCAGTAACTGGCAGGATTTCGGCTGGAGCGCCATCATTTACATTGCGGCGCTGTCCAATGTGGATCCCCAGCAGCATGAAGCCGCTATTTTGGACGGTGCTTCCCGCTGGCAGCGTATGATCCATATTGACCTGCCCGCCATCATGCCGATGATCAGCGTGATGCTGATTATGTCCATTGGCGGCCTGATGGGTGTCGGTTACGAAAAGGCGTTGCTGATGCAGTCCGACGGCAACCTGACCGTCAGCGAACTGATCGCTACTTATGTGTATAAGAAGGGTCTTACCGGCGTGCCGGACCAGGGCTATGCAACGGCTATTGGTTTGTTTAACTCTGTTGTCAACGTGGTGCTGCTGATCATTGCCAACACCACCTCCAAGAAGTTCTCCGAGAACTCGCTGTGGTAAGGGGGTTTACATTATGTCTGATAAATTGAAACTTCCGAAAAAGTCCGGCAACATCGTCAAAGATTCCCTGGGCGACAAGGTATTCTATATTATTACCTATATCGTCTTGGGTTTGTTGGCACTGATTATTCTTTACCCCGTGTATTTTATCATCATCGCCTCCATTTCCGATCCCGACGCGGTTCTGGCGGGCAAGGTTGTCCTCTATCCGGTGGGCATTAACTTTGATGGTTACGCAAAGATCCTGGAACGCACCGATGTATGGACGGGCTATTTCAACACCATTATTTATACGGTTGTCACCGTGGTGCTGTCTTTGGTGGTTACGATTCCTGCAGGTTGGGCACTGAGCCGCAAAACCCTGCCCGGTAAGAAATTCTGGATGATCTATTTTATCATTCCCATGTTCTTCGGCGGCGGTTTGATCCCGTTTTACAATGTTATGAGCACCCTGGGCCTGATCAATTCCCCATGGGCGGTGATCCTGCCGGCGATCTTGTCGGTATGGAATCTGTTCATGACAAAGACGTTCTTTGCGTCCAGTGTGCCGGGCGGCCTTATTGAAGCGGCTACCATTGACGGTGCAAACCATTTCCAAACCTTCTTCCTGGTGGTCATTCCTTTGGCCAAGGCAATCATTGCGGTTATGGCACTGTACTATGCAGTGGGGCAGTGGAACAGTTACTTCAACGCCATGATCTTCCTGCAGGAAGAGACCATGTATCCCCTGCAGTTGGTACTGAAGGAGATCCTGCTTGCGGCAGAAAACACCACCGGAGGAAGTGGCGAGACCATTTTGGAACAGTACCGCCTGGCCAATCAGCTGAAATACGTGTCTGTGATCGTATCCAGCCTGCCGGTGCTGATGCTGTATCCCTTTGTACAAAAGTATTTTAAGCAGGGCGTTATGATCGGTTCTCTGAAAGAGTAATGCCAGGCAAGAATATATTAGGAGGAAAAGTTAATGAAAAAAATGATTTCCGTCATTTTGCTGCTGGCTATGGTGCTGTCTCTGGCGGCCTGTAACAAGGGCGGCAACAAGAAGGATGACCTGGGTGTTGAAAAGCTGGTAGCTGACTATGGCTTCCAGTGGACCGACGCCAATGCGCCTATCCTCAATGCGCAGGGTGCACAGGAATTGTCTTTCACTGTCTATTCTTCCAAGAACGCATCTGCGTTGGATTACAATGACATGAAGATCATGCAGGATCTTTTTGCCAGCACCAACGTGAATGTGAACTGGGAGAACGTTTCCGAATCCGTATACACTCAGCAGAAGAACCTGATTTTCAGCAACAAGAACGACCGTCCCGATGCTATTTACCATGCAGGTATGAGCGCAGGTGAGATCATCAAGTATGCCAAGCGTGGCGTGCTGGTGGCCATCAGCGATTACCTGGAGTACATGCCCAACTTCGCCAAGATCCTGGAAGAGCGCCCCGATATCCATGCCCAGCTGATCAACGTGGAAGATGGCAAGATTTACTCCCTGCCCCGTATTGAGGAGATGGGTCTGCTGCAGAACCCCAACCTGCTTTTCCTGAACAAGGCCTGGGCTCTGGAGGCTATCAATGCCGGTGCCGTTACCGGCCTGACCGCTGATGACCTGAAGGACGGCATCAACATGACCGCCGCACAGATGGAGCAGATGCTGATCTACTTCCGCGACCATGACATGAACGGCAATGGCAATGTTGCCGACGAGCGTCCTCTGAACTTTGTTTACAACAACTGGCAGGGCAATCAGTGCGATCTGTATGGCATGTTCGGCCTGAACGACAACCTGGAACACAGAGTGATCGTGGACGGCAAGGTTACCTACACGGTACAGGACGAGCGCTTCAAGGAAGCCACCAACTTTATTGCAAACTGGGTGACTAACCGTTTGATCGACCCCGTTTCCTTCGAGCAGTCCCAGGATAATTTCCTGGCCAACGGCAAGGGCATGGAAACCTATGGCGCTTTCTACTGGTGGGAGAGCGAGACCGTGGTTTCTCATCCCGAAAACTACATTATCTGCAACCCCCTGATCGGCCCCAACGGTGACCAGACTGTTTGCGTCTCCAATAACCCCGAAGTGGGCACCGGCGAATTGATTTTCTTCAGTGACTGCGCCAACGTGGAAGTCCTGCTGGCTTACTTCGATCGCTACTATGCTCCCGAAATCTCTGCACAGATCAACTACGGCCCCATCGGTGTGGTTTACGAAGAGGAACGGGATGCCAACGGCATGCTGGTGCAGAAGCCCATCCCCGAGGGCATGACTACCGACGAACTGCGTCTGCAGAATGCACCCTTTGGTATCATTTACCTGTCTGATTACGCATGGGAAAACGTGGTCAACATGGAGCCCCGCGCAAAGCTGCGCCTGGAGCGGCTGAAGGCTTGCGCTACTCCCTTTGTTCCCGCAGGAGTCAAGCCCTGTCCCAACCTGCAGTTCACGCTGGATGAACTGAACACCCTGGGCAGTTATGAAACCAACCTCAATGACTACATCCGCACAAATCTGATCAACTGGCTCATGAAGGGCGGCGTTACCGATGCTCAGTGGGAGGCCTTCCAGAATGATCTGAACGGCAAGATCAAGTTGCCGGACATCAAGAAAGTTTACCAGGATGCCTACGACAGATACCTGGCAAATAATTGATATTAGGAGGAAACAAATATGAAAAAAATGCGCAAAGTACTGTGCTTGCTGCTGTCGCTGTCTATGTTCCTGGCTCTGGCAGCTTGCGGCAACGAAACCGTCAACAACAAGCCCACCATCACTGGCGTTAAGGACCTGACTGTGCAGGCAGGTACGGAGATCGACGTTCTGGCCGGCGTTGCCGCTTCTGATGCAGAAGACGGTGATCTGACCGCTATGATCGCTGTGGAGTCCACCCCTGTTCTGACCTTCAAGAACGGCAAGGCTACTCCCGAGAAGGCCGGTACCTATGAGCTGACCTACACCGTTACTGACAAGAACGGTGAGTCCGTTTCCGAGTATGCTACTCTGACTGTCACCAAGAAGACCGCCGAGGCTGTCCTGTATAAGGAATTTGACTTCACCGGTGACCACGCTGTGGATGCCAAGGGCTGGGCTGCCTACATTGCTGAGGGTGTTGCAGCCACCGGCGAAATGAAGCAGGGCGCTTTCGTCTTTGATATCACAAATCCCGGCGAGCGCGATGATCAGATCAAGCTGTTCCTGGCCGGTTTGGCTGTGAAGGCTGCTGACTACAAGGTCAAGGTTTGGGCCAAGTCCACCGCCAAGACCTACGCACACGTTATTGCCCGTGATGAAAATGCTGAGGGCTGGGCCACCTTCGGTGGTGCTTGGAATATGGTCATCGACGAGACCATCAAGCCTCTGGAAATCAACTTCACTGTTGGCGCTGAAGGCAGCACTGAGCTGATGATCAACCTGGGTAAGATCACCCCCAATCCCGACAATGCCGCTGATACCACTCCCGAAAACTTCACCGTTACCATCGACAAGATCGAGATCTATGAGATTACCGGCACCGAAGTGGAAGTGCCCGTTTACAGCAACGATTTTGCCAACGGCATCGACAACGCTCTGACCGTTGACGCCGGTGACGGCGCCTCTGCCTCCGCTGCTGCCGACAATGGCGCTGCTAAGGTTACCATCGACGCTTACCAGACCAGCGGTGGCGTTTGGAGCACCAAGATCAATATGCCTCTGCCCGAAAACAGCATTGAAGAGGGCCAGAAGTACTTCATCCGCTTCGACATTACTGCTACCAACGGTCAGCAGGGCGAGCTGCTGGTGGAAAGCGGCAGCACGGCACATGAGAATCGTGCCAAGTTCTTCGGCCTGGATGTTCCTGCTGGCGAGACCATCACCATTACCCATGTCTTCACCGCTGAGAAGACTGTTGCTGACCCCGTGATCCGCATGCAGATCGGCAACCCCAATGCAGGCGTTACCAACAATGTGATCACCATTGACAACGTTGCCTTCGGCAAGATGGAAGGCGACAAGGAAACCAACAAGAACATCTACGCTTTCATGGCCTTCGGTAACAATACCGCCAACGCCACCAACCCCAACTTCCCCTGGTTCACCTTCAACGGCACCGATGAGGACAATGATCTGGGCGTTGGCACCATCTGGATGGAGAACGGCAAGCTGTTCTACCGTATCGACCAGGGCGGCAAGACCGACTGGCACAACAAGCTGGTTTGCGGCTTCGGCGACAACCCTCTGGTGCTGGAAGCTGACAGCTACTACACCATCGAGATCACCGTGAAGGCCAGCAAGAACATTTCCTGCGGCTTCTTCCTGAACCCCATGGGCAGCTGGGACCCCAGACTGTCCGAGGGCATGGACATCACCACCGAGGAGAAGACCTTCACCTTCACCACCACGGATACCCTGGTGACCGATATGAACTTCGAAATGCTGTTCCAGTTTGGTTCCGAGGCCACTGCAGCCCTGGGCGAAGTGACCATCGAATTTGTTAGCATCAAGATCTATCAGAGCAAGGTTCAGTAAGTTCTCATTCGCAGAGGGGATGCCGTTTGACATCCCCTCTGCAAGTGCAATTACCCCTAAAGGAGGCAATTATGGAAAAGAGAGTTTTGGCGCTTGTTGTAGCGTTTTGCCTGTCGCTGAGTATTCTGCTCTGCGGCTGCAATCAGGTCCCTTGCACTGTCCATTTCGACGGTAATTATTCGGGAAGCGAAAAGTATGAGCCAATCACTGTCCGCCATGGCGGCAAGGTAGAGCGGCCGGCAGATCCTGTCAGGGAAGGCTATGTATTTTTGGGTTGGTATACGGATGCGAACCTGACCCGGAAATGGGACGTGGAGAAGGACAAAATTACGGCGGATATGACGCTGTATGCCGGTTGGGATAAAGATACCGGCGACAGCTTCGTGTATCCTACCGATGATATGGATTTTTCTTCTCTTCGGACACCCGGCAGTCAGGAATCTGCCTATGGCTATCAGACTTTTTTCCTGCCTCAAAAAGATGGTACCCGCCAGCCCTATGTGGGCGATCCCATGCCCTATTATGAGGATGGGGTATACTATATGTACTATCTGAAAGATGGCGGCGATTCTTTCAATCACTCCATCTATTTGGCCACCACCCGTGACTTTATTACCTACGAAGAGCAACAGGAGCCTGTGCTGGAATCCTCCCGTACCGGCGGCCAGGACAGCTGGATCGGCACCGGTTCTGTGGTAAAGGTGGAGGATAAGTATTATCTTTTCTACACCGGACACAATGGCTCCGGCGCCATGGAGTATAAGGAAAAGGTGATGGTGGCGGTCAGCGACAATCTGACTTCTTTCGAGAAGCTTGCGGGCTGGGAAATTACGCCCGACATTACCCTGGGACAGAAGAATGACTTCCGCGATCCCCAGGCCTACTACGATCCCGAAACGGGTATCATTTCGATGACCATTACCGCATCGCAGAATAATACTGCCCGTATCCTCAAATATTCTGTCAGTGCGGACTTGCAAAATGTGACCTATGATGGTATCATTTTTACCAATCCTGTAGGAAAATTCTGGAATTTAGAGTGTACCGATACCTTCCGGATCGGTGACACCTGGTATGTGACCTATTCTGCCCAGGATGATACGCTTTGGTATGCATCTTCCGAGAATCGCTATGGTCCTTACGGGGAACCTAAGCGACTGGAAGGCAAACTGTTCTACGCAGCCAAGCATGTGGAGGACGGTGAGAATTCTTATATGGTGGGATGGGCCCGTCGCTCAGAATCCGCTTCCTCTACCCAGGATGTTGCGGCATGGGCGGGCAATCTGGTGGTGCAGAAGATTGCACAGAAGGAGAATGGTGACTTGGTGTTGCTGCCTGTGGACAGTGTGGCAGAACAGTTCAATAAAAGAAGAGAACTTCTGTTCCATGAGAGCCATAGCTTTATCCGAGCCGGTTCCCGCTATGCTTACACCCAGGCGTTTAACTGCTATGAGAGCTTTATGATCACCGGCGAGTTTACCTTCGATGGTACCGGCTCTTTTGGCCTTGCTTTTGACTATAACGGAAAAACCGATAAATATAAAATGATTTCGATCAGCCCCAGTGACAATAAACTGCAGCTTTTGTTTAACGAGGGCGAAACACTGATCGCCGAAACAGAGATCAGCCTGGAGCAGGGAAAGACCTATAGCTTTACCTATATCCAGGAAGGCTCTGTAGGTGTGTTCTATATCGACGGCATGGCAGCACTAACGGTGCGTATTTATGGCGCCAGCGGCAAGCCTATCATGCTGTTCGCAGAAAATAATGCCGTGCTGTTTACATCCTTGCGGCAGTATACACGATAATGAAGTAGAAGGGAGGTTGCCAATATGGGATGGCTGTTTGATATTAACAATCCAATCATGCGATGGATCGTCAAGATCTTTGATTGTGTTTGTCTGAGTATCCTGTGGGTAGCCGCCTGCTTACCGGTTTTTACCGTCGGTGCAGCCACGACGGCGTTGTTTGCTGTGATCCATCGTTATATCCGATTGGAAGAGGGTGGATTGCTGAAAACTTTTTTTCAAGCATTCCGGGAAAACTTCAAGCGTTCTACGCTTTGCTGGTTTGTGGTGCTGCTAATTTTGGCGCTGCTGGCGGTGGATGTGCTGGTGTTCCGCACCATGGCCATCAATGGTCAGTTTTTGGGCAAGCTCTACTGGCTGATGATGCTGCTGATTGCTGTGGTAGCCACCTGGATGGCCTATTTATTTTGCTATGCTGAGCGGTTTGACGGCAACACCAAGGATGTACTAAAGTTGAGTTTTCTGCTGATGGTGCTGCACCCGGTGAAAGCGGTTTTGGTGTTGCTGATTCTGCTGGCAGGCGCTGCATTGGTTGTAATCGGCCCGGTGGCGCTGTCCATTGTGCCCGCTCTGGCTTGTTGGCTTTGCGATTTTGTAATCGCAGGCGTGTTTTCGCAGCATTTACGGGAGGAAGACCGACAGCGCCTGGAAGAAAAACGGAAAGCTATGGAAGATTGATTTGGTGAGGATACGCATATGATCAATGAAAAACTGTTGTTCGCAAGAGCATACGAAAAAGAAATGGAAACCCAAATTCCCAAAACCAGCCGTCCCAAGTTCCACCTGACACCATGTGTGGGCTGGACCAATGACCCCAATGGCTTCTCTTTCTACGATGGTAAGTTCCATCTGTTCTATCAAAATAACCCCTATGATACTGTATGGAATGCTATGCATTGGGGACACGCTGTCAGTAAAGATATGCTGATCTGGGAATACTTGCCCTGCGCTATGGCGCCGGATGAGGATTACGATTCCTATGGTGTGTTCTCCGGTACCGCGCTGACCATGCCCGATGGCAAGCAGCTGCTGATGTACACCGGCGTCCGCAAGGAAGGCGGCGATCATGGCCTGGATATTCAGACCCAGTGTGTCGCCGTGGGCGATGGATTGAATTATCGCAAGTGCGAAAAGAACCCCGTTATTGACGTAGCGGATCTGCCTGAGGACATGAGCCGTAACGATTTCCGTGATCCGAAGATCTGGCAGGACGAGGACGGCACTTATCGCTGTGTGGTAGGCTCCTGCCGGGCTGACCGCAGCGGCGCTATTTTGCAGTACCGTAGCAAGGATGGTTTTGCCTGGGAATTTGAGAGCATTCTGATTGAGAATAACAATCGGTTCGGCCGGATGTGGGAGTGTCCCGATTTCTTCGCCCTGGATGGCAAGCAAGTGCTGATTTGCAGCCCTCAGGATATGTTGCCGGAAGGCTTTGAGTATCACAACGGTAACGGTACGTTGTGCCTGATCGGTCAGGTTGATGAAACGAAAAAGCACTTTACATATGACCATCATCAGTCGGTGGACTACGGCATCGACTTTTATGCGCCTCAGACCACACTGGCGCCCGATGGACGCCGCATTATGATCGGCTGGATGCAAAACTGGGATACCTGCGATCAGCAGGGAGCCAAGGAACGTGGTTGGTTCGGCCAGATGACGCTGCCCAGAGAGATTACCATTGAAAATGGCCGTTTGTACCAGCGCCCCATCCGGGAATTGGAGCAGTATCGGTCCAATAAGGTGGAGTACAAGAATGTACTGCTGGATGGTACAACTGTGCTGGAGGGCATCCAGGGCCGTACAGTGGATATGGAAATCACCGTTCGTCCCAAGGATAAAGAAAAAATCTTCCGCAAATTCTCTGTGTGGTTTGCCCAGAACGAACAGTTCCGCACCTCTGTTAGCTTTAAACCCTACGAGTCTGTGCTGAAGCTGGACCGGAAGTATTCCGGTTCTCGCAGAGCTTTTATCAATCAGCGCCGGGCCCAGGTGAATACCAACAACGGTGAGCTGAAACTGCGGATCATTCTGGACCGTTTCAGCGCAGAAGTGTTTGTAAACGATGGTGAGCAGGTGATGACTGCCACGGTGATGACCGACCTTGTGGCGGATGCCATTTCTTTCTGCACCGATGGCCAGGTGGAAATGGACATCGTCAAGTATGATCTGTTTGAGGAATGAGAATATGAAGCAGTTGGATGTAACCGCATTGGGCGAATTGCTCATTGATTTTACACAAAATGGCCTGAGCAATCAGGGAAATTATCTCATGGAGGCCAATCCCGGCGGTGCCCCCTGTAATGTGCTGGCGATGCTGGCTAAACTGGGAAAAAAGACTGCTTTCATTGGTAAAGTGGGTGACGATTTCCTGGGCAGACATTTGAAATCCGTAGTAGAAGAGGTGGGAATTGATACCCGCAATCTGCTGCTGGATGAAAAAGTGCATACCACATTGGCCTTTGTCCATACATATCCCGGCGGAGATAGAGATTTCTCCTTCTATCGAGATCCCGGTGCGGACATGAACCTCCGTATTGAGGAAGTGAACGGAGAACTGATTGCGGATTCGAAGATCTTCCATTTCGGATCTTTGTCCATGACCCATCCCGGTATCCGGGAAGCCACGAAAAAGGCATTGCGGATTGCGAAGGAGCAGGGCTGTATCCTTTCCTATGACCCAAACCTACGTCCTCCGCTATGGAATACTCTGGAGGAAGCCAGGGAGCAGATCGCATTTGGCATGACCCAGTGCGATATTCTGAAGATCTCCGATAATGAGATCCAGTGGTTTACCGGGCTGGCGGATTATGATGCCGGTATCCGCTATTTGCAGAATACGTATCGTATTCCGCTGATCCTGCTGTCTATGGGACCTGCCGGCAGCCGCGCCTATTACCGTGATTTACGGGTGGAGGAACCACCTTTCCTGCAGAAAAATACCATCGAAACAACTGGTGCCGGCGACACATTCTGTGCCTGTGTACTGAATTATGTGCTGGAACACGATTTGCAGAACTTGACAGAGGCGCAGCTCCACGAAATGCTGCGGTTTGCCAATGCAGCAGCTTCTATGATCACCACACGAAAAGGCGCATTGAAAGTAATGCCTTCTGCAGATGAGGTCGAGAAACTGTTGCATGGATAACCCAGTAACCAAATAACAAGCAGAGGCTGTAAAATAAGGTCCAATAAAAGGGTGCTGTCTCAAAGTGATTTTGGTTCTATAATAAATGTTGGGGTCAGGCTCATCGCCTGATCCCAACATTTATTATAGAACCTTTTTATTTTGGAGGCGATGATTTATGACGCAGAGGGAACGGAGGCTGTACATGGAAATATTATCGGATTTATCGATAAGAATGGGCAATGTATACAAAATAACAATGTAGAAAATACGAAAAATGCTGGTTTTAGAGTTGAAAATGTCCAAATTCCATGCTAAAATGTTCCAGTATATGTCGGAAGATTGGCGCGGGAGAGATCACTTCTTGTGACACCGAAGGGGAATGCAAAAGCTCTCAGGTAAATGAACCGCGGCATGACGATGCTCTGTAAAGCTGGCAAATGCCACACCGAAGGTGCAACCGAAGAATTTCGGGAATCTCTCAGGTCAAGTAACGGAGGCACAAAATCCCTATGATTAGGGATTTTGTGCATTTTTTGTTGCCCAAAAGGAGGAAACAACATGATTATCACAAGTAAGAAACCCCGCGAGGAATTGCTTGCTATGCTGGAGGGTGTCCATAAGGTCGCCATTGTAGGCTGCGGCAATTGCGCTGCCGCCTGCCAGACCGGCGGCGAAAAGGAAGTTCTGGAAATGAAGGCATTTCTGGAAGAGCAGGGCTTTGAGGTAGTTGCCACCATCGTCCCCGATGAGTGCTGCCACAAGCTGCTGGTCAAGAAGGACACAAAGCCCATCAAGGACTCCGGTGCCGAAGCTGTGGTGGGCATGGCCTGCGGCGACGGCGTGCAAACCGTAGCTGACAACATCCAGTTGCCGATTTATCCCGCTAATAACACCATGTTCCTGGGTCAGGTGGAGCGCGTGGGTATGTTCAACGAATACTGCCGTATGTGCGGCGACTGCGTGCTTGGCTCTACCGGCGGCATCTGCCCCATCACCATGTGCGCCAAGAGCCTGGTGAACGGTCCTTGCGGCGGTCAGAAGAACGGCAAGTGCGAAGTTGACCCCAATAACGACTGCGCATGGATCAAGATCTACAACCGTCTGGAGGCCATCGGTCAGCTGGACAAGCTGGGTCAGACCCGGGCCGACAAGGGCTATGCAACCGTTGCATACCCCAGACACATCAATCTGAGGGAGAAGAAATAATGAGCCTGTTAGAAAAAGCATTGCTGGATGGCCAGTTTGCCATCACCGCGGAGATGGCTCCGCCCAAGGGCTTTTGTTTTGCCCACCAAATGGCCGACGCTGAATTGCTCAAGGGCAAGGTTCACGGCGTCAACGTCACAGATATGCAGTCCGCCTGCCTGAAGGCTTCTTCCCTGGGCATGTGCATCCACTTGAAGCAGGCTGGCATCGAGCCCATCCTGCAGATTACCGGTCGCGACCGCAACCGCATGGCCATTATGGGCGATGTGCTGTCTGCCGCGTCCTTTGGCATCGACACCATGCTGGCCCTCACCGGTGACCATCCCGTAGTGGGCGATTGCAAGCAGAGTAAACCCGTTTATGATCTGGATTCCGTCGGTATTCTGAAGATGCTCAGCGAAATGGAAGCATCCGGCCTGGATTGCGGCGGCAACGAGCTAAGCGGCGGCGCCCCCAAGTTCTTCAAGGGCGCTGCGGTTACCCCCGTGTACGAGCCCCGTATGCTGCAGATCAACAAGCTGCGTCAGAAGGTGGAGGCCGGTGCCCGCTACATTCAGACCCAGGGCATCTTTGATATGGACAGCCTGAAGCAGTTTATGGACGATGTGGCTGCCGCAGGCATCGACGTGCCGATCATGGTCGGTATCATTCCCCTGAAGGCCGCCGGCATGGCCAAGTTCATGAACCAGAACGTGCCCGGCATTGATGTTCCCCAGCACATGATCGACCGTCTGGAGGCCGCTGCCGCCGAAGGCAAGGAAAAGGGCGTCAAGGGCCTGCCCATGAAGCTGGGTATGGAAATGGCCGCCGAAATGATCGCCAGGATCAGGGAAGAAAATATCTGCCCCGGTGTGCACATCATGGCCATCGGTGCAGAGAAAAACGTGCCCGCCATTTTGGAAATGGCAGGTATCTAATACATAAAGTACATTTTAGGAGGAGATTAAAATGTGTGAATTGAAGCGTACCCAGCTGTATGAAGCACACCTGGCCTGTGGAGGCCAGATGGTCGACTTTGGCGGTTGGGAAATGCCTATCCAGTACCCCAGCGGTATCGTGGCCGAGCACCTGGCAACCCGCAGCGGCTGCGGTATCTTTGATGTGTCCCACATGGGCCGTCTGCTGATTGAAGGCCCCGACCGTCTGGCTTTCATGCAGCATGTTCTATCCAGCAATGTGGCTGCCGTGAAGCCTGGCCGTGCCCAGTACTGCATGATCCCCAACGCCAACGGCGGCGCTGTGGATGATGCCTACGTTTACATGTATGAGGAAGACCGCTACATGCTGGTGGTCAACGCCTCCAACACCGATAAGGACCTGGCGCACTTTGCCACCATTCTGCCCCAGTATGACTGCACCGTTACCAACATGACCAGCAAGTGCGCTTCCATCGCTGTTCAGGGCCCCGAGTCCGATAAGATCCTGAGCCAGCTCATCGGCGGCCCTGTCCCCGTTGGCCCCAAGAAAAACGACCTGGGCTTTGCCATGATGGAAGGCCGCAAGGTTTGGCTGAGCCGCACCGGTTATACCGGCGAGCCCATCGGCTACGAGCTGTTCATCGAGAGCGCCGAGGCTGTGTGGCTGTGGAACCGCCTGATGGAGCTGGGCGCCAAGCCCATCGCTCTGGGCGCCCGTGATACCCTGCGTCTGGAAGCCGGTCTGCCCCTGTACGGCCACGAGATGGGCGAAGCCCCCGATGGCTCCGAGATCAAGATCTTCTCCGTGCCGCTGTCCCGTTTCGCTGTCAGCTTCGCTGAGGAGAAGGGCGAATTCATCGGCAAGGCTCTGCTGGAAGACCAGAAGGCCAACCTGACCACCAAGATCGTTCCCATCCGTCTGGTTGACCGCGGTGTCATCCGTGCCGGCATGGAGATCTACAAGGACGACCAGAAGGCCGGCTGGGTCACCTCCGGTACCATGGTTCCCTACTATGACTACGAGGGCGAAGGCGCCGAAACCAAGCTGCTGGAGACCACCGGCAAGCGTTCCATCGGCTTTGCCTGCATTGAGGGCAATCCCCAGACCGGAGACATTGTTTATGTGGATGTCCGTGGCAAGAAGATGAAAGCTGAGGTCGTTGCCAAGCACATGATCCAGAACGATCCTCCCTACGGCAAGGCTGTTATCGTTAAGTAATTTTTGCTTCCCTGTTATCCCGGGCACCGTTAGACACATGGAAATCCATATTCGCAAGGCTTCTCCTTGAGGAGAAGCTGTCACCGAAGGTGACTGATGTGGTGTAGGATGCGAAGCATCCGTTTGATTAGATAACGCCCCGTTGGGGCTACACCACACCCGGCCCTATGGGCCACCCTCTCCTCAAGGAGAGGGCTTTGACGTGCAGATCGACACGTTGCATGTTTATCTGGCAAGCTTATTCCTTTCATCATTTACCCGTCTTTAGACGGATAGATATTTTCACAACACATATTATTTTTGGAGGTAATTACCATGAATTTCCCGGCTGAACTGAAGTACACCAAGGACCACGAGTGGATGGTTATGGAGGGCGACATTGCTGTTGTCGGCATTTCTGATTTCGCACAGGACGCTCTGGGCGATGTCGTTTTCATTAACCTGCCCGAAGTTGGCGATACTGTTACCGTCGGCGAGTCCTTCGGCGACGTTGAGTCTGTTAAGGCTGTCTCTGATGTCAACTCTCCCGTGACCGGCGTTATCGTCGAGGTCAACGAGGATCTGGCTGACGCCCCCGAGAATCTGAACTCCGATCCCTACGGCTCTTGGATCATCAAGGTAAAGGACATCACCGCCACCGAAGAGCTGATGGATGCTGCCGCTTACGAGGCTTTCTGCGCCGAGGAGGGCTAATACATGGCAAGCTATATTCCTTCCACCCAGGAGGAGCGGCTTGAAATGCTCAAGGCCATTGGCCTGAACGACTTTAAGGATCTGTACAAGGACGTTCCCCAGGAGATGCTCCTGAATGACGGCGACCTGAACATTCCTGAAGGCATGAGCGAGATGGAAGTCGGCCGCGCTGTTGCCGCTATGGCAGCCAAGAACCATGTGTTCCCCGTTGTGCTCCGTGGCGCCGGTGCTTACGACCACTACATTCCCTCCATCGTTAAGTACGTTCCCGCCAAGGAAGAGTTTTTGACTGCTTATACCCCCTATCAGGCCGAAATGAGCCAGGGCA
The DNA here is from genome assembly GCA_015068155.1 of Oscillospiraceae bacterium. Classification (GTDB taxonomy): domain Bacteria; phylum Bacillota; class Clostridia; order Oscillospirales; family Oscillospiraceae; genus Faecousia. The sequence goes on along the minus strand of SVLC01000001.1, from coordinate 33,922 downwards.
TTCTGCAGTCCATTTTCGAGTACCAGTCTATCATCTGCGAACTGACCGGCATGGATGTATCCAATGCTTCCGTCTACGACGGCGCTACCGCTGCTGCCGAAGCCGCTGCCATGTGCCGCGACCGCAAGCGCAAGGTGACCTTGGTTTCCGCTACCACCAACCCCGAAGTCATCAATACCATCCGCACCTACTGCTACGGCACCGGTGACGAGATGAGACTCGTTCCTGCCAAGGACGGCAAGACCGATATGGCTGCCCTGAAGGAAATGCTGGGCGCTGATATCGCTTCCTTCTATGTGCAGCAGCCCAACTTCTTCGGTCAGTTTGAAGAGGCTGAGGAACTGGGCAAGCTGGTGCATGAGGCCGGCGCCATGTACGTCATGGGCTGCAACCCCATCGCTCTGGCTATCATGAAGCCCCCCGCTGAGTGCGGCGCTGACGTTGCTGTCGGCGAAGCACAGCCTCTGGGTATGCCCCTGAGTTACGGCGGGCCTTACCTGGGATTCATGGCTACCACCACTAAGCATCTGCGCAAGCTGCCCGGTCGTATCGTCGGTGAGACCGTCGATACCGAAGGCCGCCGCGCTTTCTGCCTGGCTCTGCAGGCTCGTGAGCAACACATCCGCCGTGAGAAGGCCAGCTCCAACATCTGCTCCAACCAGGCCCTGTGCGCTCTGACCGCCGGTGTCTACGTGTCCGCTACCGTACAAATTTGCTGTTTGAAACCAATCAGATGCTGCAAAAGGCAACATCAGACGATAAGATCTTCCAGACAGTCAGAACCCAGGTTGCGAAACTGTTGGGCCGTCACGCATCCGTACTCCCGGGAGTTGCATCCAGCGGCCGCAAGGATGCGTTGCAGTATCCTATTAAGGTTCAGGACCGGGTTTATGGCACGGTCATTATTGAGGGAGCAGAACCTCTGGAAGCATTTGAGAACAGTGTGCTGCTCTCCATCCTTGGTGAATGTGCCATGGCTTTGGAAAACAGCCGCAATGCGAAGGAAATGGAAGACGCAAAATTGCAGGCTGAGCAGGAAAAGCTGCGTGCCAATCTCCTGCGTTCTATTTCTCACGATCTGCGCACACCGCTGACTTCTATCTCCGGAAACGCAGGTATGCTGCTTTCCGATTTGGAAAAGCTGGACAGCGATACCATTCGGCAAATGTGCGGTGATATCTATGACGATTCCGCATGGCTGACCAATCTGGTGGAAAACCTGTTGGCAGTTACGAAGATCAAAGAGGGCCGGATGGAACTGAAAATGCAGCCCCATTTGATCGAAGAGATCGTCTCTGAAGCGCTGCAGCATATCAGCAGAAAGCAAGAAGAACATATTATCACTGTACACCATGACAACGAACTGCTTCTTGCCAAATGCGACGCCCGGCTGATCATCCAGGTCATTATCAATCTGGTGGACAATGCCATTAAGTATACGCCTGCGGGTTCCCATATCGACATTACCACAACCGGAGATCAGGATACCATAGAAATTCGGATCGCGGATAACGGTGCCGGTGTGCCGGACAGTGAAAAGGAAAAGATTTTCGAGATGTTTTACAGCGGCAGCAATCCCATTGCCGATTGCCGCAGAAGTCTTGGATTGGGCTTAAGCCTATGCCGGTCTATTGTGAATGTTCATCGTGGCGCTATCACCGTTTCCGATAATCAGCCTGCCGGTACAATCTTTACATTTACCATTCCAGCCGGGGAGGTGGAAGTTCATGAATAAACCTTTGATCTTGGTGGTGGAGGACGATTCCACCGTCCGCAATCTCATTACCACTACGCTGAAGTCAAATGAATACCGCTTCATCACTGCACCTACCGGAGAAGCAGCGATTGCGGCAGCTACGACCCAGCAGCCGGATATCCTGTTTCTGGATCTTGGTCTGCCAGATTTGGATGGCATTGAGATCATCAAGCGCATCCGTTCTTGGTCGCAGATGCCAATTATAGTCATCTCCGCACGGAGTGAGGATACGGATAAAGTTGCCGCTCTGGATGCCGGTGCAGATGATTACTTAACAAAGCCCTTTTCTGTGACAGAATTACTGGCAAGGCTCCGTGTAGCACAGCGCCGGATCGTGACCATTGATACAAAACCGGGCGATTCTGTGTTCCGCAACGGAAAGCTGACTGTAGATTTCGCCGCAGGCTGTGCTTCTTTGAACGGTGAAGAGCTGAAGCTGACGCCTACAGAATACAAACTGCTGTGCTTACTTGCTAAGGATGCAGGTAAAGTACTGACCCATACCTTTCTAACTGCTAAGATCTGGGGTAGCTCCTGGGAAAGCGATATGGCATCCCTTCGTGTCCATATGGCAACCCTCCGAAAGAAGCTCGAAAAGAATTCTGACACCCAATATATCCAGACCCATATCGGTATCGGTTACCGTATGCTGAAGGTTGAGTAGCTTTTGCAGAATACAAGTGTGCTCTGAATGCGTATCGCCGCAGCGATGTGTGACGCATGAGTTTTCCTCGATTCTTATGAATGCGGCATTTGGAAATCCCCACAGGCGTTCCTCTCCTTATTGGAGGATCGACGGTGGGGATTTTGCGTTTTGGGACGTGTAGATGCAAACGCCGTTTTGGTTTACATATAAGAAAAACCTCCGGTTCCTTAAGGATAGAAACCGGAGGCTGATTGATTAGCGATAGATTAGCTCGGAAAATACAATTTCTTCCCCTGCGTTGCGGATGTTATTCATGGCACCGACCCAGGCCGTTTGATCCTGCACTTTCAGTGCTTCAGTAATGCCCTGCGACTTTGCCATCTGCTTGGTAATCTGTTTTATTTGGGCAGTGGCAGCATCGTCCATTTCGTTCAGATGGGCTACCAGCTTGCCATCGAACAGCAGCGTGGTATAGTATGCCTTCTTATGCTCCCGGAGGTAAGTATGGCGCATTCTGCCGTACTTGCCGTACCGGGGTGTTTCTTCTTCCGGGAGTTCCAGGTTGGGATAGTACATTCCATCAGCTCCCAGGGTGTAAGTACCGCCCATTTCTTCAAATAAACATGCCATAATTGTCATCCTCCTGTTTACAACTTAGTTACGCTGTGATATAATAGCACAAAATACATCACATATCAAGAGGGAGGAAAAGGATATGCGAAAAAATGAAGAACAAATTGCGATCTATTCCCGAAAGTCCAAGTTTACCGGCAAGGGTGAAAGTATCGGCAACCAGGTGGAACTCTGCAAAGAGTATGTCCGCAATATGTTTGGCGAGGAATATGTGGATCGCTGTGTGGTCTTTGAGGATGAAGGTTTCTCCGGCGGCAATCTGCAAAGACCGGATTTCAAACGCATGATGGAGGCCGTGCGTAAGCGCAAGTTTAAGTCCATCGTTGTTTATCGCCTGGACAGAATTAGCCGTAACATCAGCGACTTTACTGGATTGATCGACGAACTGACCAGGCTGGATGTGTCCTTTGTGTCTATCAAGGAGCAGTTTGATACCAGCACCCCCATGGGCAGAGCGATGATGTTCATTATCTCTGTGTTCTCCCAGTTGGAACGGGAAACGATTGCCGAGCGCATCCGCGACAATATGCACGAACTGGCAAAGACGGGCCGCTGGCTGGGCGGCAACACACCTACCGGTTTCAAATCCGGTTCCGTCAGCAAAATCACCATTGACGGAAAAGAAAGAAAATCCTATAAGCTGATCCCGATTCCCGAAGAAATCGAGATCCCGAAGATGATCTTTGACCTCTATATAGAAACCGATTCTCTGACGGCTGTGGAAGCAGAGCTGCTGCGGCAAAGAATCAAGACCAAGCAGGGAAAGGACTTTACCCGCTTTGCGATCAAGGCGATCCTGCAGAACCCGGTCTACATGGTTGCGGACGAAGATGCCTACAACTACTTTGTAGAAAAGGAAGCGGAGATTTTCTTCCCCAAAGAAGACTTTGACGGAAGCTGCGGTATCATGGCCTACAACCGTACAAATCAGGAGAAAGGCAGAACAACCCAGCTTCTTCCGGTCAGTGAGTGGATTGTCGCAATCGGAAAGCATGCCGGTGTAGTTCCATCTAAGCAGTGGATCAAGGTGCAGGAATCTCTAGACAGAAACAAATCCAAGGCATACCGCAAGCCCCGGAATAACGAAGCTCTGTTGACTGGCTTGGTTTACTGCTCCTGTGGTGAGAGAATGTACCCCAAGCTTTCTCAGCGCAAAACTGCTTCCGGTGAGATCATTTACACCTATGTGTGTAAGATGAAAGAACGGAGCAAGCGGGAGCGCTGCAACCGCCGAAATGCCAACGGCAATATTCTGGATGCTGTCATCATTGAACAGATCAAATCCTTGACCGACCATGACAGCACCTTTATTTCTCAGCTTGTAAAGAGCCGTGAGTTCTATACCGGCAAGCGAGAGCAATACGAAAGACAGCTGGAAGATCTCCGGGCAGAATTTGCGGAGAATGGATCCATCATTAGCGGTCTGATCGATAGTCTGGGCATGGTTGGCGAGTCCATTGCAAGACCCCATGTGCTCAAGCGTATCGAGGAATTGACCGAGGTAAATCGGGATATTGAGAACCGCGTCCATGAGCTGGAGGGGCTGGTGAATGCCAATGCCCTCAGCGATACAGAGTTCGATCTGCTGCGGCAGATGCTTTCTATGTTCCGCACCAGTATTGACGATATGTCTGTTGAGGAAAAGCGAGCCGCCATCCGGACGGTTGTCCGCAAGGTAATTTGGGATGGTGTGAATGCCCATGTGGTGCTGTTCGGAGCCAGCGAGGATGAGATCGAGTTCCCCGATATGGATGACAGATTAGATCACATGGACGACGAAAGTGGCGAAGAAGACACCTTGGAAGCCTTCGCAGACGTCGATTATGACGATTTTGAAGACGAAAACGCTGCCACGGACTCTAAAAGTCGTTGGGGCGAGGATAGCAAATGAGATCCTGATGCATTTCAGGGCGCAGAAGAAAAGCGCCCAGGATGTATCGCTGTCAGATTATATCGAAACCGGCAGCGATGGGGCGGCGCTTTCGCTGATGGATGTGGTGGCGGAGGAGGATGATCTGCTGGAAACTGTCAGCCGCCGGGAGTCAGTGCGGGCAGTGTGCGTGGCGGTGCGGGAAGAACTGACAGATCAGGAACGGCTGGTGATCGAACTGCGTTACGGCTTGGCGGGTACACCGCCGTTGCGGCAGCGGGAGGTTGCGGATCGGACCGGCATCAGCCGCAGCTATGTATCCCGCATTGAGAAGCGGGCGTTGGAGAAACTGCGGCAGGCTCTGGAAGGGAAGGGGAAAATGTAAAATTTTCCACATTTTGTGTATTTTCCTTTACCCCGGCGCGAAACTGTGCTATAATTACCAACTGTAGATAAATTTTGCCCCGGGAGGCCCGTGTATGAGATTGCCGGATCTGAAAAAACGAAAATGGAATTATACGGCTCTGGCGTTTGCCACGCCGGCCACCATGCTGCTGGTGCTGATGTTCGTCACCTCGGTGGCGCCCTTCGGTGATTACACCCTGCTGTATTCCGATATGTACCATCAGTATTTCCCGTTCTTCAAAGAATTCAGGGAAGCGCTGCGTTCCGGTGACTCCTTGCTGTGGAACTGGAGCGCCGGCGGTGGTATGGATTATCTGGGCCTGATTGCTTATTATCTCGGTTCGCCGCTGAATTTGCTCAGCGTATTTGTGCCGGAGGCGTATGTGCTGGACTATTTCACACTGCTGACGCCTATCAAACTAAGCCTGGCCAGCGGCTTTTTTGCCATTATGCTGAAAAAACTTTACGGCCGGGATGACCTGTCGCTGGTGGTATTCGGCGGCTGCTACGGCCTGTGCGCCTGGGGCCTGGGCTATCAGTGGAATATTATGTGGGTGGATTCCTTCGCCATGCTGCCCTTGGTGGCGCTGGGTACGGTGTGGCTTCTGCGGGACCGGAAATACATCCTCTACACCGTTTCCCTGGCGCTGGCCATTCTGGCCAACTATTATGTGGGCTTCTTTGTATGCATCTTCGTGCTGCTGCTGTTCTTCTGCTATGAAATTTGCCGATTTAAAAGTGTGTGGCGATCCATAAAGGATTTTGCCTGCATCGGTGTGTTCACGGTGCTGTCCATTGGCATGACCTGTTTTTTGGAACTGCCGGCCCTGGCGGCGCTGCAGGATACCTACTCCAGCATCAATCAGTTCCCCGAGGGATTCCAGGTGAACATGGTTTCCGGAGAAACCGTTACCAATGCCTACGAGGCCTGGGCGGCTTTCAAGGAGGCAAAAGAAGCCGGCGCCGGCAGCTTCGGCTTGTGGTGGGATGCGCTGATAGCTTCTTTCCCGCCGGTGCTGGAGGGCATGAAGACCGTGGCGGGTCAAATGGCCGGCGGCTTGACGCCTACCTATATCGACGGCCTGCCCAATATCTATTGCGGCGTCTTTGCGGTGGCGCTGGGCTTTTTGTTCCTGCTGTCCGGTCAGGTGAAGCTCCGGGATAAGATTTGCGCCGTGGCGCTGCTGCTGCTGTTTATGTGCAGCTTTATTATTCGTCAACTGGATTATATTTGGCATGGCTTCCATTTCACCAACCAAATCCCATACCGTTTCAGTTTCCTGTTCTGCTTCGTGCTGCTGTATATGGCCTACCGGGCCTGGCTGGTGCGGGAAGAATGGAAACTGTGGCAGATCGCCGGCGCCGGAATTCTCAGCGGACTGCTGCTGATGATCAATAAGGAAATGCGCAGCGATACCGCCTTTGTGATATTCAATCTGGCATTTTTGGGGCTGTATTTTATTTTGATGCTCTACGGCCATCGGCTGGTGCCCCAACCGGTTACGGTGGAGGCAGAAGCACCTGCCCTGCCGCCGGAGGAAGAAATGGAGCAGCCGGCTGCTGACGAGCCGCAATCCGATGCGGAACTGATGGCTCGGGTTGACCGGTTGCTGGAGGATATGGGTCAGCCGGTGGAGCCGGAAACGGAAAGCTTTCCGGAGGAACGGGAAGAACCGGCGGATATCCGCCCCCGGGACAATTGGTGGAAGGATCTTGTGGACAGATTGCCGCCCCATGCCCAGCGCAGCCGTTACGCGGCTCTGGGAATTGCGGCGGTGATGCTGCTGGAGCTGGTGGTCAATGTGATCTCCTTTGCCACCTCCTTCTCCATCTACGATTACGACTACCCCAAAAAGGAAGAGGCGGCCGCATCCATGTTCCAGGTGATGAAGGATCTGGAAAACGACGAAAATCAGTTCTACCGGGCGGAGGTGACCCACGCCCAGACCTTGAACGATGGCCCCCTCAACGGCTACGACGGCCTTTCCACATTCACCAGCTCCGCCAATGTACGAATGACGGAATTTATGGAGGCGCTGGGTTATGGCGGCCGCAATAGCTGGAACCGGTACTGCTGGGAGGAATCGTCCCCGGTGGCAAACCTGTTCCTGAATCTGAAATATATGATCCATCGGGATGGCACGCCCGGCAGCAATGCCTATTTTGACGTACTGCATTCCTATGAGGGCCTGACACTGATGGAAAACAATGCCTATCTGCCCCTGGGCTTTTTGGCCAATGCGGACCTGGAGGACATGGATTTCAACATGGGCGGCAATACCTTTGCCGTGCAGAATGCACTGTTCAGCAGCGCCACCGGCCTGACCGAAGCCGTATGGATGGATGTGGCAAAAAAGGATGTGGAAGTGACTGCTACCGATGGCATCAACATCACCGCCAATAATATTGGCGGCTACACCGGTTTTACCTCCGGCGCCAATCCCGGTAAGATCACCTACACCTACAACATTACCCAAACCGGCTTTATGTGCCTGGACCTGACATTGTATGCCCAGAAAAACTTCAGCGTTTGGCACAATGGCATCAAGCTCTACTCGGAAAATTACACCCTGCCTTTTACCATGGCTGTGTGCGATGTAGCGCCGGGGGATACGGTGGAGCTGGTCATCGAGTGCGCCGCCAACACCAGCTCTGCGGTGGTGATCTATGGCGCGGTGCTGGATGAAGCCGTGTTCCGGGCAGGCTATGATGTGCTGGCGGCCTCCACATTGGAGCTGACCCAATTCTCCACCACCAGGATCCGGGGCGTGATTGATTGCGACCGGGATGGCCTTTTGTATACCTCCATTCCCCAGTGCGGCAATGCGCGCACCGAGGAAGGCGAGGATGAAAACGGCGAACTGATCCCGGCCACCACCAGCCCTGTGGGTAATTGGGTGGCCTATGTGGACGGTGTTGCCGTGGATGTGGTGCTGGTAGGCGATTGTATGGTGGCCGTGCCCTTGACCGAGGGCGTCCACGAGGTGGAATTCCGGTATGAAAACCGGGCGTTCCGCTATGGCGCGCTGATCAGCATTGGCTGCGCCGTGATATTTGGCGGCATCATTACCACCGATTGTCTGCTGCGCCGCAGAAAAAAGCGGCTGGAACAATAAAGAAAACGCACCGCATTTGCGGTGCGTTTTGTATTAGATTTCGTCGTCCTCAAATTCCTCGTCATCGTAGCTGCCCATGATCTCACCAACCCGGACACGGCGCTGCAGCTTCATTTCCTCCACCTGCTGGTGAATCAGCTCCTTGACCTCCAGGGGACGCTTGATGTTCTTCAACACCAGCGTGGGCTGGCTTTTGTCAGTGGAGATGATGGTCACCGTACCCATGCCAAACAGCCGCTGCCACAGACTGCGGCGGGTAGTGATGTCCCGAACGCGATACAGCAGCAGCTCATCATCCTTCACACTGAAAAAGCCTACGGACAGGAACAGCCGGTCCTCGCTGAGGGCGTAGCGGGTAAAACTCAGGGGCATGCCCATGCGGCGGCGACGGTCTTTCCAAAGATAGTTCATTTTCTGTTTTGCCATGACAGTTACCTCCCAGTCGGTTTTCTTTTATTCTACCCCAAGGGCGTACAAATGTCAATGGAATGCAGCGGATTTTTTACAGAATCAGGCAAATAAGACCTTGGGCGCCTTCGTTGACGATGCGGCACAGGGTACCCCGGAATTTGCTCCGAACCTCCTCGGGCATCTGCAGCAATTTGGTGGTGATGCCCTCCTGCAGCAGCTCGTAGACGGATTTTCCGAAGATATTGCTTTGCCATAGCTTTTCCGGGGATTCTCCCGCCAGGAAACCCATCAGGTCCTTGGATTGCTTCTCATCACCCACCATGGGGCTGATCTCCGTGTCGATATCCACCCGGATCATGTGGATGGAAGGGGCGCCGGCTTTCAGCTTCAGACCAAAATTGCTGCCTTTTTTCAGAACCTCCGGTTTTTGCAGGGTCATTTCCTCCGCGCCTGGCATCACCACGCCGTAACCTGTGGCCCGCACGGAGCTGAGGGCATCGGAGACCTTATCGTATTCCTGCTTGGCGCTGGACAGCTCCATCAGCAATTTCAGCAGCTCGCCGTCGGTGCGGACCGTGATGCCGGCCTTTTCGCTGAGGACCTGGTAAAACAGGGCTTCCGGCGCGGTGATCACGCACTTGGCGGTGCCGTTGCTGAGATCGGCATCCCGGATGGCCAGGCCATCCACGCAATCCAGCCGGGTCAGTGTCTGCAGCGCCGGTTCTGCCTGCTGCAGAGATTGGATCTGACGGCCGGCATCCAAAAGCCCGGCGTACAGCGCGGCGCGGATGGGATGCTCCGGTTCCAAGGCATCCATCCACCGGGGCAGATGAATCTGCAGCCGGGTCAGGGGGAAGGCGTACAGCAGATCCCGGAAGAGCCGGGCAATGCCGTCTTTATCCAGCGCCTGGCAATCGGCGATGGCGGCCTCGATACCGAATTCCTCCCAAATTGTCTGCTGTACCTGCCGGGCAGCAGCGCCTTGGGGCTGCCGGGTGTTGATCACCACCAAAAAAGGCTTTCCTGTGGCCTGCATATCAGTAATGGCCCGGCGTTCCGCCTGCAGATAGTCCTCCCGGGGAATGTCGCAGATCGAACCGTCGGTGGTCACCACCAGGCCGATGGAACAATGCTCCTCCATTACTTTTTTTGTGCCCAGCTCTGCGGCGTCGGTCATGGGGATCTCATAATCGAACCAGGGAGTGGCCACCATCCGGGGGATCCCATCTTCCTGGGCGCCTACGGCGCCATCCACCATGTAGCCTACGCTGTCGATCATCCGCACCCGCAGCCGGGCAGTGCCGTCGGGGGAGATCTCCACTGCTTCCTCCGGCACGAATTTCGGCTCTGAGGTCATGATGGTTTTGCCGGAGCCGCTTTGGGGCAGCTCATCCCTGGCCCGTTCCTTACGATAGGGATCGTCGATGGCGGGAATCACCCACTGTTCCATGATCCGTTTGATCAAGGTGGACTTGCCGGTGCGGACCGGGCCCACCACTCCGATGTAGATATTTCCGCCGGTGCGGGCGGCAATATCGGCGTAAATGTTTTCCATAGCCAGCCTCCTTCGGCAGGCAGTATGCTCCTGCCATGGTTTGTTATAGGGTATGTCCCCGGCGGTGAGGGTAGAACGGAAAATTTACGAAATATTTCCGGTTTTGCTGTTCCCAAGGGGCTGGGAATGGTGTATAATAGGCGCAAATACGGAGGGGATGTTTTATGAAACGAGTACTTACGGCTGTTTTGCTGGCGGCGCTGCTGTGCGGCAGCTTGGCCGGCTGCGGTGGCAACAAGAAGATCACCTTTACCGACGACCTGGGCCGGGAGATCACCCTGCGCCAGCCGGAAAAAGTGGCGGCATTGCTGGGCAGCTTTGCCCAGGTGTGGCATTTGGCCGGCGGCCGGGTGGCGGCCGCGCCGGACGATGCGTTTTCGGAGTTGAAGGTACCCCGGGATGAAATGGCGGTGAATTTAGGTGAAACCAAGGAATTAAGCCTGGAATTACTGCTGCAGATCCAGCCGGATTTTGTGATTGCCAGCGCCAATTCCACCCAGCATTTGCAATGGCAGCAGCAATTGGAAGAGGCCGGGATTTCTGTGGCCTATTTCCGGGTCGATGGCTTTTCGGACTATCTGCGGATGCTGAAGATCTGCACGGATATCACCGGCTGCACCGACCGATACGAGACCTACGGCACATCCCAGCAATCCGCCATTGACGCGGTGCGCCACCGATTCCCTGATGCCGACGGCCCCCGGGTGCTGGTGCTGCGGGCGTCCCATAAGGCCATCCGGGCCAAAACCGGCGATGAAACGGTGCTGGGAGTGATGCTGCGGGAATTGGGATGCCGGAATGTGGCAGAAGAACCCGGCGCCTTCGTGGATCCCGACAGGGTTACCATGGATGATATTGCGGCCCTGGATCCGGATTACATTTTTGTGGTGCCTTCCGGCGATGACGAGGTGGGCATGCAGGCGTTGCTGAATCAAACATTGGGGGACGATCCCCGGTGGCCGAACCTGACGGCGGCGAAAAACGGCCGGGCCTATGTGGTGGAAAAGGAACTGTTCCAGTTTAAGCCCAATCACCGCTGGGCGCAGGCCTATGAAACCCTGGAAACCTATTTCTTTGGCCCGTGACCGCTGCGGATCAACGAAGAACACGGCTCTCTCCGATCGGAGAGAGCCGTGATTTTATAGGATCTGCAGCAGCAAGGGAAACAAAACGGCGGTCATCAGGCCTGCAATTACCAAGGATAAGCTGCTGACGGCGCCGGCCAGCGAACTGTGCTCACCGGCTTTGGCGGTGCCGATCACATGGGCGGAAGTGCCGTAGGCAACGCCCTGGGCAATTTCCGTTTTGATACGGAAGAGCTTGCAGAACAACGGTCCCAGCAGACTGCCCAAAATGCCGGTAAGGATGATGGCGGTGGTGGTGATGGGGCTGAGTCCGCCGCCCATCTGGGCCAAAGGAACGCCGATGGCGGAAGTAACGCTTTTGGGCAGCAGACTTACCAGCAATGCCCGGTCATATCGGAATACCAAACACCAGCCGGCCACAAATGCCAGGCTGGCCACTGTGCCGGCCGCAATGCCCGCCAAAATGCCGGGCAGCTCCTTTTTCAGCAGAGAGAACTGCTGATACAGTGGGATCGCCAGACATATGGTGGCGGGGGTCAGCAGCCAGGAGATGGCCTGCATACCGCTTTGATAGGTGGCGGTGTCCATGCCGGTCAGGGCCAGGAAACCCAAAACGATTGCAACAGAGATCAAAATGGGATTCAGCAGGGGAGAGCGGAACTTCTTTTGCAGCAGCAGACCCAATTGGTAGGCGCACAGGGTCAGCGCCAGGGGAAGAACCGTGATTTGCAGAAAATCAGCCATTGCCGTCGCCCTCCTTTTTGCCCAGTGCCTGGGTGACCAAACCGCCGATGCCAAAGACCAGGCAGGTGGACGCGATCAAAAGCAGCGCGATGGTGAGGATCCGGGGCTGGATCAGCGTCCAGCAGTCCAGAATGCCCACCGTGGGAGATACAAACAGCAGCGGCAGCAGAGAAGTAAGAAAACTGCCGGCGTCCTTCACCTGGGTCGCCTTCACCAGCTTCAGACACAGGGCAAGGAAAAGCAGCACCAAACCGTATACCGCCGCCGGGATGGGCAACGGAATGATCCGCTGCAGCACCTCACCTGCCAGGGTGAACCCCAGGATGATACAAAATTGTGGCAGATATTTCATAGGCATCACACATGTTTTCCGGCCAGCGCCGAGGCGATCAGGCGGATATTTTCCGCGCAACTTTCCTGATTGCGGTGGCAGTATTCCTGGAACAGAATATCGATCACCGTCAACTGGGCGATTCGGGCGGGTACGGAACCGAATTGGAAGGGACCTTCACTGGAACCGCAGCGCAGCACCACATCCGCCAGCCTGGCGGCAGGGGATTTTGGGAAGCGGGTGACCAGCAGCGTGGGAATGCCGCGGCTTTTGGCCAATTCCAGCGCCTCCAGACCATTGGTGGTGGCGCCGGAGTAAGAAAAGAGCATAATGGCATCCTGCTTGCTCATGGTTGCCACAGCGGACATCTGCAAATGGGAATCGGCAACGGCGTAGAATTTGCCGGAAACGGTGGAAAAAAGATGGGCGCATTCGCTGGCCATGATCATGCTGCCGCCGGCGCCGATGGTCATGACATGGGCGGCTTTTTCCAGTATGGTAACGGCCTGCAGCACCTGTTCGGGGCGCAGCAGGTCGATGGTTTGCTGGATGGCGTCCCGGCCCAGCCTGGCTACCCGGTGGGTACGGCCGGTTTGGGTATCCAGGGGGTGGTCGTCCATGGTATCGACCGGCTGCTGAACGGTCTGCTTTGCCAGTTCAATCTTAAAGGCGTTGAAACCCTTCAAATTCAGACGACGGCAGAAGCGGGAAACTGTGGCATCGGCGGTATTGCATTCATCAGCCAGTTGGGTGATGGACATAAACTGTACCTGCTCATACTGGGCCAGCACATAATCTGCGATCCTTTGTTCGGCAGTGGTTAGATGAAGGTAGGAATCCCGGATCTGATCCAAAATACTTGCATATGGTACCTCCAAAACAGATGCTCCTTTCTGTTATAAATCAGGGCCCGATACAAGACCGGACCCTGTTAGAAATCTTATTCGCCCAGAATTTCGTTCATCATCTGCTCCACCATGATCAGGCAGCGCGGCACATGGAAGGGGCCTTTGAAGGTAGAACCCTTGCAGGCGGGCTGGGTGGGCTTGCCATCCCGGCGCAGATAGCCGTACCACTCGCCGTATTCGTCGGCAAAGTACTGCTTGCAGTAATCCAGGATCTGGTAGAAGATATCCAGGTACTTCTCGTCCCGGGTATCCCGGTAGATCATCATGGAAGCAATCAGAGCCTCGTTGTGGGGCCACCACAGCTTCATATCGTGCTCATAAGCTTCGGGGGGATTGCCCAGGCAGTCCATGAAGTAGAGGATGCCGCCGTATTCCGTGTCCCAGCCCTTGCTGAAAGCCATGTCAAAGACTTCAATGGCCTTGGCGTGCAGTTCCTTGTCACCGATGTCGTTGGCGCGGTCCATCAGGAACCAGGCGCACTCGATGTCGTGACCGGGGTTGACCATGCGGCCTTCGGTGACATGCAGCCGGGTCTCGCCGTTGGGGCCTACGGACTCCAGCGTGCAGCCCAGTTCGGGCTTGACGTGATAGTTGAAAATGTCGGCAACACACTCGTTGGCCCGGGCGTCATATACATCGGCCATTTCGGGGTCGACCCGCTTCATAACGCCGGTGACATTCAGAATGATCATGGGGATGCCCAGACCACGGCCTGCGCGGGTGGACTTGGGGCCCATGCCGGTGGGATCGGCCATGCCATGGTTCAGATTCCAGTACATATCGTAAGCCCGGCGGGCACGGAGCAGATGCTCTCTTTCACCGGTAACGCCATAGTATTCGGCGTTGGCGATGCAGTAGAAAGCCTCGGAATAGCAGTAACGGCGCTGACGCAGGGGCGTGCCGTCGGCTTCTACAGTGAAGTACAGACGGCCTTCAGCATCGTGATTGACGCAGTGTGCTTCCAGGAAATCGATGCAGCTCTTGGAGGCCTTCAGCCACTCTTCCTTCACACCGTACACATGGCACAGATAAGCATAGGTCCAGCCGCAGCGGCCCTGCATCCATACGCTCTTATCGGTGGAGTAGATCTGGCCGGCCCGATCCAGACAGGTGTAAACACCGCCGTGCTGGGCATCCATGCCGTTCTTCAGCCAAAAATCGGCCACATTGGACAGTTGGTTGCGGATCCACTGGCGCTCTGCCAAAAACTTTTTGCGATCCATAGATAATCCTCCTGATTTTTTGCCCGTGGGCATTTTTCTTATCATATCATTTCGAGAAAAAATTTTCAATAAAAAATTGAGAAGAAAATGGGAAAATATAGGTGACAGCGGGACAACGATATGGTATAATCCATCCAAAAAGGAGATGAGATGATGTTTCGCAGACTGTTTGAGCCGGACAGCGATCTGATGATCCTGATGAGCTGGATCACAGATATTATTTTTTTAAGCTTGTTTTGGATCGCCGGCTCTGTTTTGGTCCTTACTGCCGGCGCGTCTGCCGCGGCGTTGTACGATGCGGTGTTCTATGGCTTCCGCAAGCGCAGCAAGCATAGCTGGGGCAGATTTTGGCGCACCTGGCTGAAAAGTCTAAAGGCCAGCCTGGTGCCCACGGTGCTGTGTGTGCCGCTGGGAATCGGTATCGGCTGGGCCGGTATCCAACTGTGGAACGGCGCGGTTACGGAAGGAAATTGGATGCTGCTGGCGGTTGGCGCGGTGATCGGCGTGGTGCTTTTGGGCATGATGAGCATTCTGTTTCCTATGCTCAGCCGGTTTGAAAACAGCCTGGGCCAACTGCTGGGCAATACTGTGCGGCTGTCGTTGGCGCATTTGCCCCGGACTGTGGCCGTGGGTTTGATCCAGAGCGTGACGGTCTTTGCGTGTGTGCGGCTGGTGATCCCGGTGTTCCTGCTGCCGGCGCTGTCGAGCCTGCTGACGACACTGTTCATCGAGCCGATGTTCAAGCCCTACCTGCCGGAAGATTTTTACGAGATTCTGTCGGAAAACTAACAGCAAAGCGCTGCCCTGGTGGGCAGCGCTTTTATGCCGGAAAAACTACAGCATTTCGGGAATACGCTGTGCAAGCGCCTGTGCCAGGGTGGCGTGGCCGGCCTTGGTCAGATGCATGTAGTCGATCTTATTGAATTCGCAGCCCAGCGCCTGGGCGTCCAGGAAGTGACAGCCCAGCAGATCAGCCTTTTGCTGATAGTAGAAGGCCAGCTCCCGACTTTTGGCGGCGCAGCCGTCGCCCATGCAGGGATCCTTCAGCTCTTCTCCGATATGGGGCGGTGCTATGATCAGAATATTGGGCTTTTTGCCACCCCAGCAATCCACGCTCATGCACTTGCGGACCAGCCGTTCCATACCCAGGCCGATGCAGGCGGCATTCATGCCCAAACGGTCTTTGGTGTCGTTGGTGCCCAGCATGATCACAAGAAGATCAATGTATTCGTGGCTCTTCAGCAGGGGATAGGCGACACTGAGCGCATCCATACTTTCGTGAAGGGGGTCGACAAAAACGGTGGTGCGGCCGGACAGGCCTTCCTCCGTTACCAGATAGCCGTCTCCCAGTAATGTTTGCAGCAGGCAGGTCCATCTTTCGTTCTCATTGAAGCGAATGCCGTGGTCGGCGCAATCGTTGGGATCTGCGCAGTAGCCATGGGTATTGGAATCGCCAAGGCAGAGAATGTGTTGTTTCATTGGGCATAACCTCCTTTTAGTAAATTGTAACATATTTTCCTGCGGCGCACAAGTATGAAAAAATAAAACAGAGGGATGAAAAAAATTTTCATCCCCGAGAAAGGTCGAAAAATAATTTTGCCAAAACAGTTGACAAAGTATGAACAGTGATGTAAAATGTATAACGAAATGTATGGTTCCTTCCCGGGAATTGTGCAAAATTACATACTAACAAGGAGAGAACACTATGAAGAAGATTATCGCAATGCTTCTGGCTGTTATGCTGGTCATCGGTCTGTGCGCTTGCACCGTTGAGCAGAATGATGGCAACACCGTCGAGATCACTCTGTGGACCTATCCCATCGGCGGCTGGGGCACCCAGGCTACTGTCGATGCCCTGATCGATGGCTTTGAAGCTGCCAACCCCGGCATCAAGGTCAAGGTTGAGTACCTGACCTACACCGATGGCGACGACAAGGTCAACACCGCTATCGAAGGCGGCCAGGCTCCCGACCTGATCATGGAAGGTCCCGAGCGTCTGGTGGCCAACTGGGGCGCCAAGGGCCTGATGGTCGACCTGTCCGGCATGATCGATGCTACCGACAAGTCCGAGATCAACACCGCTGCTCTGAATGCTTGCTACACTGCTGACGGCAAGTGCTACGAGTATCCTCTGGTTATGACTGCTCACTGCATGGCTATCAACAAGAACGTTTTCGAGGCTGCTGGCGCCATGGAGCACATCAATGCTGAGACCCACACCTGGAAGTCCGTTGAGGATTTCTTTGCTGCTGTTGAGAAGGTTCGCGTTTACACCGACAAGGCTGTCGGCGCTGTCTTCTGCGGTGGCCAGGGCGGCGACCAGGGCACCCGCGCTCTGGTGACCAACCTGAAGGGCGGCACCTTCACCAACGCTGCTCACACCGAGTACACCTGGAACTCCGCTGAGAACATTGCTGCTCTGCAGGCTCTGAAGGACTGCGCCGGTATCGAGTTCAACCCCGGTATCGTGGGCGGCGACGAGATCAAGCTGTTCTACCAGGGTACCCTGAACATGGCCTTCTGCTGGAACATCGCTCAGCAGCTGGATCCCAACACCGCTGGCACCGGCGCTGAGAAGACCGCCAACGGCGACGAGATCCTGTTCCTGGCCTTCCCCTCTGACAGCACTCCTGCTCTGCAGGGCGGCATCTGGGGCTTCGGTATCTTCAACAACGGCAACGACGAGAAGATCGAAGCTGCCAAGAAGTTCATCAAGTATATGTGCGACTCCGAGAAGACCGCTGACGCTGTCAAGGCTGCCAACTACTTCGCAGTTCGTAACACCGCTGAGGGCGCTGACCTGTCCAACGTTTGGGCTGACAACGCTGTCATGCAGGAGTACAACAAGCTGATGCCCATGCTGGGTGACTACTACCAGGTTACCACCAACTGGGCCGCTGCCCGTACCGCATGGTGGGAGATGCTGCAGGATGTCGGCGAGGGCAAGGACATCGCTGAGGTTGTTGGTCAGTGGGCAAATACCGCTAACAACAAGTAATCCTGTCAAATTAAGCCGTTAACCTAATTAATGCCCCTTCCCTTTAAGGGGAGGGGCATTTCTCCAAAGTTGTAGGGCGGGGGCTTGCCTCCGCCGTGTATAAATGCTTGCATATAGGCGGGGTTGAGCCCTTGCCCTACCAAAACGATTTTGAAAGGAGGCATTTTCTTGACAAACAAGAATATGACCTTGAATATGAGGAACCGTAAACTGATGTTGCGGGAATCCACCACGGCTTATCTGTTCCTGCTGCCCTTCTTGCTGTTCTTTGTATTGTTTGTGGTCGTACCCATGATCAGCTGCGTCTATGCCGGCTTCTTTGAAGCAGTGCTGGGCACTTCTGAAAAGAAATTTGTGGGCTTTGGTAACTATGTGAAAATGTTCCAGGACCCTGAATTTATCAACGCATTGTGGAACACCATTATTATCGTTGTGGTTTCCGTTCCGGTGACCTGTGCCTTCTCCCTGTGGGTGGCATCCATCATTAGTAAGCTGCATGTGGCAGCTACCTCCGCATTCCGCTGCATTTTCTATCTGCCTGTGGTTACCGGTTCCGTAGCCGTTACCATGGTTTGGAAATGGATCTATGACTACTACAACGGCGTGCTGAACTATATCGGCACCGAGACCGGCCTGTTGGAAAAGAACATCAACTGGCTGGGCGACCCCAAGTATGCTTTGGGTTGTATTATCCTGATCCTGCTGACCACCTCTGTGGGCCAGCCCATCGTGCTGTATGTTTCCGCCCTGGATAATGTGGACAAGTCTCTGGTTGAGGCTTCCGAGGTGGACGGCGCTACGCCCATGCAGTCCTTCTGGAAGATCAAGTGGCCGCAGATGATGCCCACCACCTTGTATGTGCTGATCATCACCACTATCAACTCCTTCCAGTGCTTCGCGCTGATCCAGTTGCTTACTTCCGGCGGCAGTAACACCAAGACCATTATGTACTACATCTATTATGCGGCCTTTAAGGATGACAACCTTGGCTATGGCTACGGCAGTGCTATGGGTGTTATTTTGGCCATTATCATTGCGATCCTGTCGGCGGCGCAGTTCCGTGCCGGCAAGGAAAAGTAAGGAGGGGTGGATATGAAAACGAAGAATACGCTCAATCCCTCCCAGTTGAGATCCAATATTTATAAGTGGATTTCCACCGTGCTGGTTTCTTTGGTAGCAGTGCTGTTCCTGTTCCCGCTGTACTGGATCATTACCGGCGCATTCAAGAACGGCGTGGATATCAACTCGGCAGAGCCTGTTTGGTGGCCCAGCGAATGGGTTATGACCAACTTCCAGAAGCTGATGGACAGAAGAAGCTCTCCGCTGTTTGAGTTCACCATTGGCAATCTGACTTTTGTAGGTCCCAAGATCCCCAGCGCCATCCTTTGGCTGATTAACTCCGTTGTGATGGCAGTTGGCTCCATGCTGCTGACCTGTCTGACCTCCGCAATGGCCGGTTATGTGCTGGCTAAGAAGAAATTCTGGGGCCGCGGCATTATTTTCGGTCTGATCGTTTGCGCTATGGCGTTGCCCAAGCAGGTTATTCTGATCCCTCTGGTGCGCCAGATGTCCAGCATGAAGATGTGGGATACCATGTGGGCAGTCATCTTCCCCATTGTAGGCTGGCCCTTCGGTGTGTTCCTGCTGAAGCAGTTCTCTGAAGGTATTCCCACGGAAATGGTGGAAGCCTGCCGCATCGACGGTGCCTCCGAGTGGCGCACCTTTACCGATGTCATGTTCCCCATGATCAAGCCCGGCGTAGGTGCCTGTGCTATTTTCACCTTTATCAATGCCTGGAATGACTACTTCATGCAGTTGATCATGCTGACCAAGACGGAAAACCTGACCATTGCATTGGGTATTGCCACTATGCAGGGTGAAAGCTCCACAGACTTCGGCCTGCTGATGGCCGGTTCTGCGCTGGCTTCCGTGCCGATCATCATTATCTTCCTGATCTTCCAGAAGTACTTCACCAAGGGTATCACAATGGGCGCTGTGAAGGGTTAAATCACTTGACTTTTCTGTGAAAATGCGTTATTGTATTTGACGGATTTTAATTCTACCTATAATTCTTGAGGTGAAAGATATGACAGATGTTACAAAGTATGCGGGTATTATTCCTGCGTTCTATGCCTGCTACGACGCAGAGGGCAATGTCAATCCCGCTGCTGTTCGCGAGTTGACCCGTTGGTTCATTGAAAAGGGCGTGAAGGGTCTGTATGTGGGCGGTTCCTCCGGCGAGTGCATTTACCAGAGTGTTGCCGAACGCAAGCTGGTTCTGGAAAATGTTATGGCTGAAGCCAAGGGCAAGCTGACCATCATCGCCCATATTGCCTGCAACAATACGGCTGATTCCCAGGAACTGGCCCGTCATGCAGAGAGCCTGGGCGTGGATGCCATCGCTTCCATCCCTCCCATCTACTTTAAGCTGCCGCCTTATGCCATCGCCAAATATTGGAATGACATGAGCGCTGCCGCACCCAACACCGATTTCATCATCTACAACATTCCTCAGCTGGCCGGCGTCAGCCTGACTGTGCCGCTGCTGAAGGAAATGCTGAAGAATCCCCGGGTCATCGGCGTGAAGAACTCCTCCATGCCCACCCAGGATATTCAGATGTGGGCCGACGAGGGCGCCATCGTCTTCAACGGACCCGATGAGCAGCTGATTTCCGGTATGGTCATGGGCGCTACCGGCGGTATCGGCGGCACCTATGGCGCAATGCCTGAGCTGTATGTGGAGCTGTTCCGCTGCGTCAAGGCCGGCGAAATGGCAAAGGCTTTGGAGATCCAGAATGATTGCTGCCGTATCATCTATAAGATGTGCTCCAGCCATGGCAATATGTACGGTGTCATCAAGGAAATCCTGCGCCGCAACGGCGGACCCGATTGTGGCAGTGTCCGCGCACCCCTGGCAGAACTGATCGAGAGCGACTATCCTATCGTGGACGAGTGTGTGTCCATGATCAATGCCGCTGTCAAAAAGTATTGCTGAAAGCGATAACAAACCGCCGGAGGCAACTCCGGCGGTTTTCGTTGATATGCAGATAAGGAGGAAAAAACATGCAATATTTAGGCGTTAACTATGAAATGAAGCACGCCCCGAAGCTCGACCCCACCTTTATTCCCTTTGGCGTGTGGAGAGTAGCTTACCTGAAGGATGCCAAGCAGCCTATTGCCATCGCTGTAGAGCGTGACAACGGCCAGATTTCCGTACATAAGACTTTCATCCACGGTACCCCCGAGATGTTGGATGCGGACTACCGTTATGTGGAGCGCTATGTCAAGTTCCTGCTGTGGTCCATCGGCGGCTTCAAGGTTTATATTTGCGGCTGCACGGAACTGGCGCAGAGATTGCAGGCTGCCTACAAGCTGGGTGGCGAGCGGGAGTTCGATTTTACATTTGTTGAGCAGCTGTATGAAAAGACCCTGCAGATCATCGATCTGCCTTTGGAAGATTGCCCCGCGTCCAATGAGCAGGCGCAGCCTATGGGTGGTCATATGGATGGCTGCCGTATCGGCTTTGATGCAGGCGGCTCCGACCGTAAGGTTTCTGCTGTGATCGACGGTGAGTGCGTCTACTCTGAGGAAGTGATCTGGTTCCCCAAGCTGAAAGAGGATCCCGACTATCATTACGAGCATATTCTGGAGGCATTCAAGACCGCTGCTTCCAAAATGCCCAGAGTGGATGCCATCGGTGTTTCCTCTGCCGGTGACTATATCGACAACGAGCCCCGTGTGGCCTCCTTGTTTATCAAGGTGCCCCGTGACAATTGGGATAAGGTCAAGACTATCTACACCCGTGCCGCCGCTGCCATCGGCGATGTACCCCTGGTGGTTGCCAATGACGGTGATGTTTCCGCTTTGGCCGGTGCTATGGGCCTGGGCAAGGGCAAGATGATGGGCCTGGCCATGGGCACCTCCGAAGCTGTTGGCTATGTGGATGCCGATAAGAATGTGCTTGGTTGGATCAACGAGCTGGCCTTTGCGCCGGTTGATCTGCAGCCTGATGCTATGCAGGACGAGTGGTCCCTGGACTTCGGCGTAGGTTGTAAGTATTTCTCCCAGGATGCTGTTATCAAGCTGTGTCCCGCTGCCGGTATTGAACTGGATGAGAGCCTGTCCCTGGCGGAGAAGCTGAAGGCTGTGCAGAAGCTGATGGAGGCGGATGACCCCAGAGCCCAGGCTATCTTCGAAACCATCGGCGCATATTTTGGCTACACTGTGGTGCTGTATTCCCAGTTCTATGATCTGGATTATATTATGCTGATGGGCCGCGTTATGTCCGGTAAGGGCGGCGATACCATTCTGCGTGTCTGCAATGAGGTTTTGGAACAGGAATACCCCGAACTGGCGAAAAAGTGCCTGGTGACCCTGCCGGATGAAAAGATGCGCCGTGTCGGTCAGGCCGTGGCTGCCGCCAGCCTGCCGCAGTTGAAGAAGTAAGGGGGAAGTCCCTGTGTTCTACCAAAACGCTAGAATATTCTGTGGAGATTTTCGTTTCCATACGGGCGCTTTTGAGGTGATCGACGGCAAATTCGGCGCTGTCTGTCCGGAAAATGTGCCGGCGGATGCCATTGACCTGCAGGGCGCTACGGTGATTCCCGGCCTGGTAGAAGTCCATAGCCATGGCGCGGCGGGATATGATTTTTCCGACGGCGATTACGAAGGCCTGAAGGCTATGGCGGCGTATTACGCTTCCGTTGGTGTGACATCTTTCGCGCCTGCTTCCATGACATTGCCCTATGACGTGCTGGAAACCGCTTTTGTCAACGCCCGCCGTTTGGCGGATGCGCAGCCTGCAGGCCATAGCGTCCTGCGGGGTATCCAAATGGAAGGTCCCTACTTTTCCTACAAAAAGCGGGGCGCCCAGAACGCCGATTACCTGAAAGAGCCGGATTTTGAAGGCTTTGCCAAGCTGCAGGAGGCCTGCGGCGGCCTGGTGCGGATCGTGGATGTGGCGCCGGAACTGCCCGGCGCGGCAGAATTTGTGGCAAAGGCCAGCAAGCTGTGCACCGTGTCGGTGGCGCATACCGATTCCGATTATGACCACGCAAAGGCAGCCTTTGATGCCGGCGCCACCCATTTGACCCATTTATACAACGCAATGCCTGCTATTCACCACCGGAATCCCGGCGTGATCCCGGCAGCCGTGGAAAATCCCGGCGTCCGGGCAGAGATCATCTGCGACGGTCAGCATATCCATCCGTCATCTGTCCGCCTGGCATTCTCCATGTTTGGCGGCGAACGGATGATCCTGGTATCCGATTCCGGCCGTTGCGCCGGCAAGGAAGAGGGCTACCGTTTTGATCTGGGAGGCCAAATGGCAGAGATCCGCGGTGGCGTGGCCAAGCTGGTGGGAACCGACACCATTGCTTGCTCGGCAGCCAATTTGTGGCAGTGCTTGACAAATGTGCTGCGCTGGGGTATCCTGGAGGAGGATGCTGTTCGCGCAGCTACCTACAATCCTGCCTGCGCCATCGGCGCGCAGAATGTGGTTGGTTCTATCGAAACCGGCAAACAGGCGGACTTCCTGGTCTGTACACCGGATTACAGCGCTTGCCGGGTGTTCCTGGCCGGTAAAGAAATCGTATAAGGAGTAGGTTTTTATGAGATTGATCGTTGCAAAGGATTATGCTGATGTCAGCCGTAAGGCTGCCAATATCATCGCTGCGCAGGTGCAGCTGAAGCCGGATTGCGTGCTGGGCTTGGCCACCGGTTCCAGCCCTGTGGGTACCTATCAAGAGTTGATCCGCAAGTATGAAAGCGGCGAGCTGGATTTCTCCCAGGTCAAGACCGTGAATTTGGACGAATATGTGGGCCTGCCCAAGGACCACGACCAGTCCTATGCTTATTTCATGCGCACGAACCTTTTTGACCATGTGAATATTGATCAGGCCAACTGCAATATCCCCAATGGCATGAATCCCGATGCTGCCGGCGAATGCGCCCGGTATGACGCTGTCATCGAGGCTTTTGGCGGCGCGGATCTGCAGCTTTTGGGCCTGGGCCCCAATGGCCACATCGGCTTCAATGAGCCCTGCGATGAATTCGTCAACGGCACCAACAAGGTGGAGCTGACCGCTTCCACCATCGATGCCAACCAGCGCTTCTTCGAGAAGCGGGAGGATGTGCCCACCCACGCCTACACCATGGGCATCGGCTCCATTATGAAGGCCAAGCGGGTTCTGCTGGTTGTCAACGGCGAGAAGAAGGCCCAGGCTGTGAAGGATTGCTTCTTTGGCCCCATCAAGCCCCAGGCTCCCGGCTCCATTCTGCAGCTGCACCCGGATTTTATCCTGGTTGCTGACGAGGCCGCCCTGTCCCTGGTAAAGGATTTGCTGTAAGATGCATCAAGCCCCTGCCGTGACCCGGCAGGGGCGTTTGATTATGCAGAGGAGAAGTATGGAAGATTTTGAGCTTTTGGAAGTATGTATGATGGTGGCCTTCGGCTGTTCCTGGCCGGTGAATGTGGTGAAATCCTATCGCATGCGAACCACCCAAGGCAAAAGCCTGGCGTTTTTGCTGTTGATCTTTGCCGGCTACCTGTGCGGCATTGCCGGAAAGCTGCTGTCGCCGGATTATAAATGGTATGTGCTGCTGTTTTACATCCTGAATTGCGCTATGGTGGGTGTGGATCTGCTGCTGTATGTCCGCAATGCCCGGCTGGATCGGACCGCGGATCGGAGGGAACAATGAAAAGAAAGACAAAAAGAATAGTTTTTGCTGCCTTGGCAGTCGCTGTTGTCCTGGGATGTATCCTGGGAATTCATTACTGGAAAAACGACAGCGAGGATTTTGCTTTAGCGGATAATCTGCCGGATGGCCAGGGAAAGCATGCGATCGTGATCCTGCTGGGCGGCCAGTCCAATGCGTCGGGATGCAGTTCAGACGAGTATCTGCGGCGCAATGTGACGGAAGAAAAGTATAAAGAATATCAAAATGGTTATGACAATGTGTATATCAACTATCTGTCCGGCGCGCATAGGTCCAATGGCTTTGTAAAATGCGCCACGGCGCAGGGAGAGCTGGAGGGGCATTTCGGCCCGGAATTGGGCATGGCGGAAAAGCTCCATGAACTGTATCCGGAGGAAACGATCTTCATCATCAAATGCGCCTGGGGAGGTACCAATCTGTATGAACAGTGGCGTTCACCCTCCGGCAACGGAAAAACAGGGGATCTTTACAAGCAGTTCGTGGCCTTTGTGGAAACCAGTCTGGAATACCTGGTATCCAAGCACTACGATATCCGAATCGAAGGTATGTGCTGGATGCAGGGAGAGTCCGATTCGTTCTCGGAAGAGACAGCGGCCGAATATGGCGCCCATTTGGAAGATTTCATAGAAGATATCCGCAAAGAATTCGGTCAATACGGAGCGGCGGATGGCATCGCTTTTGTGGATGCATATATTGCGGAAAATCCGGCATATTGGGTCTATTATGAGATGGTCAATGCGTGCAAGCGGGCGGTTGCGGAGAATTCACCCATGAATGCGGTGGTGGACACCGGTACGCTGACCTGCGCCAATGAGCCTGCGGATAATCCGGACCTTGCCCATTATGATTCCATGAGCGAGATCCGGTTGGGGCATATGTTTGTGGAGCAACTGGCTGCATTTATTGGCTAAGCTGTTCCAAATGCAGGGGAATCTCTGTGCGCTTGTGCCCGCAGGGGCGATTTGCAGATCGCTCCTGCGGGATCCACGGCCGTCAGCACCATGATTCGAATTTTCAACATGCCGACAAATAATGGTTGATTTTTACAGTGCACTTTGCTATAATACTGTCAATGCAGGGTTCGTATATCGGTAATACAACGGCTTCCCAAGCCGTGAAGGCGGGTTCGATTCCCGTACCCTGCTCCAACGAAACAGGGCACCTATATGGGTGCCCTGTTTCGTTCTTGCAAGGGCAGAGTCCCAGCGACACCTTGATTAAGTCGATTCCCGTACCTTTTTCCATTTTCAGGGTGGAAAAATCCATTTCGTTGTGATAAAATGAAGCAAACGGAAAGGAGCGTTGGTTATGGAATACGAAATGGTTCGGGAGATCAAAAATCTCTGCCCCAACAATCAAATGCGGGATATTTTCTTCGACGAAGTGGAAACCGACGACCCGGAAACCTATGTCCGGGCGTTTCTAAAGGGCAAAGCGGTGGATGTGACTACGGAACTGGGCGTAAACGGATCGGTTACTGTCCATGCCACCTGCGACGGCCTGATGCAGCGCTTTGTATTTACGCCAATTTAACACAACAGGCACCTGCTTTCGCAGGTGCCTTTTATGTATGCAATTACAGACCGGCCATCTCCAGCAGAGCGGGGACCTTGGCTTCCCAGCCCAGAGCCATGATGTGCAGACCCTGGCAGTAGGGACGGCACTCCTTGATGACCTTGGCAGCCAGCTCAACACCGGTGATACCGGCCTTGGCCTTTTCCTTATCGGCAGCCAGCTCGTCGATCATCCACTGGGGAACATGGACACCGGCCACATTGTTGTTCATGAACTTGGCCATGCCGGCGGACTTGGGAATGATCACACCCAGCTGCACGGGCTTGCCAAACTGCTTTGCCTTCTCAGCGAAAGCGATGAACTTCTCGGAATCGAACACAGCCTGAGTCTGGAAGTACTCAGCGCCGGCCATGACCTTGCGCTCCATCTTGGCCAGCTGGGCGTCGATGGAATCGGAGCAGGGGGACACAACAGCGCCCTTAGCAAACTTGGGAGGCTCGCCCACCAGGGGATTGCCGGCCAGGTCCACGCCCTTTTCCAGCTGGCAAACGGTGTGCAGCAGGGAAACGGAGTCCAGGTCAAACACGGGCTTTGCGCCGGGATGGTCGCCCATCTTGGTGTGGTCACCGGTCAGGCACAGAATGTTCTCAATGCCCAGCGCGGCGGCGCCCAGCAGTTCGGACTGCAGCGCGATCCGGTTGCGGTCGCGGCAGGTCAGCTGCAGGATAGGGGTCAGACCGGCATTCTTCAGCATCACGCAAGCGGGGAAGGAACCCATACGCATGACGGAGGACTGGTTGTCGGTGATGTTCACGGCGGTGATGCCGGACAGATATTCCTTGGCTTCTTCCACCACATGCTCCATGTGGCAGCCCTTGGGAGGGCCAACTTCGGCGGTGACTACAAACTGGCCGTTATCAAACAATTCGGTAATTCTCATTGTCGTATTACTCCTAATCAATATTATTTCTTGACTTCGTCGTCAGTGGCGTAATTGCGGACCTGGATGGGGCACTTCAGCGCATCCAGACGGCCGATCTGGGCCAGTCTTCTCTGAATCCGTTCCCAACCGCATTCCATGTTGGGATCGACCTCGCACTTGCCGTCCTTGGCGCCGCCGCACTGGCCGTTGAGCAGGCTCTTGGAGCAGGCGGTGATGGGGCAGATGCCGCCGGTCAGGTTCAGATAGCACTCACCGCACTGCTTGCAATCATATTCCAGAGGGGTAACGCCCTGGAAACCGGGCAGCGCATAGGTGTCGCAGGCGGCGCAGACACGCTTGGTGGGGTACAGGTCGGAAACGGTCTGCACACCCACGCCGCAGGACAGCACCAGGATCATATCGGCGGCGTCGATAGCGGCGGTATGCTTCTGCAGACGCAGCTTCAGGTTCTCCGCATTGCAGATGTAGTCGGTAGTCAGGCTGCCGGTAACGATACCTTCGTTGGTCAGCTCGGCCAGCAGCTGGTCAGCCTCGTGCTCGGGGAAGTGGATCTCACGGCAGCCGTGGCAATTCAGCACGAACACCTTGCCGGTGATGAGGGACTTGATGACGTCCTTATTCTTCAGTTCGGTAATCAGCATCTTACTTCAGCCCCCTTACGCCGTTCTTGCCCATCTTGATCATGGTGACCAGAGGCAGCTTGGAAGAGCAGATATACTCACAGCATCTGCACTCCAT
This sequence comes from Oscillospiraceae bacterium, assembly GCA_015068155.1. Classification (GTDB taxonomy): domain Bacteria; phylum Bacillota; class Clostridia; order Oscillospirales; family Oscillospiraceae; genus Faecousia. The sequence continues at coordinate 6,328 of SVLC01000001.1, read as the reverse complement.
ACAATCCATAATGTTCATATCCTTGCAGCCTTGCCAATCCTGGGCGCCTACCAGCTTGAAGTAGTGCAGAGGCTTCAGCTCCATGGGGCAAACATCCACGCAGCGGCCGCACTTGATGCACTCCTGAGGCTCGGCGCAGTCGGTGTCGATGGCGATGATGCCGTTGCTGCCCTTCATAATGGGCGTCTCCAGAGTGGTCTGGGGGAAGCCCATCATAGGACCGCCGGCCTTTACCAGCACATCCTCAGCGGAAATGCCGCCGCAGGCTTCCACCAATGCGGCAGCGGGGGTGCCGATGCGCACGATGAAGTTCTGGGGATTGGGGATGTACTTGCCGGTAACGGTGGTGATACGCTCGATGAGGGGCATGCCGGTCTTGATGGCATCGGCGATGGCCTTCACGGTGGACACATTGCTGACGCAGGCGCCGACATCGGCGGGCAGCTTGCCGCTGGGAACACTGCGGCCCATAGCCCGCTTGATGAGCATTTTTTCACCGCCCTGGGGATACTGGGTGGCAACTTCCAAAACCTCGATGCCCTCGATGCCGGCGGTCTTTTCCCGCAGCAGAGCAATGGCGTCGGGCTTGTTTTCTTCGATGACGATGATGCCCTTGGGGGCAGCCACGGTCTTCATCTCAGCCTGCAGGCCAAAGATGATGTCATCAGCATATTCCAGCAGCATACGATGGTCGGCGGTCAGCATGGGCTCGCATTCGCAGGCGTTAACCAGCACGGCATCGATGGGCTTGCCGGGATTCAGCTTAACATAGGTGGGGAAGCCGGCGCCGCCCATGCCGACGATACCGGCATTCTTGACGATCTCGATGATCTCGGCGGGGGTCAGCTCATCCAAAGACTTGTTGGGAGCGATGGTCTCGTCCAGTACGTCCTTGCCGTCGTTGGCGATGACGATGCTCTGGCAGGTGCCACGGGTGGCGTGGGGACGGTCCTCAATGGCGATGACGGTACCGCTGACAGAGGAATGAACGGGGGCGGAAATGAAGCCGGCGGCCTCGCCGATCTTCTGACCCATCTTCACATAGTCGCCCACATTGACACAGGCGGTAGCGGGGGCGCCCAGGTGCATGGACAGGGGGATCACCACGGTTTCGGGCACGGGGAAGCGCACCAAAGCCTTATGCTCGGTGGGTTCTTTGCCTTCTACGGGGTGGATGCCTCCATACCAGCCCTCCAGGGCTTTGCCGCGGATAGCCTGGACATATTCGTTAATGACCTTGAAATTGACCTTGGAATAGTCCCGCAGCTGAACGGGCTGATTCTTCAGCTCATCCAGACGGCCCTGGGCGGCCAGACGCTGCTGGATCTTTTCCCATGCGCAGTCCTTATCAGGGCTGACTTCGCATTTGCCGTTCTTGGCGCCGCCGCACTGACCGTTGATCAGGCTCTTGGAGCAGTCCACGATGGGGCAGATGCCGCCGGTCATGTTCAGATAGCACTGGGCGCAGGCGTCGCAGGCCTTCTTGGTCAGCGCCATGCCGTGATGGCCGGTGTAGTTCAAAGAGTTGGCAGCGGCCAGTACACTCTTGCCGGTGACATCGGCCACGGTTTGGATGCCCAGACCGCAGGAGATCACCACCACATGCTCGGTGCCCTCGGGGATCATGTCGGGCAGATTCTTCACAGCCTTGTACTTGTTGCACAGGAAATCTGCCTTGGCGCTGCCGGTAATGGTCTTATCCAGACCTTCGGCCAGCTTCAAAAATGCTTCGCAATCAGGCTCATTGTTGGTTTCAAATTCCTTGAAACACTTGTTGCAGGCGATGACGAACAGGTTGTCCTTGCCTTCCAGCAGGGCGGCCAGTTCGCTGTAGTCCTTCAACCGATACTTGGTATAGTTTTCCAATTGCTCACCTTCCTTGATGTTTTTCGTCCGCGGGCAGTATCTGCGACCACTCAGCCCATTGAGTGGCAGATGCTGCCTTGCGGTGCGTTGTATACGCAAGAATACACCCTACACTGTAACATATAAATATACATTTTGCTAGTGTTATTTTCGAATTGTTGAAGAAAAAGTCATAATACTTGCCCAAAAGGGAAAAAATGAATGAAAAATCCGGAAAATCCCGGGGAAAGCATAAGAATGTAGTTGTAAGACGGACAAAATGCGAGTTTGTTTTTGTATGAAATAACGATTTTTGAGAAAATCCTGGTTTTTACATGAAATTGTGGTTGAATTCTCAAGCGGTTTGTGATAGGATGTATGTGTATCAATATGGGCTTTCTGCGCCCATATGATGAACATCCAAGGGATAAGGAGAACCTAAGTATGCCCCATACCATTGCAGTAGCCGGCAAGGGCGGCGTGGGTAAAACCACCACCTGCGGCATGATGATAGATTATTTATGCAAAAAGAATAAAGGACCCGTTCTGGTGGTGGATGCCGATGCCAATGCCAACCTCAATGAGGTGCTGGGCGTAGAGGTGGAGACCAGCCTGGGCGCGATCCGGGAAGAAATGGCTCAGGCAGAGCTGAAGGGGAGCATTCCCAAGGGAATGACCAAGGCGGATTACGCTGAGTTTAAGTTCAATTCCGCCCTCATTGAAGAGGACGATTTTGACATGCTGGTGATGGGCCGCACCCAGGGAAAGGGATGCTATTGCTATGTCAATGGTGTGCTGAAGACCCAGGTGGACAAGTATGCCAAGAACTATTCCTATATCGTGATGGACAATGAGGCCGGTCTGGAGCATGTGGCCCGGGGCACACTGCCCCATGTGGATACCATGCTGCTGATCTCCGATTGCTCCCGCCGCGGTGTGCAGGCGGTGGCCCGCATTGCGGAAATGATCAACGATATGGATCTGAAGCCCACCCAAATGGGCCTGATCATCAACCGGGCGCCCGGCGGCCAGCTTAACGACGGCATCAAAGAAGAGATCGAAAAGCACGGCCTGAAGTTGTTCGGTGTGCTGCCCCAGGATGAGGCGGTGTACCATTGTGACTGCAACGGCGAGCCTTCCGCTAAGCTGCCGGAAAACGATCCTATGAAAACCGCCCTGCGGGGCATTATGCAGTCCATCGGACTGTAAAAGCTTTTCTGCGAAGAGAAGCCTCTGACGGATGTGATCCGTCGCTACATTCTTAAGTACAAGCTCCTATGGGGAAGTTTGCCGGCCTCGGCAGAGACCCCAGGCCGCCTGATCAGCGGTACGCTCTGCGGTCATGAGGCAGAGTGGTGCCTGCGGTTTGCCGGCGCAGCATTCCTTCCACAGAGGACTTTGTATAAAATATCATAAATCAAACCAAGGGGGAAATCAACTATGTCTTTCGCACCCAAGACGGCACCTTACAGCGGCAAGATCAACGCCGTGACCCTGGGCACCGGTGACAAGGCAATCGTCATCGGCGGCCAGAATGTGCTGCCCTTCTACACCTTCGATGCACCCATCGAAAACGCACCCAAGATCGGCGTCGAGGTTTCCGACGTCGCAGCAGAATGGACCCATGAAAGCCTGCAGGCTTTCTACGCCGGCTGCAACACCATGGTCGATTATGCCAAGAAGGCTGAGACCATCGAAGGCGCTGACTTCATCTGCCTGAACTTTGTAGGCGCTGATCCCAACGGCAAGAACCGCTCTGTTGCTGAGTGTGTTGCCGATGCCAAGGCTGTTGCTGAGGCCGTTTCTCTGCCCATTGTTGTTATGGGCTGCAAGAACCTGGAAAAGGATGGCGAGCTGCTGGCCGCTATCGCCGAAGCTCTGGCTGGCAAGAACGTGCTGATCATGTCCGCCAAGAACGAAAACTACAAGACCGTGGGCGCTTCTGTTGCGCTGGCTAACGGCCAGAAGCTGGGCGCTGAGACCGCTGACGACATCAACCTGGCCAAGCAGCTGAACATCATGCTGAAGGGCCTGAACGTCAACCCCGCTTCCGTTGTTATGGACATCGGTACCGCCGCTGTTGGTTACGGCTATGAGTACGCCGCCTCCACCTTCGACCGTATCCGTCTGGCTGCTCTGGCTCAGGGCGACGCCGACCTGCAGATGCCCATCCTGGCTGCCGTTTGCAACGACACCTGGGGCGTCAAGGAGTCCACTGCTTCCGTCGAAGATGAGCCCAACTGGGGCTGCCGCGAGGAGCGCGCCATTTCCATGGAAGTCGCTACCGCCGCTGCTGACCTGACCGGCGGCGCTGACGCTGTCGTGCTGCGTCACCCCGAGTCCGTGGCTACCATCAAGAAGTTCATTACTGAACTGCTGTAATCGGAAGGAGGATACATACAATGGCTCTGAAAGGTCTCGATATTTTTAAGCTGTCTCCCAAGACCAACTGTAAGGAGTGCGGCAACCCCACCTGTATGGCATTCTGCATGAAGGTGGCTTCCGGCGCTGTGTCCCTGGACAAGTGCCCCCATTTCTCCGCTGAGGCTCTGGCTACCCTGAACTCTGCCACTGCTCCTCTGATGAAGACCATCTCCGTTGGCGACCACAAGCTGGGCGGCGAAACCGTTCTGTTCCGTCACGAGAAGACTCTGGTCAACAAGAACCTGTTTGCTGTTTGCCTGTGCACCGACTGCGCCGACAAGGCCGACGAGAAGATCGCCGAGCTGATGAAGGTGGATTACGAGCGTATCGGCGAGCGTATGTACGTGGAGTCCATCCTGGTTGCCAACAAGCAGGCTGATCCCGCTGTTTACGCTGAGCTGGTCAAGAAGGCTGCCGCTACCGGCCGCACCCTGATCCTGGAGTGCTGGGATGTTGAGTGCGCTAAGGCTGCTCTGGCTGTCTGCGACAAGAACGTGATCCTGGACGGCGCTACTCCCGCTAACTGGGAGGCCATGAACAAGGTCGCCACCGAGGCCGGTGTTGCTCTGGGCGTTTGGGCCGAGAACATCTCCGATCTGTACGACACCGTCAAGAATCTGGAAGCTGCCGGCAACAAGAACCTGGTTCTGGATGTCACCGGCAAGAACGCCAAGGAAACGCTGGCCAATGCCGTCAACGTCCGCCGTACCGCTCTGAAGCAGGAAGACCGTACCTTCGGTTATCCCTCCATCGTTAATGTTGCCAAGATCGCCAAGGGCGACGCTCGCCTGCAGACCGCTCTGGCAGCTATGTTCGTTGAGAAGTACGCTTCCATCATCGTTATGTCCAGCATGACCTACGCACAGGCTCTGCCTCTGTACGGCCTGCGTCAGAACATCTTCACCGATCCTCAGAAGCCCATGAAGGTAGAGGCTAAGATCTACCCCATCAACGGCGCTGATGAGAACAGCCCCATCGCTCTGACTGTTGACTTCGCTCTGACCTACTTCCTGGTCTCCGGCGAACTGGAGCGTTCCGGCCAGCCTGTGAACCTGGTCATCACCGATGCTTCCGGTATGTCCGTTCTGACCGCTTGGGCCGCCGGCAAGCTGTCCTCCTCCACCATCAAGAAGACCTTCGAGGAACTGGACATTGCCAACAAGATCAAGAACCGTACCCTGATCATCCCTGGCAAGGTTGCCGTTATGAAGGGCGAGATCCAGGAGAAGCTGCCCGAGTTCGACGTGGTCGTCGGTCCTCTGGAAGCTGTCCAGCTGCCCAAGTACCTGAAGGACAAGGAGTACGAGGCTGGCGTGAAGGCTGCCCAGGCTGAGCGCGCTTCCAAGGCCGGTGCCGTTGTGGAAGAGGTCAAGGAGCTGTCCTTCGAGGAGCTGCTGGCTACCCGCGTGCCCAAGATCGAGATCGTGGATATGGGCGTACAGTACAAGGGCCACAACCCCGAGTCCAAGCAGTTCGTCACCATCGGCGAGCGCATCCACTGCATCGCTCCCGCTATCCGCAAGGCTATGGACGAGCGCGATCCCGCTCCCATCCTGGAGCGTGCCGCTGCCCAGATCAAGGCCGGCGCTACCTACCTGGATGTCAACATCGGACCTGCTGAGAAGGACGGTCCCGAGCGTATGATGTGGGCTGTCAAGCTGCTGCAGGAGAACTTCAACAATGTTCCTCTGGCTCTGGATACTGCCAACATGAAGGCTATCGAAGCCGGTATCAAGGTCTATAACCGCCAGAACGGCAAGCCCATCGTTAACTCCGCTGACGCCGGCTCCCGTATCGGCTACATCGACCTGGCTGCTGCCAACGATGCTATCTGTATCGCTCTGTGCTCCGCTGACGGTATCGCTAAGGATAACGCTGAGCGCGAGATGCACTGCGACAACATGCTGGAGCGTGGTCTGGCTCTGGGCATGACCTCCGACGACCTGTGGTTCGACCCCCTGTTCCTGGTCGTCAAGGGCATGCAGGACAAGCAGATGGAAGTCCTGGAGGCCATCAAGATGTTCTCCGACAAGGGCCTGAAGTCCACCGGTGGTCTGTC
>SVLC01000042.1 GCA_015068155.1 Oscillospiraceae bacterium | reverse complement strand
CTTGGCCATCTTAAAGTGCTTGGACTTGGAACCCCAGTAGCCCTTGGCCAGCTTCAGGGTAGCATTTCTTCTCTTGCGCGTCATCATCGCGCCTTTAACTCTTGCCATTTTCTATATCCTCCTATTCGACTTACTTGTAAGGAATCATTTCCTTGATGGCGCTGACATTGGTCACGTCGGCGTAAGCGGTGCTGCGCAGACGGCGGGTCCGCTTGGTGGTCTTCTTGGTGAGGATGTGGCTCTTGTAAGCGTGTGCTCTCTTAACCTTACCGCTGGCGGTCAGGTTGAATCTCTTCTTAGCACCGCTGTGGGTCTTTACCTTGGGCATAAGTTGGTTCTCCTTCCGATTCTTTGGTATAATTACTTATTGGTTTTGGGGGTCAGGAACATGGCCATAAAGCGGCCTTCCAGCTTGGGGTTCTTTTCCATGGAAGCGGTTTCAGCGCAGGCATCGGCAAAATCCATCAGCAGCTTCTCACCCAGGTTGGTGTGGGCCATTTCGCGGCCGCGGAAACGGACGCTGACCTTGACACGGTTGCCGTCTGCCAGGAACTTTTGGGCAGCTTTGACCTTGGTGTTAAAGTCATTGGTATCGATGCTGGGACTCATGCGGATCTCCTTGATCTCCACCACTTTCTGATTTTTCTTGGCATCCTTTTCCCGCTTCTTCTGATCGTAGCAGTACTTGGAATAGTCCATGATCTTGCACACAGGGGGAACAGAGTTGGGCGCGATCTTCACCAGATCCATACCCTGCTCTTCGGCCATCTGATTGGCTTCGGCAGCGGACATAATACCCAACTGGGCATTATCGGCACCGATCAGGCGCACTTCCTTGTCCCGGATCTCCTCATTGAGCTGATGTTCAAACTTGCTGATGGTAAGCACCTCCAAAAAAACAATAAAAGCGGATGCCAAAGCATCCGCATACATTCGCACAGACTCCCCGGGCGGGGAAAAGGTGGAATATTAACCGTTTTGCCGGTGGCTTACGGTGAGGCGGATGTTCAGCCTTCTTTATTACCCCGGTATTTTAGCACAGAATACGCTGGTTGTCAAGCATAATTTTTTGATTTTTTCTGCGATAAATTGTTGTTTATCTTGATAAGTGTAAAGAGTATGTCATTCTGAGCGAAGCCGCCCATGGGCGGCGAAGTCGAAGAATCCGTTCTTTTCGATGGATTTTCAAAAAGGATACGGATCCTTCGACTCGCTTCGCTCCCTCAGGATGACACGCGCTTTTCATACACCTGTTATCCCGTAAACAACAATTTACATTCCAAAGAATATCCCCTCCGGCAAATGGCTACACTAGTTCTGTAGGACCCTGCCAAACCAAGGTGCCCGGGCCATCCCGGAATGCGGACAGCACCCGAATAGGGATCTTATAGCGCCAGCCTGCCTCCACGCATCGGTCATGGAGCACCTGGGCGCCATTTTCGCACAGCGCCAGCATATCTCCGTAACTGATGGTGGCGTATCTGCGGGCCGCAGGGTCCTGGCGGGGATCTCTGTCATACACCCCATCCACATCCGTGTAGATCCGGCAGTCATCCGCCTTCAGCAACGCCGCCAAGGTCACCGCGGTGGTATCCGAACCGCCACGGCCCAGGGTGGTGATATCCTCTTGTTTATCCACCCCCTGAAAACCCGCCACGATGACGATCCGCCCGGATGCCAATTCTCTTTCGATCCGGTCCGATGTCAAACCCTGAATGCGGGCATTTCCAAATGCGGAATCCGTACGGATCCCCGCTTGCCAGCCTGTCAGGCTCACCGCATCCCGGCCCAGCCGCTGCACCGCCATCGCCAGCAACGCCGCGGAGATCTGCTCTCCCGCGGATACACAGGCATCCGATTCCCGGTGGGCAGGATCGGTACTGACGGCCCGGATCTTTTCCAGCAGCCGGTCGGTCAGATCTCCCTGCGCCGATACCACCGCTACCACCCGGTGGCCTTTCTCCGCCGCTGTTACCAACTTCAGCGCCGCCCGGCTGATTCGCTGGGCGTCCGCCACTGATGTACCGCCGAATTTTTTTACGATCAGCATAGAAACACCTCCGCGCCATCCTATGGGGAAAGCCGCAGAAATGTGACGAAAAAGGAGCCGCCAAACGGCGACTCCTTTGATCAGCTATGTAGGTTTAACCCGCCAGCACCTCTACCTTGATCACGCCGGGGGTCATCTGGAAGGTGCGCAGCATCTCATCCAAAGACACGGAGGTCTGGGAAGTTTCGGCAGCAATGGTCACCACTGCGCAACCGTTGGAAGGGGTGATGGAGTTGATGGTCATCAGATTGGTATTATGCTGGGCCAATGCGGCCAAAATGTTGGACAGCGCGCCGGGTTCATCACGCAACAGGAACTGGAACGTGATAATGCGGCTGTTATTCATATTGCGGAAAGGCTGTACCGCATCCCGGTACTTATAAAAGGCGCTACGGCTGATATCGATGATCTTGCAAGCTTCGTTGACAGTATCTACCTCACCGGTGGCAAGCATTCTTTTTGCCTCGGTCACCTTCAGAAAAATCTCGGGCAGTGCAGAGGCTTCCACAATGTAATATTTCGGATAGCTGTTCATTTAGTCCCTCCTGAACCATAGCGAAGTCACCTTCACCAAATTTCGGCTTATTCTGCGCACATCCATTGTAGCATATTTTTCTGAAAATGCAAGTAAAAATAGAATTTTTTTCGTGAGGTTCCTTATGTATAAGAAGTTTACCCAGGCCGCGCTGATTTTGGCGCTGTCCATGGTGTTTTTATGGCTTTCCTTTTCCTATTTCCTGCCGATTTCCCTACCCTTTCTGCTGGGAGCCGGCCTGGCGCTGCTGGCCGAGCCGGCTGTGGACCTGCTTTCCCGGCGATGCAAGCTAAAGCGGTCCATTGCCACCGCCGTAGGTGTCAGCGGCGTATTTCTGCTGTCGGTGGCAGCGCTCACCATCCTGTCCACCTTTTTTATGCGGCAGTTGCGGCGCATCGCGGATTACTGGCCGCAATTGGAATACACCTTCACCCAGGCAACGGAGGCTTTGCGGCAATGGCTGTTGGAGCTTGGGCCCCGTTTGCCGGCAGGCATCCATCGGCTGGTGGACCGGCTGGCACAGGACATTCTATCCGACGGCAGCAGCCTGCTGTCGGGGCTCATGTCACGGCTGCCGGGCATGGCCACAGGGCTGCTGGGCAATTTGTCCGAATGGCTGTTTGGTCTGATCACCGGTATTCTTTCCGGCTATATGATCTCCCTGCGGCTGCCAAAACTGAAAACCTGGGTCAAAACCAGGCTGCCGGACCGGTGGCAAAAAGAATACCTGCCGGCGGTACAGGGGCTGAAGAAAGCTCTGGGCGGCTGGCTTTTGGCGGAGCTGAAACTGGCCGCGGTGGCATTTATTCTGCTGTTGGCTGGGTTTGCGCTGCTGAAGCTGAAACATCCGCTGATGCTTGCCGCCCTCATCACCCTGGTGGATGCCTTTCCGGTGCTGGGCGTAGGCACCGTATTGATCCCCTGGAGTCTGCTGCGGTTGGTTCAGGGCGACCGGGTCCTGGGTTTTGGTCTGCTGGGGCTGTATGCCACAATCTGGCTGATCCGGTCGGTGCTGGAGCCAAAACTGCTGGGCAAAGAGCTTGGGCTGGATCCGTTGGTGACCCTGGTGTCCATCTATGCCGGATTCCGGCTGTGGGGACTGGGCGGGATGCTGCTGGCGCCCATGGTGGCCCTTGCCGCCACCCAAGTTCTCAAACGCCTGCCAAGATAAAGGTTTGTTGGCATATCCCCGGCGCATGCTTTGTGGCGCAAACAGCAATTTATCTTAGGAAATATAGAAACTACCTATTGTGTAATCCGTATTTTTTTGCTATAATAACAAGAAATGTTATTATATTGGATGTGTGTAGTGTGAAATACGGATTTTGGAATGTACAAACCCCTGAAATAGGAGCCGTCAACGCCCTGGTTACCGGCGGATACGCTCCCCTGAGCGCCATGGTGCTCTCCTGCCGCGGCATGCAGAACGCCGCGGCTGCCAATGCCTTTCTTAGCTGCAACGAGTCCCTGCCGGATCCTTTTTTGCTGCGGGATATGGACAAGGCGGTGGGCCGTGTGGCTATGGCCATCACCGGCGGTGAAAAGATCGCCGTTTTTGGCGATTACGATGTGGACGGTATCACCGCCACCTGTTTACTGACCCATTTTCTCCGCAGTTGCGGCGCCAATGTGGTCAGTTATATCCCCGGCCGGCTGGAAGAGGGTTACGGTCTTAATACCATCGCCATCCACCAGCTTCACGACGAGCATGTGCAGCTGATCATCACCGTGGATTGCGGCATCACCGCCGTGGCAGAGGCGCAGCTTTGCAAGCAACTGGGCATCGACCTGGTGATCACCGACCATCACGAGTGCAAGGATACTCTCCCGGAAGCCATTGCGGTCATCAACCCCCACCGGCCCGATGACGGCTATCCCCACCGCAATCTTTCCGGTGTGGGCGTCGCCTTTAAGCTGGCCTGCGCCCTCAGCGGCGACAGCGAAGCGGTTCTGGGTGCGTATGCCGATATGGTATGTCTGGGCACCGTGGCTGATGTGATGCCTTTGCTGGGAGAGAACCGGGTATTTGTGGACCGGGGCCTGAAGTCCCTGCGGACCACCCATCGGCCCGGTATCGCCGCTTTGATGGCTGAATGCAACTGCGACCCCAGCACCCTCAACGCCTCCTCCATCGGCTTTATTCTGGCCCCCCGGATCAATGCCGCAGGCCGTATCGGTAAAATCGAGCTGGCTGTGCAATTGTTTTTAACAGAGGATCCCCAGGAGGCTGCCTTTCTGGCCCGGGGGCTTTGTGAATTGAACCGGCAGCGGCAGGCGGTGGAATCGGAGATCTTTGCCCAGGCGGTGCAGATGCTCCCCGTTGGCAAGCAGCCCCAGGCCATCGTGCTGGCCAACGAAAGCTGGCATCAGGGCGTGGTGGGCATTGTGGCCAGCCGTCTGGCAGAAGAATATTGCTGCCCCACCTTCCTGATCTGCCTGGACGGAGAGCATGGCAAGGCCAGCTCCCGCAGCTACGGCGGTTTTAATCTGTTCTCCTCCCTGACCACCCTCTCGGACCTGCTGGAAAGCTACGGCGGTCACGAATTGGCGGCAGGTTTTACCATTCACCGGGATCAGATCGATGCCTTCCGCGTAGCCATCAGCCGGATGGCCGAGGAACACTATGCCGATGCAGGCCCCCGCACGGTGCTGGATGTGGATTGCGCCGTTTCTCCGGAGCTTTTGACCATCAAGGGTATTGACAGCTTAAGTGTGCTGGAGCCCTGCGGCAACGGCTGTCCCAAGCCGGTTTTGATGCTGGAAAACGCCGTGATCGACCGGATCAGCCTGGTGGGCAACGGTCGCCACACCCGTCTGCGGCTGCGCTGCGGCCGGCATACTCTGGGCGGCATTTGGTTCTCCACCACCCCGGAGACCGCCTCCATCGAGCCGGGAGACTTGGTGGACATCGCTTTCCAGCCCCAGGTAAACGAATTCCGAGGCGAACGGAGCGTGCAACTCAATGTGCTGGATATCCGTCCCCATTGTAACTGCGCCTGTGACCCCGATTCCACCCTATATCGCCATCTGCGGGCCGATACCCTGACCCCCGCGGAAGCTGCGCGTTTGATGCCTTCCCGGCAGGTACTGGGGGCTGTTTGGCGTTATTTGGCCGATCAGGGCAACCGCACGATCCAGGAGACCCCCATCTGCCTGTGCCGCAAGGTGGTCCGCCGGGCCGGTATTCCTTTGGATACCAGCACATTGCTGACCTGTCTGGATATTTTCAGCGACGTAGGCCTGCTGCAGCTGCAGCGTATGCACAAATACTTACAGATCCGGCTAAATACTGTAGACGGCAAGGCCGATCTGCAGCAAAGCGCCACCATGCAGCGGCTGCTGCAACGGAAAGAGAGTTGATACCATGGAAACTTTTGAAGAACATTATGCCGACTTGCAAGCAACCTTGGCCAAATATATGCCCGGCACCGACCTGGAGCTGATCGACAAAGCCATCGCCTACGCCCGGGAAAAGCACAAAGATCAAAAGCGGAAGGACGGCTCGCCCTATATCATCCATCCTTTGGCTGTCGCAGAGATCGTTGCGGAAATGGGGCTGGATATCGAATCCATTCTGGCCTCCATTCTCCACGACTGCATTGAGGATACCGACGCTTCCCACGATGACATCGCCAAGATCTTCGGCAGCACCGTCGCCGAACTGGTGGAAGGTGTTACCAAGCTGACCAAGGCCAATTTTTCCACCACCGAGCAGGCCCAAATGGAAAACCTGCGGAAGATGTTCATGGCTATGTCCAAGGACATCCGGGTGGTGCTGATCAAAATTGCCGACCGGCTCCACAATATGCGCACCATGCAGTACCAGTCCCCTGCCAAGCAGATCATCAAGTGCCGGGAAACCATGGACATTTACGCGCCCCTGGCTCACCGTCTTGGTATGCAGAAGCTGAAATGGGAGCTGGAGGATATCTCCCTGCGGTATCTGGTGCCCGATGACTACAACACCATTATGACCTACCTGGATTCCCACAAGGACCAGGACGAGGCCTTTATGAATACCATCCGGCTGACCATTTCCGAACGGCTGTCCAATGTGGGTATCCACCACACCGCTTACGGCCGGATCAAGCATGTCTACTCCATCTACCGCAAAATGCAAACCCAGGGCAAGCAAATGGAAGAGCTCTACGATCTGTATGCCTTCCGGGTCATCGTAGACACCATTCCCGATTGTTATAACGTGCTGGGCCATATCCACGACCTGTTCAACCTGGTTCCCGGCCGTTTTAAGGACTATATTTCCACGCCCAAGCCCAATATGTACCAAAGTCTGCACACCACCGTCATCGGCAAACAGGGCATTCCCTTCGAGGTGCAGATCCGCACCTGGGAAATGCACGAAACCGCCGAATACGGTATCGCTGCCCACTGGAAGTACAAGCAGGGCACCGGCGCGGGAGAAGAAAAAGACTTCGAATGGGTCCGCCGTCTGCTGGAGAGCCAGCAGGACTCCGATGCTGACGAATATATCGAATCGCTGAAGATCGATATGTTTGATGACGAGGTTTTCGTCTTTACCCCCAAGGGCCGCATCGTTAGTTTGCCTGCCGGTTCCACCCCCATCGACTTTGCTTATGCCATCCATTCCGGCGTAGGCAACGCCATGGTGGGCGCCAAAGTCAATAACCGCATCGCCAGCATCGATACGATGCTGCAAAACGGCGACATTGTGGAGATCCTTACCTCCAAGACCGCCAAAGGCCCCAGCCGTGACTGGCTGACCATCTGCAAATCCAACCAGGCCCGCACCAAGATCAAGCAGTGGTTCAAAAAAGAAAAACGGGAAGAAAATGTGGCCCATGGCCGCAGTTCCTTCGAAGCCGAAATGCGCCAGGCCGGTCTGCCGCTTTCCATCACCATCGATCCGGAAGTCAGTCCGGTGCTGTTGAAGAAGCTGGCCTTCGACAACTGGGAAGATATGTACGCCGCCATCGGTTACGGCGGTCTGACTGCCCTGAAGGCCGTAGGCCGCATCCGGGACGATATCCACCGGGCCATGAAGATCCAGCAAAGCGAGCGGCTGCCTCATCTGCACCGCACCGAGGAGCCCAACACCAATCGCCACGCAGTCAACGGTGTCATCGTGGAGGATATTGACTCCTGCATGATCAAATTTGCCAAATGCTGCGCCCCCGTCCCCGGCGATGCCATTGAAGGTTTCATCACCAAGGGATTCGGCGTCAGTGTTCACCGTTCCGATTGCCCCAACGCCGCCAACCGCCATGAGCCCATCCAGGCCGCCCGTTGGGTGCGGGTCCGCTGGGCCAACCAGGAGGAGCAGCCCTTCGAGACCACCCTGGAGCTGGATTGCATCACCCGCGACGGCCTGGTGCTGGATGTGGTAACTGCCATGACCGCCAACCGGGTCCGCCTGAAGGAGATCAACGGCAAAGACCTGCCGGATAACAAGAGTGTGGTGACCATCCGCTTTGAGGTCAAGAATGTGGAAGAGCTGGAGAGTATCCGCACCAAACTTCTGAACATCCGGGATGTGGTAGGATCCAGAAGAGGACAGAATTAAACGACCTACCCCGATAGGAGAAATGCTATGCGCGCTATACTGACAAGAGTTACCTCCGCATCCGTCACCATTGACGGCGAATGCGTGGGCCGGATCGGCAGGGGTTTTCTGATCCTGCTGGGCGTTGGTCCCAACGATACGGAACGGGAATGCCGTTACCTGGCCGAAAAAGCCCTGGGACTGCGGATCTTTGAAGACGAAAATGGGAAAATGAATCTGGGCCTGGACGCCGTGGACGGCCAGGTACTGGTGGTCAGCCAGTTCACCCTCTACGGCAACTGCCGCAAGGGTCGCCGTCCCAGCTTTACCGATGCTGCCGGTCTGGAACTGGGCAAGGAACTCTACGAAAAGTTTCTCGCCATCTGCGCCGAATTGGGCCATCCGCCCCAGCACGGCCGCTTTGGCGCTGATATGAAAGTAGCCTCCGTCAACGATGGCCCAGTGACTTTGATCCTGGACACCGACCAACTGATGGATACGCCCAGACGATGATTCTGACCCAGGAATGGCCTTCTTCCGCAATTCCTTCGGTCTAAACGAAACATAGTGGGCCACCGTCCTTTGTACAAGGGAGGCGCAGCTTGCACCTTGCTTTCCTTTGCTGCGTTAAACAACCATTTACCTTGGGAGAAAAGCTATGCTGAACATCTACAACCTTCAGTTGGGCGCTTATTTCACCAACTGTTACATCATCCACGAAGCCGACTCCGAAACCTGCTGTGTCATTGACCCCGGCGCCCGCGCCGACAAGGTCCTGGCGCTGCTGCAGGAAAAAGGGCTGCGCCTGGAAGCTATTTTGCTGACCCACGGACATTTTGACCATGTGGGCGCCGTCCAGGACCTGGCTCAAAAGACCGGTTGCCGGGTATTCCTTTGCGAAGAAGATCTGACCATGCCCCCCAACATGACCGCCGGGCCGCTTTTCTACACCGACGATTATCACGAGGGCGACGTTTTGAACCTGGCCGGTCTGCAGATCACCGTTCTGCACACCCCCGGCCACACGCCCGGCTCCGTTTGCCTGGTGGCAGAGGATGCTATTTTTTCCGGGGATACCCTGTTCGCCGCTTCCTGCGGCCGCACCGATTTGCCCGGCGGCGATCCTGCCGCTATAGAGCGCTCTTTGCGCCGCCTGCGGGATCTGGCCGGGGATTACCGGGTCTTTCCGGGCCACAGCATTCCCACAGTACTGTCCCGGGAACGGGAATATAATCGCTACATGAAATAACCGATCCGCATTCAGGAAGGATCTTGCTATGAAACTGACATTACAAGGTCACGAAGACCTTTATGCCGTAGAACAACTGCAGTTGGCGCTGTTTCCCGACGATGCGGAGGGCGAGGCCCTTTCGGCCCTGCATCGGGGCAGCATTTGGCTCACCGCCACCGCCAGGATCACATACAACGGCCGTACCGCCAACGCCTCCCGCCGGATCAAAGCCGCCGATGAAACGGTGCGCAGCCGCCGCAGAGCCTTGCAGCAAAGCTACTATTTAGCCGCCCGGCAGCTTTTGCCCCATATCCCCGCCTGGGGCGCATTGGCCGGCGTGCGGCCCACCAAGATCACCACTAAGCATCTTTTGGAAGGCGGCAGCGAGAAATCTGCCGACAAGCTCCTGAAGGATGTGTATTTTGTCACGCCTCAGCGGCGCAAGCTGGCCATCGACTGCTCCCTGTCCACCGCCAGAGCCGCCGGATTGCTGGATGAACGGGATGTATCGCTGTATGTGGGCATTCCCTTCTGCCCCACCCGCTGCGCCTACTGCAGCTTCGTCAGCCGCACCGTGGGCAAACGCACGGAGCTGATCGAGCCTTACCTGCAGGCCTTGCTGGAGGAGATCCGCGCTGTTGGCAAGCTGATGGAAACATCCGGCAGAAAAGTGCGTACCATCTATATAGGCGGCGGCACCCCCACCACGCTTTCTGCGCCCCAAATGGCGTTGCTGCTGGATACCATCCGACAGTGCTTTGACTTGAGCCGCTTACTGGAATTCACCGTGGAGGGCGGCCGTCCCGACACCCTGAACGCGGAAAAGCTCCGCTCCATCGCCGCCCACGGCGCCGACCGCATGAGCATCAATCCCCAAACCATGTCCGATCCCGTACTAAAGGCCTCCGCCCGCCCCCACACCGCCGCCGACGTGCTGCGGGCATACAAAGAAGCGCAGGATGCCGGCTTTGCCGCCATCAACATGGACCTGATCGCCGGCCTGCCGAAGGACACCGTGGCTGGCTTCAAGGCCTCTGTGGACGCGGTGGCGGCCCTGGAACCTGCCAACATCACGGTACATACCCTGGCACTGAAAAAGGATGCAGATCTGTTCCAGCGGCGGGAAAATCTGCCTACGGCGGCGGATGTGACCGAAATGGTGGATTACGCTACCGAAAAACTCACAGCCCTGGGTTACAAGCCTTACTATCTGTACCGGCAGAAATATATGTCCGGCTCTTTCGAAAATGTGGGCTGGAGCAAGGATGGGCAGGATTGTCTGTATAATATCTACATGATGGAGGAAGTCCACACCATCGTATCCGTAGGCGGCGGCAGCATCAGTAAGGTGAATTTGCCGGATGGCAAACTGGTACGCTTCCCCAACCCCAAATTTCCGGAGCAGTATATCGAAATGC
Organism: Oscillospiraceae bacterium; assembly: GCA_015068155.1. Lineage (GTDB taxonomy): Bacteria > Bacillota > Clostridia > Oscillospirales > Oscillospiraceae > Faecousia. Next base: position 7,520 of record SVLC01000042.1, on the reverse strand, counting down.
TGCCCCAGGTGCTGGAAAAGAAAAAAGAAATGTTTGCATTATTGAAGTAAATTGTTGTTTATCTTGATAAGTGTAAAGAGTATGTCATTCTGAGCGAAGCCGCCCATGGGCGGCGAAGTCGAAGAATCCGTTCTTTTCGATGGATTTTCAAAAAGGATACGGATCCTTCGACTCGCTTCGCTCCCTCAGGATGACACGCGCTTTTCATACACCTGTTATCCTGTAAACAACAATTTATGAAAGGAAGGATTCTTTTGGATACCCTGATCTCCAATGTCACCGCGGTGACCATGAATGAAAAAATGGAGGTACTCTTCGGTGCCTACATAGGTATTGAAAACGGAAAGATCGTTTCTATCTCCAAAAATGCGCCGGAAGAAGCCCCTGCCACCATCCTTGACGGCACCGGCATGGTAGCCATTCCCGGACTTGTCAACGCCCACACCCACCTGGCCACCACCGCGCTGCGTTTCTACCTGGACGATCTAAGCCTGGCAGAGGCGCTGGAACAGCAGTTGCAAAAGGAGGACAAGATGGACTCCCGCGCCGCGCAGGCCGCCGCAAAGCTGGCTATCGCCGAGTGCCTGCGGTTTGGTGTCACCTCCGTGTCCGATCTTTACTACTATCCCGAAGCCACCGCCCAGGCCGTAGCCGACACCGGCATCAAGGCCAACATCGCGCTGTCGGCCTACCGATACATCGACGAAAATGAAGATTTTGATTTTGATACCGACGAGCAATGCCGGGAACTGGTTCGCCTGACCGAAAAATGGAATGGCTACGAAAACGGCCGCATCCGCATCGACGCCGGTATTCATGCTGAATATACCAGCAATCACCTTCTGTGGGAGGCCCTGTCGGCCTACGCCCAGGAGGCCGGTTTGCGCATGCAGCTGCATCTGTCCCAAAGCCAGGACGAGGCCGATTCCTGCCTGGACCGCACCGGTCTAAGCCAGGCAGAGCTTTTAAGCTGCCATCGGCTGTTCGCCGTTCCCGCCACCGCCACCGGCTGTGCCTGCATGACCGAAGCCGACCGGAAGCTGCTGGGTAAGCGCAAGGTATCCGCCGTGGCCACGCCCATCGCCAGCGCCAAGCAGGGTCTTCCTGTCACCCCCATCACCGATTGTGTCAAGGCCGGCATGAATGTAGCCCTGGGCACCGGCGGTTGCGTGGAAGGCGGCAACCTGGATATGCTGGAAGTAACCCGGGCTGCAGCGCTGTCCGTTCGCAGTCAAACCAAACAAGCCGATGCATTGCCCGCGCCGGCCGCGCTGATGATGGCCACGGTCTGCGGCGCCAGAGCCCAGGGACGCGGCGAGGAATGCGGTATGCTGAAAGCGGGCATGGACGCAGACATCGCCCTGGTGGACTTCACCGCCCCCCATTTGATGCCCTGTCATAATGTGCTATCCGGTTTGGTATTCGGCGCCAAAGGCGGCGATGTGGCCATGACCATGGTGCGGGGCCAGGTGTTGTACCAAAACGGCAAGTTCCCAACCATAGATCTTGGCGAAGTCGTTCAGGAGCTGACCGCTTACGCCATCCCCCGACTGTTTGACGATTCTAAGAATTGATGGATCGGGAGATAAATTGTTGTTTACGCATCCAAAGCCTTCCCCCAGGGGAAGCCTTTGCGTCTTTGGCGCTGTAAACAACAATTTGCCGACCCCATAAGCAAGGAGAATTTCATGTCTGAACCCAAAAAACAATCCTTTCTCCACGGCACCATGCTGCTGACCATCGCGGCCATCGTGGTCAAGGTAATCGGCGCCATATACAAGATTCCTCTCAACGACATCATCGGTGAGCAGGGTTTCGGCTACTACAACACCGCCTACGAGATCTATAATGTTCTGCTGACCATTTCCGTCACCGGTCTGCCGGTGGCCATCAGCCGGATGATCTCAGAGGCCAATGCCCTGGGACATCACAACCAGGTGCGGCAGATCTACCGTACCGGACGCTCCGTGGCGCTGACCCTGGGCATCATCGGCAGTTTGCTGATGACCATCTTCTGCCGGGAACTGGCCCAATTTCAGGAGCAGCCCGACGCCTGGTTCGCCATCGGCTGTTTGGGTCCGGCGCTGCTGCTGATCTGTATTCTCAGCACCTTCCGTGGTTTTTTCCAGGGACAGGGCAACATGGGTCCCACCTCCATCAGTCAAATGCTGGAGGCAGTGTGCAAGCTGATCGTCGGCATGACCGCCGCCGTGATCCTGCTCAATACCACCGGCCAGTACGCCTACGCCGCCGGCGGTGCCATTTTGGGCGTCACCACCAGCTGCGTGGTATCGGCGATATATCTGTTCATCCGCTATCAGAAGGCCAAAAAGGCGCTGCCCACCTCCGATGAACCGGTGATCAGCTACGGAAGGACCCTGAGAAGCCTGCTGGCCATTGCCATTCCCATCACCATCGGCTCCGCCGGCTTATCCATTCTGACGGTGCTGGAGACCAAGGTATATATGAGTCAGTTGATGGGTTTGGGATACAGCCAGGACCAGGCAGATGTGATGAAGGGCATTTACGACATGAGCAAGACCATTTTTAATCTGCCCATTGCCTTTGTAGCCCCCGTTACCATCAGCATCGTGCCTGCGATCACCGCCCATGTGGCCGTAAAGAATTATGCCGGCGCCCGGACCACTGAAGAATCCGCTCTGCGCGTGCTGTCGCTGATCATCACCCCCTGTTCCGTGGGTCTGATCGTATTGGCCAAGCCCGTTATGGCGCTGCTGGGCCACTATTCGGCAGCTAATCTGCCCCTGGCCGGCAATCTGATGGCCCTTTTGGCCTCCTCCATTTTGTTCTACGCCATGATCATGGTAACCAATTCCATCATGCAGGCCCATGGCCACGCCAATCTGCCGGTGATCAACATGGTGCTGGGCGGCTTGGTAAAGCTGGGCGCCACCTATGTTCTGACCGGCAATCCGGAGCTGGGCATTCTGGGCGCGCCCATCGGCGCTCTGCTGGGGCATATGGCCATCATGGTGCTGAACCTGATCACGCTGCGCCGCTGTACCGAAGACTCCCCTGCCCTGCTGCGGCAGTTGGTCAAGCCCATTGCCGCATCTCTGCTGATGGGCGCCATGGTTTTGGCCGCTCGGCTGGGCCTGGAACGGCTGCTGGGTCCGGATTGCAGCAACCTGATTCTGACTGCTTTGCCCATTTTGGTGGGCGTTGCCGTATATGCCTTCACCGCCATCAAGCTGAAGGCCATCACCCGGGAAGATTGCCTGCTGCTGCCCAAGGGTGAAAAAATCGCAGATCTGCTCCATCTATAAAAACATTTCAAAAGAGAGGTACTATTTATGAACAAAACCGAATTGATCGCATCCGTCGCCCAGTCCACCGGCGTTACCAAGAAAGACGCCGAAAAGATCGTCAGCGCCACCTTTGACGCCATCGCCGCCCAGTTGGCCGCCGGCGAGCGTGTCCAGGTCTCCGGCTTCGGCATTTTCGAGGTGAAGGAGCGTCAGGCTCGCATGGGCCGCAACCCCAAGACCAACGCCACCATCGAGATCCCCGCTTCCAAGTCCCCCGCTTTTAAGCCTGCCAAGGCCTTGAAGGACGCCATCGACCGGTAAGATGCGGCTGGATAAATTTCTGAAGGTATCCCGGCTCATCAAGCGCCGTACCGTTGCCAACGAAGCCTGTGACAACGGCCGGGTCAGCGTCAACGGCCGGGTGGTGAAAGCCAGCTACGAGGTAAAAGTAGGCGACCGGCTGGAGATCACCATGGGTCCCAGGACCATTGCCGTAGAAGTGGTACAGGTGGCAGAAACCGTCCGCAAGGATGACGCCAGCGCCATGTACAAAGAGGTATGACAAAACGGAGCTGCCGCGTTAAGCGACAGCTCCGTTTTTTACAATGGAACTTCTTTTTACCGTCTCATGCGCTGATATAATCTGCTCAGCAGACTGTGCAGCGGCTTAAACAGCACCAGCGCAATGACAAAATTTCCTACACAGTGCAAAATATCAAACCATACACCGCTGACCCATTTGCTCACCGCAAAACCAACGCCGCCCATAAATACATCGGCGATGGCGCACAGCACGCCAAACAGCAGGCCATAGGCGCCGGAGATCACCGCCCAAAGGACCGGTTCCTTCACCTTGCGCAGCAAAATAGCCACCAACGCCAGTACGGTCCATACATACAGATAGTAAATGCACCAGGTACTCAGGCCGTAATACAGGATTTCCATGGCCACAAAGGTGTAGATCACATACAGCGATTTCCACCCGAAGGTGACCGCAAACAAAATGACCAGCAGCGATACGGGCTCGATGTTCGGAAGCGGACCCATTACCACCTGCAGCGCAAAGGTCAGCGCCGCCAGCATACCAAACAGAACGACCTCCCGGAGTGTCAGATGGGGATTACTCGGTGAATGTTTCATATACCAGCTTGTAGGTACTGCCGTCGTACACCGGGGTCTGGCTGACGCCGGTAGTGGCGTATTCCTCGCCCACATACAGCGACCAATAGGCCTTATCCGTATTCCAGTCGGCAGTGACACCGTCCACCTTGTCGATGACCATGCCATACTTATCTTCGTGGCCCTCCATCAGACCCTCGGATACCAGCACCTTATCCAGATATTCTTCATCGGTGCGGTAGGTAAAGGTCTTTTCCGTGCCGTCCTTGTGGACCACGATCACGGTGATCTGCTTGGAACCTTGCTGCGTCTGGGGACGGGTCAGCAAATAGATGCCCAGGAAGATGCCGATAGCGGCCACCAGCGCGACGATGGCCCAAATAACTTTCTTATTCATACAAATACCTCCATAAAAAAGATACTGCGACGCCCCAAAAGGACGCCGCAGCCGTTTTTTCTGCGACAGACTGCACTTCCCATAACGCGCAGGAAGCGGAGAAACAGCTTGCGTAGGTCTTCTGACTCGTGCTTGCGGGGTTTCCGCGGCAGCGCCGTCTTCCCAGTTTCCCAGTGACTGACTTTCGTCTTAGCGCTTACCATAGGCACACACAGCGGCGGTACCGTCCGGGATTTTCACCCGGTTATCTTGTTCAGCAAAGGCTCCCGAACACAGCCCTTGCCACGCAGCTTATTTTCAGTTGTCCAGGCCATCATAACACCGGCGCACCGGTTTGTCAAGGTCTATATTTTTCAAAAAAGTATTGAAATACCCACACATTATGTGGTATAATAATTGGTGAATGTATATTCAACATCCCAAAGAAAGGAGTGCGCGGCCCCATGCGACGTTTCCATCTCAACGCCAACCAACTGAAGACCATCGCCATCATTGCCATGACCGTCGACCATGCGGCAGCGGTATTCCTTCCCTTTGGTCCGCTGAAAATGATCCTGCGGTCCTTCGGCCGTCTGGCGGCTCCCATCATGTGCTTTATGATCGCCGAGGGCTATCACCACACCTCCAACCGGGTAAAATATCTCACCCGATTGCTGATCTTTGCCGTCATCGCCCACATTCCTTTCACCCTGAGTATGCACGGCCATATCAATCCGCTGGAAGCCACCAGTGTAATGTGGTCCCTGGCGCTGGGTCTGCTGGCGCTGATGATCGTCAAAACGGAAACGCTCCCCGTTCTGATCCGGATCTTGGGTCTTGGCCTGTGCTGTATGCTGGCATGGACCGCCAATTGGAACTTCATCGCCGTGCTGTGGGTGGTGTGCTTCGGCTGGTATCGGGGCAACAAAAAAATGCAGATACTCATCTTCGCGGTGATCGGTCTGGTGTTCCACATGGGTCAGCAGTTCTTCCCCCTGCTGATAGGCTGGCGCACCGTGGAGAATTTCAAAAACTGGTATCAGCCCGGCATCTTCCTGGCCATCCCGCTGCTGCTCAGCTACGATGGCACCCACGGCAAAAAGTCCAACTTTATGAAGCAGTTGTTCTACTGGTACTATCCGGCCCATTTGGCGGTGCTGTATCTGCTGAGTCTGCTGCTGGCAAAATAATCTTCAAAAGAGGACGGCTCGCTTCGTCCTCTTTTTCCAAAACAAGGAGGTCCATCCATGAAAAAACGCGTATTTGCCATCATCGGCTTTTCCCTGCTGGCTTTGGTGCTGGTGCTGGCGCTGACCGTCGGCTGGCTGTACATTTATTCCCAAAACTACAGCATCCCGCCCCAGGCAGAATCCATTGAAAACGACACCGGCCTGATCCGGGCCCACGGCCGCACGCTTTACGACGCCAACGGTCTGCCCATTCAGCTCAAGGGTGTCAATGCCGGCAATATCATGCTGCAGGAAGGCTGGATGAGCCCCTTTGCCACCGAACCGCTGACCAATCCCGACGGCTCTTATGTGACCGATGCCGATGGCAATGTGCAGTATCCGGAATTCGGCGAAGAGGATTTCCGGGCCGCCATCGCCTCCAATCCCAACCTGAATATGCACCATATCGACGGCCTGCTGCTGCTTTACTGGCAGAGCCTGTTCTCCGAGGAGGATTTCCGGATCATCAAGGAAGATCTGGGCATGAACTGCATCCGTCTGCCCTTCTACTATCGGAACATTCTCAATGAAGATCTGACCCGGAAAAGCGAGGAAGATGCTTTCCGTTTCCTGGACTGGTTCATCGGCTGCGCGGCGGAATATGAGATCTACGTGATTCTGGACCTTCACGGCGCGCCCGGCAGTCAGAACGGCTACGAGCATTCCGGCGTGACCGACCAGCGCTGCGAATTCTGGGATACGCCGGAATACGTGGATGCGGTGGTGGATCTGTGGGACTATGTTTCCGACCACTATACCGACAACGCCCCGGAACTGGGCAAATGGATCGCCTCCTACGACCTGCTGAACGAACCCACCGACGGTTACGGCGGCGTGACCACCAAAAAATGCTGGGACATTATGGACCGGATGTACACCGCCATCCGCAACAATGGCGATGAGCATCTGATCACCATCGCCGGCTGCTGGGACTTCGGCAAGCTGCCCAATCCCCAGAAGTACCACTGGAAGAATGTGCAGTATGAATACCACTGGTACAACTGGTGGTCCGACATCGTGCCCTACGATCTGTTCTATCTGTACCAGGATATGTGGAACGTATTCCGGAATTATGATGTGCCGGTGCTGATCGGCGAATTCACCTTGTTCGAAGATAAGCAGGCCTGGGCCGACCAGTTGGAGCTGTTCGACCAGCGGAATTATTCCTGGACCGTATGGAACTACAAGACCACTGTGACCGGCAGTTGGACCTCCTCCTGGGGTGTATTCAACTGTCAGCTCAAGCTGGAGCCCGGTCAATTGAAATGCAACGTTGCCACCTGCACCGAGGATGAATTCTGGGCTGTGTGCAACCAGGTCAAAACCGCCAACTGCGTTACCGGCACGCTGTACGATGTGCTGATCGAATACCGGATGAAAAAATGAGCCATCCCCCCGCTTGAACCGCTCCCTGTCAAGTAGACAGATGAAAAAACAAAAAATAGTTTTCTCCAGGATCTCAGAAATGGGGTCCTGGTTTTCTTTTAGGCAGCCTCCAAAAGACTGCGGTAAGAAGCCGGCGGCAGG
>SVLC01000041.1 GCA_015068155.1 Oscillospiraceae bacterium | reverse complement strand
CTTGACCTTGTGAGTCTTGACAGTGTTGCGGATGTAGACCAGACCGCCCTTGGGGCCGGGGATGGCGCCCTTGATAACGATCATGTTCAGCTCTGCGTCCACCTTCACGACTTCCAGGTTCTCGATGGTAACCTGCTCGTTACCCATCTGACCGGCGCCGATCTTGCCCTTGAAGATACGGGACTGGTGGGAGGTAGCACCCATGGAACCTGCATGACGGTGAACAGGGCCGCCGCCGTGGGTCATGTCGGTGCGATGTGCGTGATGGCGCTTGATAACACCCTGGTAGCCGTGGCCCTTGCTGATGCCGGTGACATCGATCCAGTCGCCAGCGGCGAAGACGTCAGCCTTGACAACGTCGCCGACGTTCATCTCAGCAGCCTTCTCCAGCTTGAACTCCTTCAGGTGCTTCTTGGCCTCGACACCAGCCTTCTTCAGATGGCCAGCCTCGGGCTTGCTGAGCTTCTTCTCGGCGACATCGCCGAAGCCCAGCTGGACGGCGGTGTAGCCGTCGGTCTCAACGGTCTTCTTCTGAGTGACGACACAGGGGCCTGCTTCCACAACGGTAACAGGGATCACCTTGCCGGCCTCATCGAAGATCTGGGTCATGCCCACTTTCTTGCCGATGATTGCTTTCTGCATGGTTTGTTTTCTCCTTTTGTTTTAGGTTATTGGTTGACAGCAGCATTGGGGACTGTCTGCCAACATGACCCGTCCGCCCGGTGCTAAATCAGTGCGGGCAGCGGTGATCCTTACATATTATATAATGTACAAGGATCAAAGCTTTATCTCAATCTCAACACCAGCGGGAAGATCCAGGCTCATCAGAGCTTCAACGGTCTTCTGGTTGGGGTTGAGGATATCGATCAGACGCTTGTGGGTTCTGCGCTCGAACTGCTCACGGCTATCCTTGTTAACATGGGGAGAGCGAAGGATGGTAACGACTTCCTTCTTGGTGGGCAGCGGGATGGGGCCGGAAACCTGAGCGCCGTTGCGCTTTGCGGTCTCCACGATCTTAGCCGCGCTGGAGTCGATCAGCTGATGATCATATGCCTTCAGCCGGATGCGGATCATTTCCTGGTTTGCCATGGTTTGTTTTCCTCCTAAAATTTCGTACTCAGTTTGCTTGTGTGTCTGGGTACGGTCGAACTACTGTGTTCACGCCGCCGTGCGTATCACTCCGGGCCATGAAAAATGGCCGACGCAAGGCCGACCTTCTCCATCGCGCAGCGATATACGCAAGCGCAAACAGACGCAGTTCAGCCGCCCGATGACCGGACATACTCCGCAGAAGTTACCTCATCTCTGAGCAATCTCCTGCATCATCGCAGTGCGCGCTGCAGGCCGCACTTGGCCCATACACGCGCTCGAACATTGTAACACCATATTCTGCAAATGTCAAGAACTTTTTTAGAAAAAATCACAAAAATTCTCAGGAATTTTCAGTCATTATAGAGAAATATCAAAACGCAAAAAATGCAGCGGTGGATATTATCCGCCGCTACATTATTATTTCAATTCCCACTCTTTGATGAGGGCCGCTTTTTCATAAAGCCGCAGGTAGCTGTCGTAGCGGGTACGCTCGATGCGCCCCTCCCCTACTGCCGCCGTCACGGCGCAGCCCGGTCCTTTCCGATGGGAGCAATCGTGGAATTGGCAGGTGCCAATGTAGTCACCAAAATCCGGGAAGGCATATTGCAGATTCTCTTTCAATATCACTTCCATCTGATCCGTATCGAAGGAGGAAAAGCCCGGCGTATCCGCCACATAGGTATCCTCCCCCAATTTGTACAACTCCACATGCCGGGTGGTGTGCCGGCCGCGGCCCAGCTTTTCGGAAACCTCGCCGGTGGCAAGTCCCAACTCCGGGCACAGCCGATTGAGAATACTGCTTTTGCCCACGCCGGAGTTGCCGGTGAAGGCCGCCAGTTTCCCGGCAATAGCCCCTCGCAATTCCTCCACGCCCTCGCCGGTCTCAGCGCTGGTTTGGATCACGGTAAAACCGGCATTTTTGTAGATCCGGGTCAGATTCACCGCCGGGTCCAGGTCGCATTTGTTGACGCACAGCACCACCGGCACTTCCTGGTCACCGGCGATAGCCGCCACCCGATCAATGAGAAAGGGCTCCGTGATGGGATTGACGCTGGCGGCAAAAATCACCAGCACATCCACATTGGCCACCGCCGGGCGGATGAAGTGATTCTTCCGGGGCAGGATCCGTTCCACCATGCCCTTACCCTTCTCCACGGTGATCTCCACCATATCGCCGGTCAGGGGCACATCCTGCCCCCGGCGCAGATGTCCTCTGCCCCGGCAACTGATGATGCCGCTATCGGTCTGCACATCGTAGAATCCGCTGAGCGAGCGCAGGATCCGTCCTGTTTTCTTATTCATCATATTCATCAAAGTCAATAACCAGGTCTTCCTGTCCCACGCCGTTGATGAACACCTTGTAGGTCTTTACGCCCTTGCCGGTGAGGCTGAATGTCACACTGGTCTCCCCTGCCGCCTTCTTTTTCTGGATATATCCGTCCTCGACATTGTAGAGGGTAACCGTTACTTCCGCATCAGGATCCAAACCGTCGAAAACGTATTCAATGGTGACGGGTTTTTTCTCCGGTGGGATGCCGTTGGAATATTCGATCACGATATGCGTTGTCACATCCACCATTTCACCGGCAGTCACAGACTGGCTGACCACCGTGTTTTCCGGCAGCAGGCTGTTTACCGGTTTCCATTCCACATCGGTAAAGCCCATGGAATTCATCATGCTCTCGGCATCCTGCTTTTGCGTGTAGATGCCACGGATAAAATCGGGCATTCTCTGTTTTTGGATCTGACGGCCCAAGCTGACGGTGAGCGTTATCTTTTGGCCCTTACGCAGCACCTGTCCCTCCGCCGGTTCCGTTTTGATCACTTCACCTGCGGCCACGGTATCATGGTATTCTTCTTTGAATTCCCACTTCAGATCCAGGTTCAAATTCTGCAAATAACTCTGGGCCTCCACCTTGGTATAACCTGCCAGATTCTGCATCTGCACATCCGGCGGCTTGGGGCCCAGGCTGACGGTAACATAAACAGTACGGCCCTTATCCACCATATCGCCTGCCTCCGGCAACTGGTTCATAATCTGTCCGGCCGCGTAATCACTGCTGTAAGTCTCCATCTGCACCACAATTTTCAAATCGTCATATTCCGGCAAATAGGCATATTCGATACCCAGCAGATTGGGTACTTCCACCTGCTGATTTTGTATCGGCCCCTCGCCTCCGCCAACGATCATCATCAGGCAGATCACCACCGCCACGATCACCGCAACAGAACAAACGATCACCGCCGCCGTGGCGATTCGCCCGCGGCTGATCTCCTCGTCCGCAGGATCCCGGCGTTTCTTTTTCTGCGTCACTTCCTGCGCTGCCGCTTCGGTGATAGGCCGAATGACCAGGGTGCTGTCATCGGTTCCTTTTGCCTGGGGCTGTCTGGGCGGCATCGGCTGAATGGGCTTCGGCGCCACGCCCTTGACAGGATGATTCATTTTTTCTACCGGGAAGACCATGGTGGGATCTTTCCGGAATTCATCCAGATCCGCCAGCATCGCCGTTGCCGAGGGATAGCGGAACCGCAGATCATTGGCCATTGCCTTCATAATGATCTGTTCCAGGGCCTTGGGTACGTTGGGATTGATCACCGAGGGCTTCACCGCGCCGCCGGCAATGTGCTGAATAGCCACGGACACCGGAGATTCGCCGTCAAAGGGCGTTCTGCCGGTGATCATCTCATACATCACCACGCCCAGGGAGTACAGGTCGGATCGATTATCCACCTGGCCGCCCTTAGCCTGTTCCGGAGAGATATAGTGAACAGATCCCAGGGTTTCCTTGGTAAGGGTGTTGCTGTTGGACATCACACGGGCAATACCAAAATCCGTCACCCGGACGGAACCGTTTTTCAGCACCATCACATTGTGGGGTTTGATATCCCGATGGACCAGGCCACGGCTGTGGGCATGCTCCAGGGCCTTTGCAATCTGCGTAGCAAAGTGGAGTGTTTCCTTCCAGTTCAGCACGCCCTTCATTTCCATATACTGCTTCAGAGAAATACCGTCGATCAACTCCATGACGATATAATCCGCATCGCCGGAGGTGGAAACATCGTAGACCGATACGATATTGGGATGGCTCAGCATGCCAACCGCCTGTCCCTCCGCATGGAAGCGACGAAGGAAATCCTCATCCTCTAGATTTTCATCTTTCAAAATCTTGATGGCTACCAGCCGGTTGAGCCGATGGCAGCGCGCTTTATATACAACGGCCATGCCGCCGGTACCGATGACCTCCAAGATCTCGTACCGGTTATCCAGCAATTTGCCGATATAACGATCCATATCCATTATTTTTCTCCTTTAGAGGCTTACATCTGCATCAAGACGCAGGTCACATTGTCCGGCGCGCCCCGATTCTTCGCCACATCCAATAACCGCTGGCAGCAATCTTCCCGATCGGGTCGCTGAACCACTTCAAACAAGATCTCCTGATCATCCAAAAGATTGCTCAAACCGTCCGTGCACAGCAGCAAGGCATGTCCGGGTTCCAAATCCAAATGGAACAAATCGCATTGGACCGTCGGCTCTGTGCCGATCGCTCGGGTAATCAGGTTTTTACCGGGGTACGCCTTCGCTTCCTCCGGCCGCAGTTCTCCCCGCATCACCATCATCTGCACCACGGAATGGTCGGTGGTGACCATGTGGATACCGGCATCATCAATGGCATACGCCCGGCTGTCGCCCACATTTGCCACCGTCACCTGCTCATTACGCAGCAGGGCGGCCACCAACGTGGTACCCATGCCGGCAAAATCTTCCAGTTCTCTTGCCTGGTCGTAGACGGTAAAGTTGGCCAGTTTGACCGCACGTTGCAGCAATTCATCCGCTTCCCGCTGATCCATGCCGCTATGATAGCTGGTGCGGATCTCTTGGGTGAATACATCCGCTGCCAAAGAACTGGCTACATTGCCGGATTTCGCGCCGCCCATACCGTCGCACACTACGCACAGCCAGGTGTTTTTATCCAGTTGTTCAATTTTGTAGACATCCTGATTCTGTGCTCTGACGCAGCCCGGATCCGTAATACCCCAAACCTGCATAGCGTACACTCCTTCCGATCACGCAACTTATTCCTGTTTTTTTTGGTGCTTTCTGCGAAGCTGACCGCAGGAAGCATCGATATCGCCGCCCAGGGTGCGGCGCACAGTGGCGGTAATGCCGCCGTCTTCTAGAATTTTCTGAAAATTCGCAACAGCAGCCTTGCTGCTGGGCTTTAACGGGCTTTCTTCCACATGGTTAAGCGGAATCAGATTGAAATGTGCCGGCAAGCCCTTCATGCGCCGCAGCAATTCCCTTGCCGCTTCCGGCGTATCGTTAACGCCGTCGATCATGGCATACTCAAAGTGGATGCGGCGGGAGGTGGCCTCGTAATACCGCCGGCAAGCTGCCAGCAATGTATCCATGGGATAAGCCTTATTCACCGGCATGATCTTATCCCGCACCGCATCATTGGGACCATGCAAAGAGATCGCCAGGCTGATCTGCAACTTTCTCTTAGCCAGCTCGTCGATTTTCGGCACCAAGCCGCAGGTGGACAGGCTGATGTGCCGCATAGAGATGTTCATGCCCTCCTGGCTGTTGACCAATTCCAAAAAACGCATCACATTTTCAAAATTATCCAGCGGCTCGCCAATACCCATCAACACGATATGGTTGACAGGCAAGCCGGAATCCAACTGGGTAAACAGCACCTGGTCCAGCATTTCATAGGGTTCCAGCTTTCGCACCAGGCCACCCAATGTGGACGCGCAGAACGCGCAGCCCATCCGGCAGCCCACCTCCGTAGAGATGCAGACCGTGTTTCCATAGTGATAGCGCATCAAAACCGTTTCCACGCAATTGCCGTCGGATAGCTGCCACAGATATTTGATGGTGCCATCCCGCTGGGATTCCTGCTTCCGCACCGCCACCGGCGCATACAGCGGATACTGCTGTGCCAAAGCCTCCCGCAGATCTTTTGGCAGGTTGGTCATTTCATCGTAGCTTCTGACGCCTTTATGGAGCCAGGCATAGACCTGCTTTCCTCGGAAAGCAGGTTGCCCCAACTCTTTTAACGCCGCCGTTACCTCCGGCAAAGTCATGGATTTGAGATTCATGGATTCCTCCGCAGCTTCGCAATAAAGAAGCCGTCCGTGTCATATTCGCCAGGCACCAAAGTCAGCATACCGGAGGTATTCTCCGGAAATGGCATCGGCAGCGGCAGTTTTTCCAGGCGGAAGTTCGTGTTTTCCTTTAGGAAGGACTCCACCACCCCTTCATTTTCCTCCCGCACCAGGGTGCAGGTGGAATACAGCAGTACACCGCCGGGGCGGACATAGCGCGCCTGATTATTCAAGATCTGCAGCTGCAACGTCGGCAGCGCCGCCATTTCCTGCAGATTTTTATACCGGATATCCGGTTTTTTTCGAATGATGCCCAGGCCAGAGCAAGGCACATCGGCAATCACCGTGTCCATCGCGTTTTCCCATTCCGGCACGAAGACAGTAGCATCCCGGCAACGGGCATGCAGGATCCCGATACCCAACCGGGCCGCGCCATTGGCGATCAGCTCCGCCTTATGGGGATGCACATCGCAGGAAGTGATGCTGCCGCTGCCTTCCATGGCCATGGCAGCCGCAAAGCTTTTACCGCCGGGGGCCGCGCAGCAATCCAGCACATTTTGTCCAATCGTCAGGCCGGCGCATACTACACTGAGCTTTGCCGCCGCATCCTGCACATAAAAAAGTCCTTCCCGGAATGCCGGCAGCTTTTCCAGATTACCGGTACCGGACAGCACCAGGCAATCACGCAGCCAACCGTGAGGCTGGGCTGCCACGCCCTCCTCTTCCAGTCTGGCGAGCAGGGCCGCCGCGGTGGTCTTCAGGGTATTGACCTGCACCACCGTATCCGGCGCTTCATTGTTGGCCTGCAGCATACTTTCTATTCTGTCCTTGCCAACATAGTTCTTCAGCATATCGATCAGAGGCTGGGGATGCGAATACTTCTCCTGCCAGCCGGTAGGCTCGGTCAGCGGCTCATTGGCAGCCTTCCTAAGCACCGCATTTACCAACCCCGGCGCATACCGTTGTTTTTTACAATACTTCTTAGCCAGATCCACCGACTCGTTCACCGCGGCGGAAGAAGGGATCTTATCCATCTGCCGCATCTGGTATAGACCCAAATGCAGGATATCCCGCACAGCAGGATGCAGATCCTTGAGTTTTCCGGTGAGAAGCTGCTGCAGGTAAAAATCCAGCTTCAAACGGTTCTGCAGCACGCCATAGCACAATCTTGTTGCCAAAGCAGCATCCCGGCGATCCAAATGATCCCGCTGCAGATATTCTTTCAAAACGCCGTTGGACCAGCCACCCTCTTTGCGGCAGGCGATCAGCACATTCAGTGCTGTTTCCCGGGCGCCCATGTTAAATCTCCAAAGGATGGCCCCGGAAATAATCGGGAGCAGCCATCCGCTTACCGCCTTCAGCCTGCAGGCTGCGGATCTCCACAGCGCCCTCGCCGCAAGCCACCCGCAGGCCGGTTTTCGTCAGTTCCAAAATCTGTCCGGGCTTGCCGCTGCCGTCGCACACCACCGTTTGGTGGATCTTAAACAGCGTACCACCCAATTTGGCAGTTGCCACCGGCCAGGGATGCAAGCCCCGGACCTGATCGTGTACCTGTTGGGCTGTTTTGTTCCAATCAATGGGGCACATGGATTTATCCAGCATAGGCGCGAAGGTCACTTGGCTCTCATCCTGAGGAGTGCCCGTCACATCGTCCGCCGCAAATCGGGTAAGCACCCGACTCAGCAGGTCCGCGCCCAACACTGCCAAACGATCCAGCAGTTCACCGGAAGTTTCATTTTCGCCGATAGGGGTCTTTGCCACATCGATAATGTCGCCGGCATCCATTTTCAGCGCCATATGCTGAGCCGTCACGCCGGTTTCCTTCAATCCCTCCAGCACCGCCCACTGATAAGGCGCAGAACCCCGGTACTGGGGCAGCAAGCTGGCATGGATATTCACGCAGCCTTTGGTGGGGATATCCAGCACCCGCTGCGGCAAAATGCGGCCGTAAGCCACCACCGCGCAGACATCGGGCCGCAAAGCCGCCAACTGCTCCACCACAGCATCCTCCCGGAAGTTTTCCGGCTGAAACACGGGGATATTGTGGCTGATCGCCAACTCCTTCACCGGGCTGAACACCATCTTCATACCCCGGCCCTTCGGTCTATCCGGCTGGGTGTAGACACCCACCACTTCAAAACCGTCATCCAATATTTTTTGCAAACAGGTCGCCGCAATATCCGGCGTACCCATGAAAACCACGCGCATGCAGTTTTCCTCCAAACTTTATCCCAGGGTGGGGCTTGCTCCCGCCCTGCAGCATTCTTATTCGTCCATCTCCAGTTCTTCCTCTGTGAGGAATCGCTCCATCACTTCGGTGTAAACGATGCCATCCAAATGGTCATTTTCGTGGCAGAAACAGCGGCCGATGATCTCCTCGCCCTCGGCTTCAAACCAATCACCATTGCGATCCTGGGCGCGAAGCTTCACCCAGTAAGGACGCTTCACCAGACCATAGCGGCCGGGCACGGACAGGCAGCCCTCGGCGCCCTCCTGCTCACCGTCGGTCTCCAGGATCTCCGGGTTGATGCACTCGAGAATATCCTCCCCATTCAAACCCACATCCACCAGAAAAACCCGGCGCAGAATGCCCACCTGGGGCGCAGCCAAGCCCACGCCATTGGAGTCGATCAGTGTTTCCCGCATATCGTCCAGCAGTTTGTGGAGCTTGCCATCAAATGCCGTCACCGGCTTGCAAACCTTATGCAACGCCGGATCCTTATCCGTCAAAATCTTACGCAGTCCCATATATTTCTCTCCTTATGCATCGTAACCGTTCACATCCGCGAAAGCGTTTACCCCCCGGTTGGCTTTATCCAGAGCAAATTGCCGCAACAGATGGGCCAACAGCAACCGCAATTGTTTGCTCATGCGGCTGCGCAGGGTCAAACGGTATCGGTAGTTATAATTGATCTTCATCACCGGGCATGGCGCAGGCCCCAGCACGGTGCATTGTTCGTTTTGATATTCCGGCAATTTGAGACATGCCAGCAGGCTCTCCCGGAATTTTGCCGCGCCCCGCAGCACCGCCCCTTCTTCCTGACCGGTAAAGGTCACCTCAGCTAAATCAGCAAAAGGCGGGCAGTTTTGCACCTGGCGCATACGGATCTCCATTTGATAGAAGCCGTCATAATCCTGCCGGGCCGCCAGCTTCAGCACCGCATGGTCCGGCACCAGGGTTTGGATCACCGCTTGTCCCATGTATGCGCCGCGGCCGGCCCGGCCCACCACCTGGGTAAGCATATTGAATGTGGTCTCCGCTGCCCGGAAGGAACTGGAATACAGGCTCATATCCGCATCCAGCACACCGACCAGGGTCACATTAGGCAGATTCAAGCCCTTGGCCACCATTTGCGTGCCGATCAGCACAGGTAGCCGTTCCTGTTGAAAGCGTTCCAGGATCTTTTCGTGGGTGTTCACCGCAGATACGGTATCTGCATCCATCCGCACCACTTCCATATCCGGAAACAGCTCGCTCAGCTCCTGCTGGGCTTTTTGGGTGCCGATTCCCAGGCGCTTCAAATGGCCGCCGCAGCTTGGGCAGCTATGGGGCACAGGAATGGAATACCCGCAATAATGGCACATGAGCCGTTCATTGGCAGAATGATAGGTGAGCCTTGCGCTGCAGCGCTTACATTCCGGCGCTTGACGGCAATCCACACAGACCATGCTGCGGCTGTTGCCACGGCGGTTCAAAAACAAAATCGTCTGCCGCTGGGCGGCAAGGGTAGCCATAATGGCTTCCCGCAGGTCGATACTGAAACCGGTATCATTGCCTTCTTGCAGCTCCCGACGCATATCCACCAGGCGCACCTCCGGCAGTTGACTGCCGTTATATCGGTTCTGCAGGCGATAAAGGGTATGATCCCCCTTTTTCGCATGGTACATGGTCTCCACCGAAGGCGTAGCGGAACCCAGCAGTACCAACGCCTGCTCCTTGATTCCCCGCCACAGCGCCACTTCCTTGGCAGCATATCGAGGATTGCTTTCCGATTTATAGGAATGTTCCTGCTCCTCATCCAAAATAATGAGTCCCAGTCGATCTCCGGGGGCAAATACTGCGCTGCGAGTGCCTACGATGACTTTGGCATCGCCCTTGCGGACCCGTTTCCATTGGTCATAACGTTCGCCGGCAGGCAGGCTGGAATGCAGCACCGCCACCTGGTCTCCAAAATGACCGGCCAGCAAGCTCAACAGTTGGGGTGTCAACGCGATTTCCGGCACCAGCAGCATGGCCGCTTTGTCCATTTCCAGCGCGCGGCGGATCAGCGATAAATACACTGCCGTCTTGCCGGACCCCGTAATGCCATACAGCAAAGCGCTGCCCGGCTGTTCCTGCTCCATTTGAGCCGCAAGACCGTCAAACGCGGCCTGCTGCTCCGGATTGAGTACCAACGGACCGTTTACCGGGGTCTGCGTGATCTGTCGGCAGCGCAGCACCGGCCGTTGAGATAAGTTTACATACCCCAGCTCCGCCAACCGTTTCACCGTGGCGCTTTTCGCGCCGGTAAAATAGCACAGTTCTTTGACGGACACCGTACCCAAATTGCACAGCATCTCCAACACAGCCCTCTGCTGGGATGCAGACTTGGGGCGGTGGGCCGCATACTCCATGGCTTCCTCAGCAGAGGATGCCAATGTGGCGATCTGTTCGGTTTTATCACCGGCCCTGGCCTGAAAATCCTGCTGGGCGGTGATCCATTTTTTCTTTTGCAGGTAAGCCAGCGCTTCTTCCAGTTCCTGGGTATCCGGCACCGCATTTCGCAGCACAGACTCTTCTGCTTGTCCGCCCAATTCCAGCAGCAACTGTAAAACCCGGGTACCGTTTTTCTGCCGTAGTTGCTTATCCTGCCAGCTGCGATCATCGGTAAGGCTGATCTGATTTTTCACATCAAACCACAAGCCCGCCGGCAGCATCACCCGCAGCGCGTCAAACAGCGTACAAAAATAACGTTCCCGCATAAAGGCGGCAAGACGCAGCATTTGCTGCGTCAACACCGGTTCTTCATCCAAACAGCAGTCGATCAGCTTCAGCGATGCCTCCTCGCCTGCCTCCACGGACAGCACCACGCCCTCCGTGCGCTTGTTTCCTTTGCCAAACGGCACCTGCACCCGCATACCGGGCTGCAGCGCCATTCCCTCCGGAATCCGGTAGGAATAGGGCTTGTCTATGGCAAAAGTTGCCGCGCTGACAGCAATTTTTGCAATCATATCATGCCCTCCCTTACCCAAAAATTACTTGCAGTATTCTTCCTTCAGGCCGGCAGTCAGTTCACCGGCAGCCACTTCCTTAATGGCGATGGTAACAGGCTTCTCCGGCAGGTTTTCACCCAGGGCTTCTGCCTCGGCGGCGATCTGACGGGCACGCTGTGCCACCACATTTACCAGCAAGTAACGGCTTTCCACATTCTTCAGCAAATCTGCTACAGGGGGATACAGCATATTATTTTTCCTCCAAAATATCAATCTTTCGTGTGCTGGCGGATGATGCCCAGAACACTTTCCACAGCCTCATCCAGCACATCGTTAATCACAATGTAATCGTATTTATCTTTTTGGGATTCCTCCCAGGCAGCCCGTTGCTGCCGGATTTTGATCTGCTCTTCCGGGGTATCATTGCGGGTACGCAAACGCTGTTCCAGAATCTCCCAGCAGGGCGGTGCCACATAGATCAGTGTTGCTTCGGGATAGATCTCTTTGACCCGCATGGCTCCCACCGGCTCCACATCCAGAATCATATTGCCCAACTTGGTCTTGTTCAAAACCTCGGACTTCAGTGTGCCATAGTAGTTATTCATATGGTAATCATACTCCACGAAAGCGCCCTGGGCGATCATTTGGCGGAAAGCATCCTCTGTAACGAAGAAATACTGTACGCCATTGGTCTCTCCCTCACGGGGAGCGCGGCTGGTAGCGGAAACAGAAAACTGCAGGTCAGGCATTTGTTCCATCACTTTTCTCAAAATAGAACTCTTACCTACACCGGATGCGCCGGAAATGACAAAAAGATGACCGAAGCTCATTCCTCTTCCTCCTCATAATGGGTGTTTTGTTTATCTGTCCATCGGGTACTGAGTGCTTCCGGGGTGATCGCAGACAGGATCACATGATCCGTGTCCATCAGGATGACTGCCTTCGTCTTGCGGCCATAGGATGCGTCGATCAGCATTCCCCGTTCCCTGGCCTCCTGCACCACACGCTTGATCGGTGCAGAATCGGGATCCACCACCGCCAAAACCCGGGCGGCGGAGATCATGCTGCCAAAACCGATATTGATCAGCTTCATATCCTTCCCCTTACTCAATATTCTGGGTTTGCTCGCGAATCTTTTCCAGTTCCGCCTTAATGTCCACTACGATCCGGGCCAACCGGACATCGGTACACTTGGAGCCAATGGTATTGGCCTCCCGGTTCATTTCCTGCAGAAGGAAGTCCAGTTTTCTGCCCACTGCGCCGCCACCGGACAGCATAGCGTACATCTGTTGTAAATGACTTCTCAAGCGGACCGTTTCTTCATCCACTGCCACCTTGTCAGCAAAGATCGCCGCTTCCGTGAGAATACGGCTTTCATCAATGGTGGTAGATGCCAGAACTTCCTTCAGCTTGGCCTCCAGGCGGGTGCGGTAATCGATCACCGTTTGTGCATTGCCCTGTTCCACCTGAGAAACCAGGCCTTCGATGGTGGCGCCGCGGCCGCGCAGGTCCTCTTCCAGGGCCTTACCCTCCCGGGTGCGCATGGCATCATAGCCTTCCAATGCCTTCCGAACCACGCTCATCAGGTCCGACAGCAACTGCTGCTCATCCACCTCCGGCTTTTCCACGGAGAACACCTCCGGCATCCGGGAGATCAGAGCGACGCTGATATCGTTATGAACAGGATACTGTTCAGCCATTTGCTTCATAGCCGCCAGATAGCCTTCCACCATGCCGGTGTTCAAAATCACCCTGGCATCGGTGCCGTTTTCAGAACGGATGGTGATGTACACATCTACTTTACCCCGGGAGATAGCCGCTTTCACAGCCTGTTTTACATCCTCCTCGGCAAAGGACACGGTTCTGGGCAGCTTAACAGTACAATCCAGATACCGGTTATTGACAGAACGGATCTCCACCGTAAACTCCCGGCCATTCACCGTTTCCACGGCGCGGCCGTAGCCGGTCATGCTTTTGATCAACATGTATTATCCCCTTTTTTCTGTAATATTAGGCGCGGGGTCCTTTGGCCATACCGGTAATGGTGTAGGCATGGCCCTTTTTTGACATATGCCGGTCCAGCAGCTTCACCAGCACAAAGCCCAGCAGCAAGCCGCCCAGACTGATCGGAATGCCCATTTGCCACAAATGCTCGCCCAGCAGGTAGCCTCCCACAAACAGCACCAGCGGCAGAATATACAGCGCCGCAGCCGCTTTCAGTACCGCGCTGGTCTTGGCCTCGATGACAACCCAATCACCCACCTTGGCGCCAATGGGATTTTCCACCCGAAGCACCATGGTCTGCTTGGTTGACCCACAGCCGCTGCACTGATGGCAATCCCCGGAGCAGGCGCTTTCCCGCATCCGGATCACCTCAGCGCTGCCATCTTCCAGCACCCGGCCGACACACACGATTTGTTCCATTTATCCTCCCGTGCCGCTGTTGATTTCTGTGACTTCCACCACCACATAGTATTCCCCTACCGCGCCGGCAGTGGTTTCTCCTGCGATCACGATGGTCACAGACAAGCGCGTGGTGGTATTGGACATACCTGCCACATCCTCACAGTTTACAATCGCCTGGATATCCGCAGCAGAGATGCTATCCAGCGCTTCTTTGGTGCCGCGGATCTGCACATTAAGCACCTGGTTTACCAGCTTCACGCCCCGGTTTCCCGGAACATTCTCTGTGCGGATCTGCGTCACGGCATAGGTACGAACTTCCAGCTCCGGCAGTTCGATATCCACAGTTACTTCATCCACACCGGTGATATTATCGATCTTGGCGGGCAGCTCCACATCAAATGCCAATCGGGTGCTTTCCATCAGCTCCGCCAGTTTCACGGTACCAACCACGATCTGATCCAGCTTTTCCAGATCGCGGTCACTGCCGGAGACCACGATGGACTGCTGACTGAGCGTCAGTACCACATCTTCCTCCCGCAGGCCACCGCCGGGGATCACTTCCACCACCAGCGGCACCTCTTTGATCTTATAAATTTGGATCTTCGCGCGGATCGCATTGATATTGGTGCTCAGCTTATCCACATATTTAAGGCCCTCATTGCGGGTCACATCGTTGCCTCTGGCATCACACAGGATCACCTTATAGCTATCATCAATGGTGGACACCTTACCGGTCAGATCCACATCGATCTTGGCATACTGTACATACTCCAGGGTCTCTTTCGGACCGGAAACAATCACCGTATTATGGTCAAACTGCGGGTTTTGCCGATCCACCACGTAGCCGTCCGGCACCCGGCTGGTGCCGTATTCCACCTTCACCGGCACTTCTTTCCATTCCGTTTCCACCACGGTAATGGTAATGTGCTGGGGATCTTTTTCCAAAACCTCTACATTGCCGGGTTCTACCACTGCGGGGTACGCAATGGAATAGCGGATATTGTGCTCGCCGGGCTCTGTGATCTGGCTCAGATCCGCCTGGAGCGTAATGTTGGACGCCGTCAGTTTGTTCAGATCCACACGGTTTCCGAACAGCTTCAGGTCTACCGTAAAATTCTTATCGGAAACAATGATCAGATCCCGTTCTGCCAGGCTTTTCTCTCCCTCCAGCATCACAGGCACCTGAAAGATCGTGGCTTCGGATTCGGGGCTGACCACACTGACCACATACAGCCAAATACCCAGCGCAATTGCCAACGACAGCAGAAAACGGAGTACTTTACTTTTCATCTCTGCCATCCCCCTTTACGGTCTTGCGCAGCTTTTGTTTCAGCCGCAGAGCCAAATTCTCTTCCTTTTCCGACAGATCCGGCATCAACTCGTTGTGCAGCAGCCGTCCCAGCATTTGGGGGGCCAAATGCCGCTTGAGCATACCGCCCACCGCCACGGAAATGGTGCCCGTTTCTTCCGATACCACCACGATCACCGCATCGGAAGCTTCGCTCATACCAACCGCGGCATGATGGCGCGTGCCCAATTCCTTAGGGATCCGGGGATTGGCAGACAGCGGCAGCACGCAGCCTGCGCAGGCGATCCGGCCGTCGGCTACGATGACGGCGCCATCGTGCAGCGGAGAATTGTGGAAGAAAATATTGCGCAGCAACGGATCGGAGATCTGCGCGTCCACTTCGGTGCCGGTCTTTCTGTATTCCTCCAGCGCGTTATCCCGGGCAAATACGATCAGCGCACCTACTTTTTCCTTGCTCAGTTGTTCACAGGCCATTACGGTCTGGTCGATGGCGGCGCGCATATCCTGGTCAGAATATTCGTTGCCAAAGAACTTTCCGATCTTCACATTACCCAAATGGTCCAGGATCCGGCGCAGCTCCGGCGCAAACAGGATCACCAGCGCCAAGAGGCCCACGGTCATAACCTGTTCCACCATATAATGCATGGCGTACATATCCAAAATTTCCGTCAGCCAGGCAATCAGCAGCACCGCCACGATACCTTTTAGAATCCGCAGTGTACCCGCAGAGCGGAACAACGGCAGAACTTTATAAATCAAAAATGCCACCACGAGAATATCCAGATAATCGGACCACTGCATATTCCGCAGTTGGATCCACATATTATTCAGTATTTCGCCCACAGCATTTCACCGCCTTTCCTCTCAGAAACAGGCTACGGGCACAAAACCCTATAGCCACCCTATTATCTTTACCATTATAGCGGAAAACGCTGCCGATAGCAATAGAAAACTAAAAATTTTTTGTTACAACAGGGACAGAATTCGCAAAAATTCTTCAGTCTGCTTCCCGTTCGCATTCATTCCGAAGCTGACCCGCACCGTACCGGTCTGTAGGGTGCCGGCACTTTCATGGGCCAGCGGCGCGCAGTGCAATCCCGCCCGGACGGCAATCCCCCGCCGGCCTAGTTTTTCCGCGATTTCCTCGCAATCTCCCCGGGGCACAAAGCTGACCGTAGCGGCCTGATGCGGCCCGTCAAACACCTTTAGACCCAGCCGTTTTAGTCCTGCAATACAGTTTTCCAGTTGCCTATGCTCACGGTAAAACAATTTATCCACCCCTTTCCGTCTGATATAATCCAGCCCGGCCTGTAATCCCGCGATCCCCGGCACATTCAGCGTACCGGCTTCCAGGCGGTCCGGCAGAAAATCCGGCATAGCCTGTTCCCGGGAATTGCTGCCGGTGCCGCCAAACAGCAGCGGCTTTGGTTCTCTGCCGCAAAGCAGCAGCCCCGTCCCCTGCGGGCCCAGCAGTCCCTTATGACCCGGCATAGCAACAAAAGCCGCATTCCAGACTCCCAATGTTACCGGTAATCCTCCCGCCGATTGGGCCGCGTCTACGATCAGCGGCACGCCGTATCGCCGGCATAGCGCCGCGATTTGGTCAATAGGCAGAATATAGCCGAATACATTGGATACATGGGTGCAAATAGCCGCCTTTGGTCGCTGCCGCAGCGCATCCTCCCAGCATTGCAAGGTATCCTGCCAATCAAAAAGCCGCCGTCCGGCCACGATGACCTCCGCCCCCAGCGCATGCAGCGGCCGGGTCACGGCATTATGCTCAAAGCCGGAGATCACCGCCTTGTCCCCTGGCTGCAGCAGACTGCCAATGGCAATATTCAAGCCGTGGGTACAATTTGCAGTGAAGCTTACCTGCTCCGGCCGGCAATCAAACAACTGCGCCGCCGTCTCCCGGCACCGATACACCGTATCCGCCGCCGCCATGGCCGCCGGATATCCGCCCCGCCCGGGATTGGTGCAATGGGCCATCGCAGAAAGGACAGCCGCCCGGACCGCGGGCGGCTTTACAAAGGATGTGGCGCCATTATCCAGATAGATCATACCTGCCGTTCCTCCAAGCTGCCGCCTACGGTGGCATAGACTTTACTGAAGGGTACATTTTCTCTGCGCAGCAGGTCCACCGCCCGGATCAGTTCCTCCGGCCGCAGCCGCAGACAGTAGCCGCAGCCTTTTTCCGCCATCCAGCGGGGCGTGCGCTGGATCAGGGTGTCCACCCCGGCTCTTTGTAATACCCGCTGGCCCCGTTGCGCCGGGGTCACCGAACGAAAAGTGATAAATTCCGTTTTCATACGACAAAACCTCCCGGGCTAACCTATGCCCGGGAGGTAGATTTTGTGTCAAGCTATGTCATTCTAGACCAGCAATACGAAGAATCCGTCATTCTTCGTATTGGTACAACATAGTAGGGGCGATTCATGAATCGCCCGCTTAAGTTTTTCACGGAACCGCAATCGCAAATGTCTTTTTCAATACTGTTTCATCCGTGCTAATCAATCGCATTACTTCCACCTCAATATCCGTGGTAATATCATTAAGCACATAAGCAACCTCTACTTCGATTCTTGTTCCCTTTTGAATTTCCGCAGATTGTTTTCCTGCATCGTAGTCCGCATCATCTTCTAACAGAATCGCTTTTTCGAGTTCGATGCCGCTTTGATATACCTTATCGCTTACTTTCCAAATAAATGCAGCCGCATTGGAATCGGAAACATTTTCAAAACTGTATTTTACAATGACAACAGGCTTGCCTTCGTAATCTACCGCCAACCGGCAACTGAGAATCTCTACAGAGTATTTACCCAAATTACCCTGTTTGGGCATCTCTACATTTTCCAATTTAAATGTTTTCTTTACAGTTTTGTTATCAAAACTTATCAGCTCTTTCAGCTCAACTTCAACATCTGCGGTTGTATCTTTTAATTCATATGCAACCTCCACTTCAATGGATACTCCCATCTTAATGTTTGTGCTTTTATTTTCGCTATTGTAATTTGCGCTGTCGTCCAAAGAGTAGGCATGCTCCAATTCTACACCATTTTGATACACCTTATCAGAAATGCTCCAGGCAAAAGATGCTGCCTCATCATCCGCCACATTTTTAAATGTGTACTGAATAATAATCACCGGTTTGCCTTCATAGTCTTGCGCAACACGGCAGCCGTTGATATCCACATTATAATCTCCCAAATTTCCCTGTGTACTGTTGGCACCTTGACTTCCCTGATCGTCTGTATCGCTATCTCCGCTACCCAACGCAAAAACAGCAAACACTGCAATCAATAAAATCGCGATCATCAGTTTTGTTTTCTTCATTTCTTTCTCTCCTTTATGTTGATCAAGTATGCAAATGCGGCTGCGCAAACGTACATCAGTATGTCCCATATATCGCCAGTTCCAGGTACCAAGCGTAGGGTCTGCAACGCTTCCCAAAATGACCCACACAGTATCCCCACCAAAGCACAGCAAAAACACCCACTTTTGATGGCTCAAACACAGCAATCATCGAGCAACTCAACGCAAATCCCCAAAGGAAATCCGGCAGATAACAAGATACTGCATACCATTCTTGGCCGACAAACGCTGTGCGGCATAATACCACTATTTGATTGTCCGAGAACACTTTTGCAATATATGTATTTTCCCGCAACAGCACATACAGGAAGCCACCCAATGTTACCGCCAGTATTGCAGCAACTATATTCGTCCTGCGCTTCACCATTAAGTCGCCCCCTAAGAAACATTTTACTCAATCTTTGAGTATTTGTCAATACTCAAAGTTAGAGTATGATACTATACCTAAAAAGAAGGGGGGTGGCACCTTGTGATAGATTATCGCACACGACTTCGAAATATTCGCGAGGACCGGGATCTGACCCAATCCGATGTGGGAAAGATTCTAAATAAATCTCAACAAGGTTATAATCATATTGAAGCCGGCCGAGCTGAACTAAAAATCGACGATCTTATTAAGTTGTGTCAGTTCTACAATCTTTCTGCCGATTACATGATTGGATTAACGAACGAATCTAAATCATATAAATAAAAACCGTCAGTCTTAGTGACCGACGGTTTTGTTATTTCTTTATACCGGGAGATTGCCACATCGCCGCCTTGTAGGCGACTCCTCGCAACAACAGATTTGTTACACTTCTGCGTATGGGTGCGCGCTTCGGTTATCGAAATCTTCTGAGAGGGTCAAGGCCCTCCCTTACAGTTTATGCGTTTCCATAAATGGAACAAGCCGAACCCCAGGCCAGTACCCACCAAATTCAGGATCAGGTCATCAATGTCGCAGGTACCCAGGCCGGTGGCCAACTGCAGCAGCTCCACCGCCAGGATGGTCAGCACCATGCAAAGAAAATGCCAACCGATTTTCCTCAGCTTTTCCCAGATACAGGGCACAAAAAAGCCCAGCGGCACAAACATGGCCACATTGCCGCCCAAATTGAT
>SVLC01000078.1 GCA_015068155.1 Oscillospiraceae bacterium | reverse complement strand
AAAGAGCCGGCAGCAGCATTTCTTGGGTTGGCAAAGAGAGGTTTTCCCTCCAACTCCTGCCGGGTATTTAGTTTTTCAAAGCTTTTTTTCGGCATGAATACTTCGCCCCGAACGATGAGCCGGGCCGGCGCATTGGGAATGGTCATAGGAATGGAACGGATGGTTTTCAGGTTTTCCGTCACATCCTCGCCCACATTGCCGTCTCCGCGGGTAGCGCCCCGCACGAATACACCGTTTTCGTATTCCAAAGCTACAGAAAGTCCGTCGATCTTGGGCTCAACAGAAAAAGATACCGACGGGAAACTTTCAGAAATTTTCTGCAGGAAATCAGACAGTTCCTCCGGCGAAAAAACATCCTGCAAACTCATCAGCGGCACCGGATGCGTGTATTTTGTAAATTGACTCAAAGCCTGGCCGCCTACCCGCTTCGTGGGGGAATCCGGCTGTGCCAGATGAGGATACGCCGCTTCCAGCTCTTCCAGCTCCCTCAGCAGCCGGTCATACTCAAAATCATGCATTTTCGGATCATCCAGCACATAGTAACGGTAATTGGCTTCCGTTAACACAGCCGTCAGTTCCTGGATTCTCTCTTTATGATCCATAATTGCCTCCTGTTTGGAAAAAGGTATCGGGGACATCCCCTACGATAATGGTCTCGGCAACCACTACATCACTTTCTACCGTAAAGACCATCGTCCTGCCCAGTACCAATACGGCAACATCCACCAGCACGAACATATGCACCTGATGCAGTGTTTGATTGATACCTGCCTGTGTAAAACTACTTTCAAAATAGCCGTCGGAATTACGAATGGAAAGGATCTTGATTGGAATTTGCGGACCTCTTCCGGATAATACTTCCGGTAAAAACAAACTGCCAAGAGGGATTCCCATATCTGTATAGTCGATGTCCATGATCGCATCATTGATCACATTCAAAGTGTCGGTTTTGATGCGGTTCACTTCACCGATGTTGGTTTTTAATGCTGTAATTTTGCCGTTTATATCTTTTTCAAAATAAACAATACGATCGTATTGTATATTTTCATTGGCGATCTGCTGTGCCACCGCGTCGTTGATAAGATCCGAGGTGGAATTGACCACCTGGGTCTTGGCAAGATCCATGATTACCTGATTGTAGCGGATGCGAAATGCGATCAGCAGCGCAGTAAGCGCCACCATCAGGATCAGCAGCCATCGGGTTATCCTTCGCAACCAGTATCGCATAGTCATCACCTCAGATAAACCTATGCAATACAATGGTACTATATGTTTATAGTTTTTTCATGTGAACCGAAGCGGTTTTGGCCATCAGCTTTTTGGTTCCTACCCGGTCAAATGCGATCTCAAGCAACGCATCTCCGCTCATTTTCAGAACAGACAGCACCAATCCCCTGCCGAATGCTGTGTGCTCCACCATATCACCCTTGTTCAGCTCCAGATAGCTGGCAGCCGACGGTGCGCTCTGATTAAAGGCGGGTCGTTTGGGAATGGTTTGCTGAGGGCGGCTGTAACTCTGGGCATAACCGGCATAAGCGGCAGCAGTCTGATACCCGCCTTTTTTGACGATGATATCATCCGGTATCTCCCGCAAGAATCGTGACGCCATGGCGGCGCTGGTGCGGCCATAGAGCATTCTTTGCCGGGCGTGTGAAAGGGTAAGCGTCTGCTTTGCGCGGGTAATGGCCACATAGCAAAGCCGCCGTTCCTCCTCCATCTCTTCCCTGTCGCCGATGGCCCGCATGCCGGGAAACAAGCCATCCTCAAAGCCAACCAGGAACACATGTGGGAACTCCAGGCCCTTGGCAGAATGCATGGTCATCATTACCACCGCGTCATCGGATGCATTGTACTGTTCGATATCGGTGTATAACGCAATTTCTTCCAGGAATCCTGCCAAACTGGGCTTATCGGTGTTTTCCACATAGTTCAAAATGCTGGATCGCAACTCCTTCACATTTTCCAGCCGGGTCTTATTTTCCTCCGTCGGTTTCATCTCCAACGCCTCGGCATAGCCGGTACGGATCAGAACCTGATCGTAAAAGTCCGGCAGGCTGATCCCGGTTTCCAGCATGGCAGCCAGATCTTCGATCATAACAGTAAACTGCATGAACTTTCCGGCGCTTTTTTCCAGCGGACCATAGGAATAGGGATCTGATACGATATCGTATAGATTCTTCCCTGCTGCATCTGCCAGCCGCTGTGCTGTTTCGATGGATTTCTGTCCCAAACCTCGGGGCGGATTATTGATGATTCGGTGTAAACGCAAATCATCATTTCGGTTGTTGATCACACACAGATAGCTCAGCATATCCTTCACTTCTGCCCGATCAAAGAACCGGGTGCCACCAATAATACGGTACGGAATACCGTTCCGCTTGAACGCATATTCCACAGCATTGGATTGGGCATTGGTGCGGTATAGGATTGCGTAATCTTTGAAATTATTGCCTTTGGCGCCGGCAAGGACACGTCCTGCCACATAATTGGCTTCGCCGCCTTCATCCGTCGCCTCATAAACGGTGATGGGTTGTCCTTCCGCGTTAGCGGTCCAAAGCCGCTTACCCTTACGGCCTAAATTATTGGCGATCACCGCGTTTGCCGCATTCAAAATAGCCTGGGTGGAACGGTAATTCTGCTCCAAACGGATCACCCGGCTGGCCTTATAATGTTTTTCAAAATCCAAAATATTGGCAATGGTGGCGCCGCGAAAGCGATAAATACTTTGGTCATCATCGCCAACAACACAAATATTCTCGTAACCACCGGCTAGCAAGCTGGTCAGTAGATACTGCAAATGATTGGTGTCCTGGTATTCATCCACCAACACATATCGGAACTTTCGCTGATAGTATCTTCTCACATCTTCGTTTTCCTGCAACAGCCTCACAGTCAAAAGAATGATATCGTCAAAATCCACCGCGTTATTTTCCATCAAACGGGTCTGATACATCTGATAAGCCTTCGCGATAATGGCCACGCGATGATCACCGTTCATTTCAGCCCGTTCCAGCAGCCGGTCTGGCGTAGTCATGGCATCTTTTTCCCTGCTGATAGCTCCCAGGATATATTTTGCCGGAAAGGTTTTGTCATCCAGCCCCATATCCTTGATGATATCCTTCATGATCCGTTCGGAATCGGTGGTATCGTAGATGGTAAAATGGGGCGTCAAACCAACCCGTTGGGCATCCCTGCGCAGGATGCGGCAGCATGCGGAATGGAAGGTCATAGCCCACACATTCTCCGCCTCGGGGTTTACAAGACGCACCAGGCGCTCCTTCAGCTCATTGGCAGCCTTATTGGTAAATGTCACCGCCAGGATGTTCCACGGTGATACCGGCTCCAAAGCGCACAATTGCTCTGCGCAGGGATGCCCAACGGGTTGGT
>SVLC01000040.1 GCA_015068155.1 Oscillospiraceae bacterium | reverse complement strand
TTTACGGGTCGCAAGTAAAACAATGCAGTTGGCGGGCTGTTATTATGCGTTTACGTATTACGCAAGAAACATAGGGCTATGCCCGCATATGAAGAACCCCCGGTTTTACCGGGGGGTTCCTTTTTATCTGATACTTGCAGAAGAAATCAAACATTATTTAAAGTTTAGACTTTATTTTTCCTTGAATCTGTGATACTCTTATATTAGCGAAAATAGGTACATTATGTAGATTTTGTTCTAAACAGAGGACGTTGTTTAGAAAGTGGAAAGGAGGATTTCGGATGGCGTTCCAAACGGTGTTCAAGCGTTATGAACTGAAATATATGCTGACCCTGGCGCAAAAAGAGCGAATTCTCAAAGCCATGGCACCCTACATGGGGCTTGATAATTACGGTCGGACGACGATCCGGAATATCTACTTTGACACGGACAATTACAGACTCATCAGGCGTTCCGCTGAAAAGCCTGCTTATAAAGAAAAGCTGCGAATCAGGAGCTACGCCCAGGCAACGCCGGACAGCACCGTGTTTGTGGAGTTGAAAAAGAAGTTCGAAAAGGTGGTCTATAAGCGCAGACTTCCGCTGTGTGAAGCGGATGCAATGCAGTGGGTTTGCGGAGAAAGCCAATGCCCTGTAAATACCCAGATATCCCGGGAAATTGACTATTTTATGAGCTTCTACGGCAAGCTGAAGCCCACATTGTTCCTTTCATACGAGCGGGAAGCTTATTACGATCGGAACGGCGGAGATTTCCGCATTACATTCGATGATCATATTTTGTGCCGCCAGACGGATATTGACCTTTGCTCAGCGGCCTACGGTACATCGATCCTCCCGGAAGGGAATGTTTTGATGGAGTTAAAGTGCTCCGGCGGTATTCCGCTGTGGATGGTGGATATCCTTTCCCGGGAGCGGATCTACAAAACCTCATTTTCAAAATACGGTACAGCATACAGTACACTGATATTCCCTGAGATTTCCAATAAAAAATTAACACCGCAAAAGGAGACTTTGTCGTATGGAAGCAATTTTTAAAGGAATTTTTGATACCGATCTGATGCAAACCATCAGCATTGAGGATTTTATCCTCTGCCTGGGCGTATCCCTGGTTTTAGGACTCATTCTGGCCGCTGCATACATTTGGAAGAATGAATATACCAAGAGCTTCCTGGTGACTCTGGCGCTTCTGCCTGCTGTGGTGTGCGTTGTCATTATGATGGTCAACGGCAATATTGGCGCAGGTGTAGCAGTAGCGGGTGCCTTCAGCCTGGTTCGTTTCCGTTCCGCCCCCGGTTCCGCAAAGGAAATCGTAACGATTTTCCTGGCTATGGGCGCAGGCTTGATTGCAGGTATGGGATATCTCGGCTTTGCCGCGCTTTTTACCTTAATTATGTGCGTCATGTTCCTTGTTTACAACTTCCTGGCCTCTGGCAGCGCAAAGAGTGAATCCGTCAAGAAGACCATTAAGATCACCATCCCCGAAGATCTGGACTACACCGGCGTGTTTGACGATATCTTTGCCGAGTACACCAAGAAAAGCGAACTGATTCAGATCAAAACCACCAATATGGGCAGTATGTTCCGCCTTACTTACAACATAACCCTCCGCGACCTCAGCCAGGAAAAGCAGATGATCGACCGCATCCGTGAGCGTAACGGCAATCTGGAAATTATGGTTTCCAAGCAGGAGAACAGAGTGGCTGAGCTTTGATCTGTCCAATCCGTTTTTGAATACTTCATGCAAATACCCCCCTGTGATTTCCGGGAATCACAGGGGGAATATTTTATCTCAGCAGGAATACTCTGCCGGAGCAGAAATCCACGCCGGTTAATACATCGAAATCCCAGAGGATGGTATTGGTCTGGCCGGACTCCACAGACCAGTTGTATGTGCTAGAGCACCAGCATCCGTCGCCGCCGGTGAGCCAAACGCCGTTGATACTGAGGTTAGTATAGACATTCTTCACCTCACCCAAAGTGTAGCCATCGGGCTTGGCATCGAAAGTAACTTCCTGGTAGGTAGTTGTGCTGATAAAATTCGCGTTACCGTAGGAGGGATAACCCACAGTATCCTTAAAACCAATGTAGAGCTTGCGGTAAGTGCCCTGGGTATAACCGTCCTTATCGGTCTCGTATTCAAACTCTACTCTGCTTTCCACATAATCCAGCAGATTATCTTCGGTCAGTTCCACCACGGTGTAATCCTCATCCCGGTAGAAATCCGTGCCGCTGCCCATGACATTGCCGGAATTTCGGAAATTTGCCATATAAGTATCGTCGGGAGTCCGCTGCAGGCGAATGGTGAAAGCGTCGGTATCTTCGTATTTAACAGAGATTTCCATCTCGTAAAGATAGGACTGAGGTGTTTCCGTAGCAGTCCAGGTGTAGGTTTTGCCGTCTTTTAGCATAGTGCCGTTTGCGTTCAGGGTAAAGGACTCGTTGGGATTCAGGGAGCTTTCGGTGAACCGCTTCCAGGTACCAACAAACATATTCAAGTTGGGGATCTCGGGTTCGGCAGGTTCGCTGGGGACAGTTGCTTCGGTGGTTGCAGGAGTGTCGTTGTCGTCGTGGTTGGTGTCCAGAGTGGTGCTTTCGCAGGCGCAGAGGCTCAGTGCCAGCGCCAGGGCGAGGATCAGTGCAAAATACTTCTTCATAATATTTCAATCTCCTTTGGTTTTTTATGTGGGCGATTCGCCCTTTCTGGTGATAAGGGGGAAAGAAACTTACGGCGGTTTTATCTTTTTGAAAAATTTTTCTAAATTTTTTTGAATTTCTGAAAATTTCTCCACAGGCAGCGGATGTTTTAACTTGTCTTCCAGAAACAGGTAATACAGATTGTAATGCTCCGGCAATTGAATCCCCCCTTATCATCGGTTCTGATGATAAGGGGGGGTGAAAATTCGATTCGGTTTTATATTTTACAAAATTCTTAAAAAAGTGATCGCGTAAATTTCTTTCATATTTTGTTATCTTGACAAAGGCGAAAAAGTATGAAAGAATTTGAACGGAATTTGTTTTGTTCCACCATCAAGGAGGAAATATGAATAAGAAAATTCGTTGGATCACAGAAACCGCAGGTATGCTCGGGTTGCTGATTGCTCTCCAGGCGGTAACCAAGCCCCTGGGTCAGCTGGTTACCGGCTCCTGCGTCAATGCCGTGCTTGCCATCACTGCGCTGCTGGTGGGTATGGGCGGCGGCATTGCCGTTGCGCTGATCAGCCCGGTGTTTGCATTTCTGTTCGGCATCGCCCCTAACATTGTTACAGTTCTGCCCATCATGATCGGTAATACTTGCTTTGTGGTGCTGCTTCGCCTGATAGCGGGCAATAGCGCCAGACCCGTCTGGCGGCAGCCTGTGGCTCTTATAGCCGCCGCTGGTGTAAAGTTTGGCGTTTTATACTTGCTGGTTGTGAAGCTGATCTGCGGCATTCTGGCGGGTGCGCTGATGGGCAAGAAAATCGGCACTGTGGTGGTTTTGGCACCGCCTATGCTCAAAATGCTGCCGACCATGTTCGCCTGGCCTCAGCTGTTTACCGCCCTCATCGGCGGCGCTGTGGCGCTGCTTATCACTCCGGTGCTCCGCAAAGCGCTGCACAGATAATTTCATAGCTCAGAAATATCCCCCTGTGACTCAGTCGCAGGGGGATGTGTTACCTCTGGAGCAGGAAGCGGAGTAAGTAATGTCCTCAATGTTCAGTGTGTCCGCATCGTTATCATAGTGCATCCAGAAAATTTCCACTGTCCGTTCAGACATCCAAACGATATCAGTCTTGGGATTCTTTAACCGGATTTCGTAGCTTGCCCCGGTTTCGGTGAGATATCCACGGCCGGTAAAGGCGGATGTGTGTTCCTCTACGCCGTCCCGGGTAACGGTCAGCACGCCGGAGATGCCGGTATCTGTCATTTTCTCAATATCCAGAGAGAATATATGCACCGCTTCCGATCCGTAGCAAAAATCGCAGGTGCCGCCACCGGTCCATACCGCATCCTCCGACAATATGACCTCTTTGGGTTCAGCCCTGCGGCGGGCTAAGGTCACATAGTAATCGCAGTCGAAGGTGAATTCCTCTGTTTCAGGATCATAGGTCATGGTCATCTGCCAGTATTCATAGGAGGAAACGCCCATGGTCACCGGCGTTTCAAACCGGAGATCATATTGCACAGTCCCGTCATCATTTTCGCTTCCCGTGCCGGTGAAATCCGTGTCGTGGGAAATCTCGTAGAGATGGCTCACTTCCAAGTGGCCGGTAATTTCGGTATCCGTCAGGGATGAAACGGACATCTCAAAGTATCTGGGATTGTTCACGCCCCGGTCACTGCCATAACCGTACCATTCCATGGGATCTTCAAGGATCTGCTGGGTTTCCACAGGCTCACGGCGGTCGGATTCGTCATCATTTTGGGAAAGCACCGCGGCGGTGATACCGCCGATGGCCAGCGCAAGGGCAGTGATGCCAACCGCCACTTTGATGGCCAATCCGCTGGCAACAGATGTAGCGGCGGCGCCCACTGCCGCTGTACCCGATGCGGCAGTTCCTGCCGCAGATGCTGCGCCCACGGTTCCGGCGGCAGCCGCCCCGGCGCCTGCCATGCCGGCTGCGCTTTTCTTGGTCCCTTGGGAAGCCAGCCAAAGCAACAGGGGAACGATGCCCACACAGTGCAGCTTGACACCGTTTTTCTTTTCGTAGTCTTCCACGGCTTTTCCGATGGCTTTTCGTCCGTAGTTCAGCCGGCTTTTGACTGTGCCCTCGGATACACCTTGCACTTCCGCGATCTGACTGACAGACAGCTCCTCAAAATAGCGCATCAGCAGAGCGGATTTCTGCTCCTCGGGGAGGGAAGCGATCATAGCGTGAATTGTAGCCTTAAGATCCGCCTGATCCAGAGCCGCGTCGGGAATGAACTCCGTCCGTTCTTCCTCAATGGTGTCAAAGACGCTGTAACCGTCCTCGTCCTCATCGGCAAGCAATTCCTTTCGCTTACGGAAATGGGCAGTGCAGCGGTGGTAGGCGATTTGCCGGCTCCAGGTGACAAAGGCTGCCGGTTCTTTCAGCTGCCGGATGGTCTGCAGGATTTCCATAAAGGTATCCTGAGTGAGATCCGCAGCCAATTCCGGGTCTGATACAGTTTTCAGTATGAAATAGTAAATGTCATTATAGAAGGTGCTGTACAGCGCCGCGGCGCCGCTTTCATCGCCCTGCTGGGCGGATGTTACGATGCGAATCAGTTCCTCTTTCTCTACCATGATCCACCTCCGGAAACTTTTTCCTCATTATAGTCCTTAAGACAGAAAATAGCAAGTACCTTGCGGATGTCTGTAGATGCATAAAGCACCTCCGAAGAGGTGCTTTAACCAATGCGCAGCCGCTTGGCGATGGTGTTGATGAATTGCTTGTTGCTGGGGTAAGGATTTTTCCGCCGGGATGGCGTAGGGAAATAGTGCTTCCAAGCCTCCGGATCGCCGTTTGTCCAGGCATCCCGGATGGCGGAACGGATAGTATGCTCTACCGGTGAGCTTTTCGGAATGCCTGTGCGTTTTGCAATCTCCGGATACAGCTCCTTGCACACAGGGATGCTGCTGTCTTTCAACACCAACGGAATCGCGATCAAAAGCTGCTGATAGCCCACAAGGTTGGCTTTAAAGCCCAGACGCAGAAGGATGTCCTCAATCTGCCTTGTATAGGTATCCACGGATTTGCATCCGGGGATCATGGCTACCAATTCCTGTCGCAACTGTTCTAAGATCCGGGCGATTTCAACTGGCAGCATATACAGATGCCGTATTCCGCAGTCCTTTGCGGTCTCCTGCAAACTTGGGCCTGTGTAATCCGTAATGGCCATCACGATGGGCGGAATACAATCCGTAGCTTGCTTCAGAACGTCCAGACCGTTGAGCAGCGGCAGGGAAAGATCCAGCAGCAGGGCGTCCGGGCGAAGATGGCGGAGTAAATCGAGGGCCGTAATACCGTCAAAGCAGCGGACTACGGAATGCTCGGTATTCAGTTTTGATTCCAAAATATGTCCCAAGTCATCCGAGGCCATTGCAATTATGATCCGGTGCATTCTATCTCTCCCGTGATGAGAATTATCAATGATATTTACAGAATACCACAGTTAACCCAATTTCGCAACGATATCCGTGTCCGAATTTTCGAGAGGATTTCGACCGTTAACCTGTAAATCTTCTTGCATAGCCGCATTTGCGACATAATTCTTCCTGGGCTTGCCCCTTGGAAAAGCCTTGGTAGATACCGTTTGCTCTGGGGGAGGCCAGAATGTCTTCTAAATCTTCATTGAGTAGATTGCCCAGCGACAGATCGCCTTCGTGGTCCAGGCAGCAGGGAACCACCGTGCCATCGCAGAGTACGCCGATCTGATCCCGCAGGCCGTAGCAAAATACCCGGTCACTACCCTCCGGGGCGGAATGATCCGGCCAGTCGAATTTGTCACCATGCTCCAGATAGATCCGTTGCCCAATCCGAATGCCCCGGGGTTCCTGTACCCATTCATCCGGGAAGAAGGTTTTCATGGCATTCAAAATTCCATCGTTCAGTTCTTCAGCGCCGCCATGATTCCACAGCCGATAGGAAACAATGCACGTTCCCTGAGCAGCCTGGCCAAAGCGGAAGCAGTCGGAAAGATAGGATTCAAAGGAAACAGCCAAGTCATTGGCTTCAAATGCGTGCAGGGAAATGTTGACCTTGTGTACCCCGGAGCGAAGCAGCATATCCTGCTGTTTGGCAAGCAGCGTTCCATTGGTGGTCAATATGACCTTAAAGCCCATATCCCTGGCCATAGCCAGATAGCTTTCCAAATTCGGATGACAAAGGGGCTCGCCCATAAGGTGGAAGTACAGATAATCCGTCCAGGGCTGCAGCTTCGTCAGAATCTGCCGAAAGATATCCGATTGCATTACCTTAGGCTGGCGCCGGGTACCGGGGCAAAAGCTGCACTGCAGATTGCAGATGTTGGATATTTCCAGATATACTTTTCGGAAACGCTTCATACCGGAGCTCCTTTCGCTGTTTGTTCCCATTATAACAAATTCTATGGATTTTTCAATGCGTTGTGATTGTAATTTCCGTGAATGCATGATATGATACGGAAAAATGAGAGGGGAGAACGCTATGCTTCTATTGGGTATGCCATCTATGATCGAATTGGAAACTGTGGAGCAGTCCGCTGCTTTGTGCCGGGAGCTTGGCCTTTCCTTTGTGGAGCTGAATACCAATTTTCCAACCCAGCAGCCTCATTTGCTGGATGGAGATAAACTAAATAAGTATTCCGAAACATACGGCATTTTCTACACCATTCACCTAAACGATGAGCTGAATGTGGCAGACTTTAACCCTCATGTGGCAAAAGGCTATCGGCAAAGCGTCCTGGAAGTTATTGTCCTGGCGAAAAAGATCGGCGCAAAGGTTCTGAATATGCATCTGTCCGGCGGCGCGTATTATACCATGCCCGACCGGAAGATCCATTTCTTCGAAGCCTACCGTGAAGAATACCTGGCGGGAATCGCCGCCTTCCGGGATCTGTGTACGCAAGCCGTCGGCGATGCCGACATCCGCATCTGCGTGGAAAATACCACCGGCTATAAGCCCTTCCAATTGGAAGCATTGTCGGTGCTGCTGGAAAGCCCGGTGTTCGGACTGACCCTGGATATCGGTCATAACTGCTGCGCCGGCTTTGCCGATGAACAGTGGATCTTTGGCCGAGCGGACAGACTGCGCCACTTCCACATCCATGATGTGCTAAACGGTACAAAAGACCATTTGCCCCTGGGCAGCGGCGACCTGGATATGGGTAAATACTTTTCCCGTGCAGAGGCGCTGGGTGCCACGGCAGTGCTGGAGGTCAAAACCGTCCAGGGCTTGCGCCAGTCCGTAGCCTGGCTGAAAGAGAAGCTGTAAAAGCAAACGAGAGAGCCTATGCTCTCTCGTTTATGTTTTTTGCTTCGTTTTCCGTATGTATTGTGTGGGTGTCAAACCGATGTGCTGCTCAAAATTTCGGTTAAAGGATCGGATGGAATTAAACCCGGATGCGTAAGCCGCATCGGTGATGCTTTTGCAGTTTGTCAGCAACCGACAGGCGTGATCTACCCGCAGTGCGTTGATAAACTCCGGAAAGCTGATATGTAACCGATTCTGAAAGATTCGGGATATGTAGTACTTGCTTAAGTGTAAGTGATCCGAAACAGTTTCCAGATTCAGCGGCTCTAAGTAGTGGGCCATGCAGTAGATCAGTATATTCTTGACCGTATCGTGATCGCTTTCCACCGGCGTCATTTCCATTTTTTGCAGAACTCCTGCCAGCAAAGCAAGAAACAATCCCCGTGCGGCGATGCTTTCCAGCTGTTGGGATGAATTGGCAAGCCGGAAGATTTCCTGAATCTGATCCGCAGCATTTTCAGATAATTGACAGTGCTTTATCACCGGAGAAATTGGCACGCATCGACTGAACAGATCCCGAAGATCTTCGAATAGCTGGGGAAGTACGATGAACATGGTGCCATCCACAGGGGAAATGTCGTTGTAGAAATGGATCTGGTTTGGAAAGGTGAGGATCAGATCTCCTTGCTCCAAAAGATGTTCTCTGCCGTCCACAGAAGCCCGGCTGCTGCCACTGCGGATGTAGATGAGCTCCAAATGCGGATGAATGTGGGGCTTGGGGGAAAGTCCGGTGATGTGTGTGGCGGAAAAAGGGGATTGGCGCACCTCAAAATTGTACAACATTCTTGCCAGCTCCTCAAATACAGCAATATTTGGCCAATACAATGCCCTGTATGGCTTGCATTATACCGCCATTGTTGTAAAATGTAAATAGATAAAACACAGGAGGAGATATTATCATGGCAAAATGGCAAAGATTCCGTTATCTTCCAGTTCTGCCCCTGGGCACCGACGGCAGACTTGTCACCGGCAGTGATGCCCATATCGCCCTGTCCCGCCGGGCGGCGGCAGAGGGTATGGTTCTGCTGAAGAATGAGGAAACTCTGCTGCCGCTGAAGCAGGGCAGCGCTGTGGCGCTTTTCGGCAAGGCCAGCGTGGACTATGTCAAGGGCGGCGGCGGCAGCGGCGATGTCACCGTCCGTTATGTCCGGAACCTGACCCAGGGCATGGAGATCAAACAGTCCGAGGGCAAACTCAGCGTCTATGCCCCGCTGAACCAGTTCTACCGTGAAAATGTGGCCCAGCAGTACAGCGAAGGTAAGAAGCCCGGCTACACTGTGGAACCCGAGATTCCGGCCGAGCTAATCTTGGCTGCCGCGAAAAGCTGCGATACTGCCATTATCAGCATCTGCCGTTTCTCCGAAGAAGCCTGGGATCGTAAAGGCGAGCCCAACGACGGGGATTTCTACCTGTCCAAAGAAGAACAACAAATGGTCAGCGATGTCTGCGGTGCATTTGATAACATCGTTGTGGTTCTCAATGTGGGCGGTATGGTGGATACCTCCTGGTTCATCCACGAGCCGAAGATCAAGGCCGTTTTGCTGGCATGGCAGGGCGGCATGGAGGGCGGCCTTGCCGAAGCGGATATCCTCTGCGGTGACATTAACCCTTGCGGCAAGCTGACGGATACCTTTGTAGCAACCTTTGACGATTATCCTTCTTCTTATAACTTTAACGAGTCCGAGGACTATGTCTGCTACACCGATGATATTTTCGTAGGCTATCGCTATTTTGAAACCATCCCCGGTGCGGCTCAAAAGGTCAATTATCCATTTGGCTTCGGCCTGTCCTATACCACCTTTGCAATCAAACCCGTAAGCTGCGAAACTGTGGGTGATGTAATCACTGCCAAGATTGCCGTAACCAATACCGGCAGCAGAGCCGGCAGAGAAGTGGTGCAGCTTTACAGCGGCGCTCCGGTCGGCCGGCTGGAAATGCCGAAATTCGAGCTTCGGGGCTTCCAAAAGACCAAGCTTCTGCAGCCTGGTGAAACCGAAACCGTCACAATTTCCATCCCGGTGACAGAACTGGCGTCCTATGATGAAAAAATGGCAGCTTACATCCTCCTGCCCGGTGAGTACGGCATTTATGTCGGTAACTGCATCCGCAGCCTGGAAAAAATCGGAAGCTATGGCGTCGCGCAAGAAACCGTGACTGCCCAATACCAAAATCGCTGCGATCCCAGAAAGCTGCCCTGCCGCCTCCGCGCCGACGGCAGCTACGAAACACTGAAAATGTCCGAGTATGACCCGGTTCTGGATACCTCTGACTGGCCCTATTCTCCCAATGGAGATATGCAGCATATCATCCCTAATGACTTCGGCACACCCATCGCCCCCGGTACGCTCCAGCTTGCCCAGGTTGCCGATGGGGATATCACCCTGGATGCTTTCCTGGATAGCCTGTCCGACGATCAGCTTATCACTTTGCTGGGCGGCTGTCCCAACCGCCATACTGCGGACACCAAGGGCATTGGCGGCATCGACGGTGTAGGTATCCCTGCTGTCATGACAGCCGACGGCCCTGCAGGCCTGCGGATCAAAGCCAACCGTGGCGTGAATACCACTGCATGGCCTGTGGCAACCCTGCTGGCCTGTACCTGGGATCCGGAGCTGATCTATGAGATCGGCGTTGCCGGCGCTATGGAGCTGAAGGAGAATAACTTCGGTATGTGGCTGACCCCGGCCATTAACATCCACAGAAGCCCTCTGTGCGGAAGAAACTTCGAGTATTATTCCGAAGATCCCCTGGTGGCCGGCAAACTGGCTGCCGCTATGGTTCGCGGCATCCAGTCCCAGCGGATTTCCGCCTGTGTCAAGCATTTCTGCGTCAATAATAAGGAAACAAACCGTAAAAACAGCGATTCCCGACTCAGCGAGCGCGCCCTCCGGGAGATCTATATCAAGGCCTTTGAGATCGTGGTAAAAGAGGGTGGCGTCCGCTCTGTTATGACCGCTTACAACCTCATGAATGGCACCTACACTTCGGAAAACAAAGATCTGCTTACCGGCATCCTCCGTGAAGAGTGGGGCTACAACGGCCTTGTGCTGACGGACTGGTGTAACCATGCCCAGCATTACCGGGAAGCTCTGGCAGGCAACAATCTGCGGATGCCCCACGGCCATCCCGCCCGACTGCAGCATGCTCTTGCTCAGGGACTCATCACCAGAGCAGATCTGGTAGTCAACGCGAAAAAGGTTTTGGAGCTGATCCTCTGGCTGGATTAAAACAGACATATTGCAAAAGGCTGCCCACCCCGGGCGGCCTTTTGTTCTGCTGCGGAAAACTTTCTGTTGCCATATCCATTCGTGTGTGCTATACTCTGCTTATGAGAAATATGAGGAATTTTCGTATCTCCAAATCTATTATGGGAGGAATCCGTATGAAGAAAATAGCAAGTATATTCTTGGCGCTTTCCTTGGTGTTTCTGGCTTTGGCAGTATTATCTCCGGATGCCGGTGCAGTAGGCACCTGGGTGCGGGATGGCTTAAAGGTTGGCATCACCACCGATAAGACAGAATACGCCCCTAAGGAGGATATCAAAATCTCCGTATCTCTCGAAAATGGAAATGACCACGCCATGAAAATCCTATCCCTTGAAATCATCCTGCCTGATGGGATGTCTGCGGACAAGGGAGACCTTGTCGTCAGCGGCTTTAACCTGGAAGCAGGTAAGGATTATTCTGCCTCCGTTGTCGCCCATGCTGAGACGGCAGGATTTGATATGGGTACCGTCCAGCTGATCGCAATTGCCGTTGCGGTGATTGTTCTTGTACTGGTTATTATTTTGGTTGCGAAGCGCAAAAAAGCTGCCCGGGCAGTGAGCGTGTGCCTGTGCATTGCCATGCTCCTGACCGTGATGCCCCTGCGCGCCATGGCAGCCGATACAAAAACAGTCGAAATTATCTTGGATAAACCTATCACAGTGGGGGATAAAGATTACAATATCCAAGCCCGCTGTACTTATGAGCTGGTCGACCTGAACCGCACGGTCACCTTTGAAACCAACGGCGGCAGCGAGATTCCCAGTCAGACCCTCCTTGTGGGAGAAACTCCGGAGATTCCCGCATCTCCTGTGAAAGTCGGCCATACTCTGGTTGGCTGGTATGCAGACAGCAATTTCACCCAGGCTTTTGATTTCAGCGCGCCTGTGAACGAAGACTGTACGGTTTATGCCCGCTGGGTAAATACTGCTGACACAACAGATACCGACGGTGACGGTCTGACAGATCCCATTGAGGAATTTTACGGAACCAATCCCGGTTTGCCCGATACCGACAGTGACGGTCTGAGTGATTATATCGAAATCGCTGTTCTTAGCTATAATCCTTTGAGTAAGGATACCGACAGCGACGGCACCCAGGACGCTTTGGAAGATTTCGATAACGACGGCATCAACAATGCGGATGAAGTCGCCTTGGGAACAGATCCCTCCCTGGCAGATACCGATGGCGACGGCCTGGATGACATGTCGGAAATTTACCAACACCAGACTGACCCCGTCAACCGGGATACTGACGCGGACGGTGCATCGGATGGTAAGGAAGTCGAATTGGGCACAGATCCGCGGATGCCGGAAATGTCCTTCTATCTGAATGTTTCCCCGGAAGACACCAACGACATTGTCGTTCCCTCTGTGGAAATCGAATTGAGCGGTGAGCAGGTCGAAACACTGAGGATCGATGCTGTCGCGGATCAAAACTTCTTCCCGGAAACCATTCCCGGCTATATGGGCAAAGCCTATGACTTCAGCGTTGACGGATATTTTTCCAGCGCAAGGATCAGCTTTGCCTTCGATATGTCCTTGCTGAACGCTGACTCTGACCCGGTAATTTGCTACTTTAACGAGGAAACCCAAGAACTGGAACCGCTTCCCACATTCATCGACGGAAATGTGGCAAGCGCTACAGTCACCCATTTCTCCAGGTATATTCTGATCGACAGAACCATCTACGACAACAGCTTTGTTTGGACAGACGTGTGGGATTCCACCAAGAACTACACGGATGTGGAGATCGTTCTGGTCATTGATGACTCCGGCAGTCTGGGCGGAGACTACGGCTACAATTCCTCCTTGGGCATTTTTACAGGCGGCAAGGATCCCGAGCATATGCGTCTTGAAGTGTCCCGAAACTTTGTAGACAGCGCCAACGCCAATGCAAGGATTGGTATTATCAAGTTTGACGGTGTCGTTGATAACCTGACAGGCCAGCTGATTTCCTGTGATCAGGAGGGCAAAGCAACCCTTAAGAATTATCTGCAGTTCACCTATAACCCCAATGGCGATTATGATGCCCACGGTCTTTTCGATTCCCGGGGATATACCTATATGTATTCCGGAATCAAGGAGGCGATGAATCAGTTTACGGAGAACGCAGATACCACCATGAAGGTTGTTATCGTCTTTACAGATGGCCAGGCGCAGGATACAACGAGTCATAACTCCGTAGTCAATACAGCCCTGAATAAGGATGTTAAGATCTACACGGTAGGCCTGGGTACAACCTCTGAGTATTTCAACAACTATCTTAAGCCTCTTGCCAGCAATACCGGCGGCGCATTCTACATGGCATCTGATGCGGATCAGCTGGCGGATATCTACAAGAACATCAGCCAGAAGATCGATATCGAAACAGACAGCGACGGCGACGGCATTCCCGACTACTATGAAGATAATATGATCTGCTTCAACGGCGTTAAGCTCACCCTGGACAAGAACAATCCCGACACCGATGGCGATGGCATTAAGGACGGCGAAGAGGTTGTCCTGAAATATGAGTACAATGCCGATAGAACCCAGGTCAAAGTCACGGGAAGAATCGTCCTGGGTAACCCGGCGAATCCCGACTCCGACGGCGACGGATATTCCGACAAGGAGGATAAAACACCTTTCAGTTGGAATATATCCGATCGTGATTTGGTCATGTGTTCCTCCATGTCTTATAGCTTCATCCCCAAGACTTCTTCTCTGAACAATCTGTCGGTTAGCCTCAAGCAGGAAATTGAAAACCGCTTTGATGGAACCGCCACCTGGCAGGAATTGGGCAAATGGTCTGTGGTCGATACCTGGTACGCAGGCGGCGGC
The DNA here is from genome assembly GCA_015068155.1 of Oscillospiraceae bacterium. Taxonomy (GTDB): domain Bacteria; phylum Bacillota; class Clostridia; order Oscillospirales; family Oscillospiraceae; genus Faecousia. The sequence continues at coordinate 5,836 of SVLC01000040.1, read as the reverse complement.
CTGCAGGCAATCGCCTTTAAAATCGATTCCAACATCGTGGTGGCCTATCGGGGTACCGACGAGGGCGTTGATTGGTTCAATGACGGTACTACCTACGTCCTGGGCATCAGCACCCATACGGCAGGGGCCAAGAAGTTTATGAAAAAAGTCATGGAAACCTATAAGGGCTATAACTTCTATGTTACCGGACATTCCCTTGGCGGTCACCTGGCCTACAATGCCGCGGCAGCCGGCATCGATTACAGCAAGTCTTCTATTAAGGGTGTTGTTACCTTCAATGGTCTGGGGCTGACTTTGGGACTGACACTGTTTGGCGACCTGTGGGATGAAGCCCAGCTGATGAAAAAGACCGAGGTGATTCGCAATTACAGCGTTGAAAAAGATCCTGTGTCCAAGGGTTTCTTGGGATTTACAACATTCCACTATGGCACTACCTATACATACGCCATAAGTCCCGAAGCCCCCGATGCTCACAGCCTGTACACCTTCCTGGAGCAGCTTGATCCAACAGCACGCTGCGATTATTATCAATAACTGACATAAAAGGCCGCCCGGTTGGGCGGCCTTTTATAATGTCGCCGAGGGGAATCATTTGCATTTTCGCCTTGCGAAAATTATTGTTCGCCTCCGTCTAGCCGTCGGCGGCAACAGTCCACCGGACTGTTGCATTTAAATCATCCGATTCCACCTCTATCTCATAAAAAGAACACGCACCCAATAAGGGTGCGTGTTCTTTTTGGTGGAGCCGAGGGGAATCGAACCCCTGTCCGAAAGCAACTTGGAAAGACTTTCTCCGTGCGCAGTTTGTTATTTACATTCCCTCAGACCGTCGGGAACAAACACCCTACGGCCCTTGGTAGCTTCATTATGCATGGTGCGCTCAAAGCTTTGCGCACGCACGGTCTCCACTCAGATCACACCCGAGCCCGGCTCGTGGACCTTCCGGGGTGGATGGGCGCCTAATTAGGCAGCCAGAGCAACAGTATTGTTGTCAGTTAAATTTAAAAAGTACCCGTTTTATCGCGGTCAGGCGCCGCGGCACGCTTATCCAGCCTCACTACCCCCGTCGAAACCAGTACGGCCCCGTATGAGGTGGTGGGATGGCTGGCATCCCACCATAAATAAAGTTAGAATCTTCCGTAAGGATCGGGCAGCTTCTTCAGCTCTGCCAGAGCTGCGCCGTTCAGCTCAACGCTGATGGAAGCGATCTTCTGCTCCTCCACAGGGCGATCCTGCATGCCGGTCTTGGTGCCGGCGATGGCATCCACAACATCCATACCGGAGGTCACCTTACCGAAGGAGGCATACTGACCGTCCAGGTGAGGGGAGTCCTGGTGCATGATGAAGAACTGGCTGCCGGCGCTGTTAGGAGAAGAGGAACGAGCCATGCTCAGCACGCCGCGCTTGTGCTTCAGGTCATTCTTCACACCGTTGAAGAAAAACTCACCCTTGATGCAGTAGCCGGGGCCACCCATGCCGGTGCCGTCGGGGCAGCCGCCCTGGATCATAAAGCCGCGGATGACGCGGTGGAAGATCAGACCGTCGTAGTAGTTGTGGTTGCACAGATCCACAAAGTTGGCAACGCTCTGGGGTGCTTTTTCGGGATACAGCTCGCCCTCAATGACGCCGCCGTTTGCCATGGTGATCTTAAAAGTAGGATTTGCCATTTTTAGTATCTCTCCTTCATTGCCCGCTCGATCTGACGCTTAGCATCTTTCTCCGCAGCGGATTGTCTTTTATCGTACAGTTTTTTACCCTTGCACAGGCCAATCTTGACCTTCACACGGCTTCCTTTGAAATACACGGAAAGGGGAATGAGAGAGTAGCCATCCTGCTTGACCTTGCCGTAGAGCCGCATGATCTCCCGCTTGTGCATCAGCAGCCGGCGCACCCGACGGGGATCCCGGTTGAAGATGTTGCCGTGGTCGTAAGGGGAGATGTGCATTTGGTTTACCAGAAGCTCGCCGTCCTTGATGCCGCACCAGGCATCCTTCAGGTTCAGCGTGCCTGCCCGGATAGATTTTACCTCCGTACCGCACAGCTCAATGCCGGCCTCATATTCTTCTTCTACAAAATATTCATGCCATGCTTCCCGATTTGTGGAAATCACTTTGATGCTCTGCTTTTCCAACGGCTCACCTCCTTTATCCACAAGAATTATACCATGGTTGTCAAGTTAATCAAACAGGAATTTCTCCAGTTTTTCTGTCGAATCAAAGGCAAAATCGCACAGCCCGGTCATTTCCTCTGTGATCTCCGGAAAATCTGTCCGCCCCCAGCCTGCAAATGCAATGGGACAGCCTGCGGCTCTTGCCATGGGCACTGCCGCTTTCATATCATCTACTACCAGTATCTGCTCCGGGGTAAAGCCGTATTTCGCCATGATCTGCTGTAATGCCCAGGGACTGGGCTTGCGATGCTCCGGCTCCAAGTCCCAGCCATAGACCTCGTCCGGCAGGATGCCAAAATGCTCCCGGTAATCCCGGGCGATGTTCTCCTGAGCGGACATGGAAACCACGCAGATCACACCGCTGGCCTCCTTGTGCCGCCGAAGAATTTCTCCGATCCCCGGATAAGCCTCGGGGATGTGATGGCGGATGTATTCCTTCCAACCGGTGTACTCAATCAGCAGTTCTTCTTCCGTAAAGCCGAACCGCTGACGGCACATATCGCCGTAGCCGGGATTGAAGCAGCCGGAGATGTACTCGTGCTGGGTAATGGTCGCTCCGGGCCGGTATTCTTTCAAAAATTCCACAAAGAAGGGGTAGTTGACTGTGGCTTCACTCTGCACCACAGTATCATCGTGATCCAGAACCAGACAGGGGTATTTCAGCATGTTAATTCTCCTTGTTTGCCGCGTAGTATACGCAGATGTGATCTTCGCCCCGGTAGGGGATGGTGTCAGTTTGCTGCAGTTTGGTCATGCCGCATTTTTCCATGACCCGGATGCTGGCGGTGTTTTCTGAAAATGCGCCACAGATCACTTCCCGATAACCTGACGCGAGTAATTCCGCTATGGCCATTTTCAGAGCCTGGGTCATATACCCCTGTCCCTGGACTTCCGGATGAATCACGTAGCCCAGCTCGATTTTGTCGTCTTTGATCTCCACATCGTTGAGAAAGCCGATGACTCGCTCCTTGGCGGCGATGCAGCGGACATATCGCTTGCTATCCCGTGACAGCGCCATAAGCCGCTGAAAGAGGGGAATGGCATCCTCCCGGGTGGCGAAATCCGGCAGCATATAGGTGCGGTTTACCGTATTGTCTGTGAGAACATCCAAAATACGATCCTGATCCTCCGGGCGAAAGGGTCGCAAGCTGATAGTGTTAGGACACATAGCAAAACTTCCTTTTTTCTTTGCATTATAGCAGATGTGGGAAAAACAGGCAATATATAAATTCCTCTTGCTATATACGAACGAATGTGCTATAATGCTTGCAAACGAAGGAGGTGAGCGGCATGGTGCATAATCAGCCGGTGGATGTGATATCGGTCTGCAGCGCGGCAGGGGAGATCAGGCCCCTGCGGCTTCGCATGGAAGACGAGCAGCACCAGCTGCTGCGCATCGATATTGACGAAATTATCAGCGTAAAGCCCATCCAGTATGTAGGCATTGAAGCACAGATTTTTCTGTGCAAGGCCATGGTCAAGGGCAAACAGTGGCTTTTTGAGCTGAAATATACTATCCGCACCCATAGCTGGTGCCTGTTTCGGAGGGTGTACTGATGGCAGAGCGTGTGATCTTTCATGTGGATGCCAATTCGGCGTTCTTAAGCTGGTCAGCGGCTTACCGGGTCAAGGTCCTGGGAGAAAAAGAGGATCTTCGGGATGTACCCTCAGTGGTAGCCGGGGATAAGGAATCCCGGCACAGTATCATCCTTGCCAAGAGTGCCCCGGCGAAAAAGTACGGTATCCAGACCGGCGAGCCCCTGTTTCAGGCCTTGGAAAAATGCCCGGATCTGAAAGTAGTTCAGCCGGATTATTCCCTTTATGTGGAAGCCAGCCGCCATTTTGTGGAAATGCTGCGGCAGTTCAGTCCAATCGTTGAGCAGTATTCCATCGACGAAGCATGGGTGGACATGACCGGAACGGAGCGGCTCTGGGGCGCGCCCCGTCTGGCGGCGGAAACCATGCGCCGGCGGATCTGGGAAGAACTGGGCTTTACCGTGAATGTGGGCGTTTCCTCCAACAAGCTCCTGGCGAAAATGGCCGGGGATTTTGAAAAGCCCAATAAAGTCCATACCCTGTTTCCCGAGGAGATGGAGGCAAAAATGTGGCCGCTGCCGGTGCGGGATCTGTTTCTGGTGGGCCCGGCTACGGAGAAAAAGCTGAAGCTGTTGGGCATCTATACCATCGGTGATCTTGCCAAAGCTGACCTGCAGGTGCTGCGGCGGCGTTTTGGCAAGGCAGGGGAAACCATCTGGCACTTTGCCAATGGCCGCAACGCCGACGCAGTGACCCCGGAGCCGGCGGAGAATAAGGGTTACGGCAATTCCGTCACTACCTCCCGGGATGTACTGACCCACGATCACGCGCACCAGGTTTTATTGAGCCTCTGCGAAACCGTGGCCAGTCGGATGCGTAAGGACGAAAAATGTGGCCGGTGCGTAAGCGTCCACCTGCGAACCAACGAATTTCACCATTTTTCTCACCAATCCGTTCTCCATGGCGCCACCAATATCACCGCGGAGATTTTCGAAGCTGCCTGCCGGGTTTTCGACGAAGCCTGGGACGGCGTGACACCTTTGCGGCAGTTGGGGGTGCAGATGACCCGGCTGACGGACGAGCCATATCAGCAGTACGATTTCTTTTCCGGTATGAGCCCGGAGCAGTACGAGCGCAAGCTCCGGTTGGACGAAACCGTGGATTCTCTGCGGGATAAATTCGGTGAGGATATCATCCGACGGGCGAAATTTGCCCAGGATCCCAATGCCCATATGGCCGGCGGCCTGGACAAAGCCCGCCGCACCGGTATAACAAAACCCATCCCCGACGAATTTTAGACTGGAATTTTTTGCAAAGCTATCGTATAATAAAGCAAAACCACCATCGGAGGCACTTATGTCCATCGTAACCTTCTACCGGGGCGATCCTAACGCCCCCAAGCCCACCATGCCAGCCCACCTGGGCGCAAACGTAATTCTAACCTGCCAGGGGAAACTCCTGCTGGAGCGCCGCAGGGACTCCGACACCTGGGGCCTGGTTGGTGGCGGTGTCAAGAAAAGCGAAACGGAGCTGCAGGCCATTGCCCGGGAAATCCGGGAGGAGCTGGGTATCCGCATCCCCCAGGACAAATTCACCCGCCTTGCAGTCTACGGCGAGCCGGGCCGCATCGCCGCATTCAAAGACGGCAGCATCTGGCGTATGGTCGTCGTAGTTTTTGGCTTGGACTTGCCCCAGGAGCCGGAAATGACCATCAGCGCCGAATCCCGGGAGCTGCGTTTCTTCACAAAGGAAGAGCTGAAGAACATCGAGATCGTGGTCACCCATAGCGACATCGTGGAGGATTGGTTTATCAATCGCTAAAAAACGCCGGGAGACCCCGGCGTTTTTTCATACCATTCACAAATAATATGCAAAAACCTCTTGAATATTCATAAAATCTATGATAATATACAGTTTGACGGCGCAGTATCCTAGTCAGAACGGCCTCTTCCAGGTAGGGCCTAAAAATCCTATGAAGGGCACATCGATGAAGTCCCTGGTGTCTGCTTTTTACGCCCAGTTTAGGGTGGGTGCTGGGGGTTAAGGATCTCGGGCGCGCTCCAATGGCATGGAGCATACGACCCGGTTTCCGTGGAGACCTGAAGCTTGTGCGACGAAGTTGAGAACTCC
>SVLC01000039.1 GCA_015068155.1 Oscillospiraceae bacterium | reverse complement strand
ACAAGCAATCCACTATTTCAACAACGAGCGACCAGTCCGCAAACTCAATGGAAAACCACCAGTCCTGTACAGAACAGAACTGGTGGCATAAGAAATTTTGTGTCTACTAACTATTGACTACTTCAGTTACCAAACGGCAGGTTTTTTCTTGTGAAGCTAAATTGTTGTTTATGATCATAACGATCGCAAGCAGCCCATTTATCGTTGCAGCCGCTTTCCGTCCAGCACGGCTTCCACCAGCCGGTCGCCGTCATAGCGCAGCGTCAGCAGGAAGAAGGGGGCATCTTGCCATAAAAGGTCCAGGAAAATTTGATCGCCCTCCCATTTGGGCAGATCATTCAAAAAATCCCGGCTGACCCATTTGAGTTCACCTTCGGGGCAATCGGTCAATTCGCCTTCAAAGCCGTCGGCGGTAAACAGATACATATATTCGCCAAAGCCGTCGGCAGTCAGGAAGGTTACCACGCCCCGACAGCGCCAGGAGGTGAGGGTCAGGCCGGTTTCTTCCTTCGCTTCCCGCAGCAGGCATTCGTCGGGACTTTCCATGCCTTCGAATTTTCCGCCGATGCCGATCCATTTATCCTGGTTGATATCGTTCTTTTTCTTGGTGCGGTGCAGCATCAGCACTTCATCGCCCCGAAGCACATAGCAAAGGGTGGTGTTCAGCATATTCTTTCCTCCGTTTCTTTTGGTTATTATATCACATCGGCGGCCAATGGCAAGTTTTTTGTGAATTTTTATGGGAATTACTTGCATCCCGGTGGATTTTGCGGTACAATATTTCATTGTGATTATCGTAAAGGAAGGTGTTCCGATGAAGAAAGAACAATCGGTTTCTCCGCTGCAGGAGAATAAAATGGGCGTTATGCCCGTAGGAAAGCTGTTGTTTAATATGGCAACGCCCATGATCATGAGTATGCTGGTCCAGGCGTTGTATAATGTTGTGGACAGTGTGTACATTGCCCAGTATTCCCAGGATGCGGTGACGGCCCTTTCGCTGGCGTTTCCGGTGCAGAATGTGCAGATCGGCTGCGCGGTGGGCATCGGTGTCGGTGTGAACTCCATGCTCAGCAAATCCCTGGGCGAAGGCAACCGGGAAAAGGCCAATCTGGTGGCCGGCAACGGTATTTTCCTGGCGCTGGTGTTCTCACTGGCGGTGATGCTGTTCGGCGCATTTGGTACCAACTTCTATTATAATGTCCAGACGGAAAATGCCGCCATTTTGAAAAACGGCATCGAATATACTACCATCTGCTGCCTGTTTACCGCCGGTGTGTATTTTGAAGTGCTGTTTGAGCGTATGCTGCAGGCCACCGGCCGGGCGATGCACACCATGATCACCCAGGGCGTGGGCGCCATCACCAATATTGTGCTGGATCCTGTGTTTATTTTCGGCGTGGAATGGCTGGGGATCCCCTCCATGGGCGCTGCCGGCGCGGCGATTGCCACGGTGGCCGGCCAGTGGGTGGCGGCGACCCTGGCGCTGATCTTTAACATCACCAGCAATCCGGATGTGAAGCTGCGGCTGAAGAGCATCCGGCCCAAGGGCGAGATCATCAAGCCGGTGCTGTCCATCGGCGTACCTTCTATGATCATGAACTCCGTCAGCTCGGTGATGAACTTCTCCATGAATCAGATCCTCATGGGCTTCGAAGCGGTGGGCGAGATCGCCACCGGCATCTTCGGTATTTATTATAAGCTGCAGAGCTTCTTCTTTATGCCGCTGTTCGGCTTGAACAACGCCACCATTTCCATCGTAGCCTACAATTTCGGCGCCCGAAAGCCGGAACGCATGACCAGAACCTTGAAGCTGGCTTGTATCACGGCCTTTTCCATTATGATGCTGGGCCTGGCTGCCTTCCAGCTGATGCCGGATGTGCTGCTGAATATGTTCAATGCCGATGACACCTTCCTGGCGGTGGGAACGAAAGCGCTGCGGACCATCAGCCTGCACTTCCCCCTGGCGGCATTCTGTATTGCCCTGGGCGCATCTTTCCAGGCGCTGGGCAACGGCATTTATTCCACCATTACCTCTCTTTGCCGTCAAATGGTGGCGCTGCTGCCGGCGGCGTACCTGCTGAGCTTGTCCGGCAGTGTGGACGCGGTGTGGTGGGCCTTCCCCATAGCGGAGTGTGTAAGTCTGGCGGCGACGCTGTTCTTCTTCGCCCGGATCTACCGCAAGAAGATCAAGCCGCTGATGCAGCAATCCGTGGAGCATGTATAAGAAAAACCGTGGAATCTGTTTCAGCCCCACCCCCTAAAAAACACAACGGCAGCGCCCGGTATGGACGCTGCCGTTATTGATTGGCCAAAGAAAGGCGGGCGAAAACGCCCGCCTTGCATATTAGTCGTCGATTCTGCGGATGGTGGCGCCCAAAGCGGTGAATTTCTCGATGAGGTTTTCGTAGCCCCGCTCGATGAAATGGATATTCTCCACCCGGGTGGTGCCCTCGGCGCAAAGACCGGCCATTACCAGCGCAGCGCCGGCCCGCAGGTCCCGAGCTACCACAGTGGTGCCCTTCAGCTTTTCACGGCCGGTGACCTCGGCGGTCTTGCCGCTGATCTCGATCTTGGCGCCCATGCTTTCCAGTTCTGTGCAGTAGCCGAAGAACCGGGTCTCATACACCGATTCGGTCAGCCGGCTGACGCCCTCGGCCAAGGTCATGCACACGCAGATCTGGGCCTGCATATCCGTGGGGAAGCCGGGGTAGGGACGGGTCTTGACCGTGGCGGCCTGCAGACGGCCGTTGCCCTTGATGCGGATGGCATCGTCGTAAATGATCACTTCCGCGCCCATTTCCTCCAGCTTGGAGGTGATGCAGTCCATATGCTTGGGGATCACGTTCTTCACCAGCACATTACCGCCGGTGACCGCGGCAGCGGCCATATAGGTGCCGGCCTCGATCTGATCGGGAATGATGGTGTAGGTGCCGCCCTGCAGCTGCTGGACGCCGCGGATCTTTACGGTGTCGGTGCCGGCGCCGGATACCTGGGCGCCCATGGTGTTCAGGAAGTTGGCCAGGTCCACGATATGGGGTTCCTTGGCGGCATTTTCAATGATGGTCTGACCTTCCAGCAGAACGCCGGCCATCATAATGTTGGCGGTGGCGCCGACGGAGGCCATATCCAAGCATACCCGGTTGCCCTGCAGACCTTCTTCGCCGGGCTGTAAGGCTACATATTCTTCCGTTTCTTCCACATTGGCGCCCAGGGCTTTGAAACCCTTAATATGCTGGTCGATGGGGCGGGTGGCGAAATTGCAGCCGCCGGGCAGGGCCACATGGCAGTGACCGAAACGGCCCAGCAGCGAACCCATCAGATAATAGCTGGCCCGCATCTTCTTCACCAGCGCCGCTTCCGGCACGGTGGAGTGAATGGCGGTGGCATCGATGACCACCACATTTTCTTCGGGCTTTTGCACATTTGCACCCAGGCCTTCCAAAATGGAAAGCAGAATACGGACATCGGAGATGTCCGGAACATTTTCAATGCGGCAAACGCCGTTTACCAGCAGCGCGGCGGGCAAAATCGCCACAGCGGCATTTTTTGCGCCGCTGATGGTTACGCTGCCTTCCAGCCGGGCACCGCCCATGATCTCATATCTAGCCAAAGAGCATCCCTCTTCCTAATGTTCAAACTAAATTGCTACAAAATTTTCCCGGAAATTATATCATATCGGTTGGGTTATGTAAAGCATTATTTCCAATTTTTTGATATTTCAACGGCGAAGACCTTTGGGATAGTGATTTTTTAACCAATTTCCGTCGCCTTTTCCCCAGCCGATACCGTAATCGTCCACGCAAACCAACTGCCAACCTTTTTTCTCGCAGGGCAGCGCTTCGCCGTGAAGATAGGCTTTGATCTCCGGGCTGTCGGCAGGGAAGGAAAGACTGTGGCGGCGGTCCCGCAGCCATAATGCCAGGGCGTGGGCGGGCTGGAAGCGATCCTTTTTCACTTCTCCCAGTTCCAGGCCGGGCCGCAGTACCTTCAGGCCCTTCAGTTCCGGCAGCTTCGTTGGAGCCCAGTAGAGGGTCTGGCCGAACAGCACTGCCTTGCCGGCAGGCAGGGTGATGTCCAGATCCCTGGCGAAAGCCAGCCATTGCTGGGGAAGCTTTTCTCCGCCCGGGAAGCTTCCGGTGGCTGGGTGGTCGCCGTCCTTCCGCAGCACGGCGGCAAAATGCCCCTCGCCCAGCAGCTTATGAGGCCACAAGCGGAATTGCCCCGGACCTGCCGGGGTGAACCAGGGGGCGGCAATATTTTCCAGGTGATAATCGGGATTGCGCTGGAGAAAAGCGGCAATGGTCTGCTCGTTTTCCTCCGGAGCGAAGGTACAGGTGGAATACACCAGCCGTCCGCCGGGCCGCAGCAGCTTGGCGCCGGCATCCAGGATCTCTGCCTGCCGCCGGGCGCACATTTCCACGGTTTCCGGACTCCAATCGGTGACGGCAGCTTCCTCTTTGCGGAACATACCCTCGCCGGAACAGGGCGCGTCGATGAGCACCCGGTCAAAAAAGCAGGGCAAATGGGAGGCAAGACGGTCGGCGGTTTCGTTGGTCACCAGGGCATTGGCAACGGCCATGCGCTCGATGTTCTGGGAAAGGATCTTTGCACGCTTGGGACTCCATTCGTTGCACAGCAAAAAACCCTGTCCTGCCATTCTGCCGGCGATTTGGGTGGATTTGCCGCCGGGGGCGGCGCAAAGATCGCAGATCCGTTCGCCGGGCTGGGGGTCCAGCAGGGCTACGGCGGACATGGCGCTGGCTTCCTGTAGGTAGTATACGCCGGCTTCGTGATAAGGGTGCAGACCGGGCCGGGCATCCGGCGAATAGTAGAAACCCAGCGGTTCCCAAGCCACATTTTCTCCCACAAAGGGCAGGGAAGGGGCAACGCCCTTCAAAGGGTTAAACCGCAGGGCCACAGCCCGGGGGCGTTCCAGGCTCTGCATATAAGCCTCGTATTCAGCGCCCAGTTGGGCCTGCATCCGCTTCAAAAAAAGTTCAGGCAGCATGGCGCGCCTCCTTCTAATCAAAAATACCGGTGGACAGGTACCGGCTGCCGGCATCCGGCAGTAGGGTCACAACGGTTTTGCCGGGGTTTTCCGCTGCCAATGTAACTGCGGCGTGATAATTGGCTCCGGCGGAAATACCGGCCAGAATGCCGAACTTCCGGGCCAGATCCCGGACGGCGGCAAAGGCCTCCCGGTCGGATACGGTCACCACGCCATCCAGCAGCGTCCGGTCCAGCAGATGGGGTACAAAATTGGCGCCGATACCCTGGATACCGTGGCTGCCGACCCGACCCTGGGACAGCAAGGGGCTGGAGTCGGGCTCCACAGCAAGCAGACATAGACCGGGATTTTGCTCTTTTAAGTACCTGCCGGTGCCGGTGATGGTGCCGCCGGTGCCCACCCCGGCGACGAAAATATCCACATGACCGCCGGTTTGTGTCCAGATCTCCGGACCGGTGGTGCAGTAGTGGGCCAGGGCGTTGGCGGGATTTTCAAATTGACCGGGAAGATAACTGCCGGGGATGGATGCGGCCAGTTCCCGGGCCTTGGCGATGGAGCCTGCCATGCCGTGTTGACCCGGGGTCAGCACCACCTCTGCGCCATAGGCGGTCATCAGTGCGATCCGCTCGAGGCTCATGGAGTCGGGCATGACGATGATACAGCGGTAGCCTCTGGGAACGGCCAGCGCCGCCAGGGCGATGCCCATATTGCCGGAGGTGGGTTCGATAACGACGCCGCCGGGGGACAGCAGCCCCCGTTTTTCTCCGTCGTCGAGAATGTATTGGGCGGCTCGGTCTTTGACAGAGCCGGTGAGATTCACAAATTCCGCCTTGGCGAATACATTATCACCGAGGCGCAGCAGCGGGGTATGACCGATGAGAGGGTGCATACGGAACCTCCTTGAGAAGATAAATTACTGTTTACGCACCCAAAGCCTTCCCCTGGGGGGAGCCTTTGCGCCTTTGGCGCTGTAAACAACCATTTACCATATTATAGTACACCTGGAACTGGGTGTCAATTAAATTGACAGGATGGTTTTCCTGTGCTACACTGCTAAGCGAAAGGAGAGGATATTTATGGCAGCTATTGAACAACAAATTGAAGCGTTGGTAGACAGCATTCTGTTGGACTACCAAAAAGGCCGGGATATTGACCGAATTGACCATACCCAACACCCGGATAAGGATGTGATCGTGGATATGACCGCCAAGCTGATGCGGATATTATATCCCGGTTATTCCCTGGATAAAACCTACCGAATTTATAACGCCAAGCATAATTTATCTATGCTGATCGAGGATGTGATGTACCACCTGAATCAGCAGATCGGCCGGGTGCTGCCGGCAACGGATGCTGAACGGCTGAGCATTGCTTTTATGGAGCAGCTTCCTCAGATCCGTGCCATGGTTCAGACCGATGTGGATGCGGCGTTTGCGGGCGACCCGGCGGCGACCAATGCCGAGGAGATCATTTTTTGCTATCCCGGCCTGTACGCCATTTCTGTGTACCGTCTGGCCCATGTGTTGTATGGCCTGCAGGTGCCTATGATCCCGCGGATCATGACCGAGCATGCCCATAGCTTGACCGGTATCGACATTCACCCCGGTGCCATCATCGGGGATCATTTCTTTATCGATCATGGTACCGGTATTGTAATCGGTCAAACCACGGTGATCGGCAGCCGTGTGAAGATCTACCAGGGCGTCACCCTGGGCGGTCTGACTACCCGGGGCGGGCAAAGTCTGCGGGGGGAGAAGCGGCACCCCACACTGGAAGACCGGGTGACAGTCTATGCCAATGCCACCATTTTGGGCGGCCAAACAGTGATCGGTCACGACAGCATCATCGGTGCCAACGCCTTTATTACTGCCCCCATTCCGCCCTGCACCACTGTTACCAACCAGGATCAGCAGTTGAATCTGAAGCAGCGCCATTGCGACGGCTGTTCCAAGAAAATGTAATCGTAGGGGCGATTCACGAATCGCCCGCCAACGCCCCCAATCAACACGAATCCCCGACAGACACTCTGTCGGGGATTCGTCAAGGATTGATCAAGCAATTTGTGTATACAAGCGAAACGTGTTTTAGGTGTGGCATTTGGTCAAGAACAGATGGATCAAACAGAATTGGCTTAGTGTTTCCGGAATTATCCGAACTGTCGAAGCGTACATATTCAACAGAAGAATCCCGCAAGGATTCAATATTTCCCAGCTTTGTTATTGCGTCAAAGGAGATCGCTTTTAGCTGCCTGTTATCCTTCATATTCCACAGGGTTTCCAGAGAGTTGTTCCAGAAGATATGTACGCATTTCAGATTTTTAAACTGAGATAATACAGAAAGGTCCTTGATTCTGGGACACTTAAAGAAATAGATAACCTCTGCGGTATCCTTAATCTTCGGTGCGACAAAAAGAAATTGTTTCTGGCTAAATCCATCTAGGAAAACACATTTGGGGTTGCTGTTTTCAAGTGCATCACATAGTGACTGAATATCTGTCGACCCATATTGCTCACGGTAATCATTATAAAATAAAAATGTTTTTTCTTCCGGGGATGGAGCAGGGGCGGCTACGAATCTAACATCATAGTGTAATGCACAAAACTCCGGGAAATATGTTTCCAGTGCGTGATCGTGTGTGCGGATGGGGTTCTTTAATGATGAATCTTCAAAGTAGTTTGGGTCAGAAATATAGTAATAATCGTTCCTCACGCATATCCCTCCTGTTCCTTACAAAAAACTTGTATATAAACAGCATAACACACAAACGGCAGAAGGACAACCCTTCTGCCAAGATTTATGTTTAGCGGGCGATTCGTGAATCGCCCCTACGGTCAGGATTCATCTGATCAGATCCTTAATGACCTCTCCGGCCAGCAGCAAGCCCGCAATGCCGGGAATATAGCTGACGGAACCGGGGATCTGCCGTTTGCCGATGGCGGCAGCTTCTTCCTCCGCGCCTATGGGCTTCATGGCTTCTTCTGTGGTGAAAACCACCTTCATATGATTGATGCCCCGCTTTTTCAGCTCCTTGCGCATCACCCGGGCCAGGGGGCAAATGGTGGTCTTGGAAATATCAGCCACCTGGAAGGCGGTGCCGTTGAGCTTGTTGCCGGCGCCCATGCAGCTGATGATGGGGGTGCCTGTGGCAAAGGCTCGCTCTGCCAGGCACAATTTGCCGGTAACGGTGTCGATGGCATCGACGATGTAGTCATACCGGGTAAAATCGAACTGATCCGCGGTCTCCGGCGTGTAGAACACCGGATGCACAGAAATCCGGGCCTGAGGGTTGATGTCCAGCAGCCGCTGCCTGGCGACCTCCGCCTTTAACTTGCCTACGGTGGAGTGGGTGGCAAAAAGCTGACGGTTGATATTGGTGACGGATATATCATCCGGGTCGATCAGATCAATGGCGCCGATGCCGCTGCGGATCAGCGCCTCGGCGGTATAGCCGCCCACGCCGCCGATGCCGAACACGGCTACTCTGGCGTTTTGGAGTTTTGTCATAGCTGCGTCGCCCAGCAGGATCTGGGTACGGGAAAATTGCGGATGCATAGATGACCTCCTGATGTGTATAGTACGGTAAATGGTTGTTTACAGCGCCAACGGCACAAAGGCTTCTCCCGGGGGAAGGCTTTGGGTGCGTAAACAACAATTTATCTGTTGTGACTTGCGTTGAAAAAAGGAGCGGCATCGCCGCTCCTTTTGTATTAGTCAGCGAAAGTCAGAACGTCCTTGTAACGCTCTTTGAAGATCTCGTAAACGGCCATCAGCGTGGCTTCGTCGTCGATGGCCAGATAGTTCTCGTTCTCTTCATCCACAGGCTCAATGAGCAGAATGACGATCTCGTCGGAGCCTTCTTCGGCGGGCATCAGGATCAGATACTCGCTGCCCTCGTACTCGATGACATCCAGATATTCAAACTGGGTCTCCACGCCGTTTTCGTCGGTGAGGGTCAGAATGTTTTCTTCTTCGTTGAGAATTTCGTTGTTATTTTCCATGGGTATTCCTCCATAAATTTGTTTTTCTCTATTGTAGCCGCTGCGGGAGAAAAATGCAACAGGAATTTCAAATTTCCCTTTGCCCCGCGATGGATTAGGGCAAAGGGGATACAATTCAACCCTGTGTTTCGTAAAAACTGTGACACTTTACCAAACTAAAGCACACTCCCAACCGCTTGATTTATGCACTCTGCGGAAAATAAGAAAAACGGAAAGAAAACACTTTACAACTTTAGCGAGCTAAAGTATAATGCGGTCATCACCCGAATCCCTTCGGGATATTGAAAGGAAGAAAAAACCATGAAAAAGATGATCGCATTCATTTTGGCAACCATTTCCATCCTCTGCTGTTTCTCTGGCTGCACCACACCTAATCCGGATTCCGACCTTTCCTACATTCAAGAAAAAGGTACACTGGTCGTGGGAATCACCGAATATGCCCCCATGGACTATAAGGATGAAAACGGCAATTGGACCGGCTTCGATGCCGAATTTGCCACCCTTTTTGCCCAGGAGCTGGGGGTTGCGGTTGAATTCTGCGTCATTGCCGATTGGTCTAAGAAATTCATGGAACTGGACACCAAGCAAATTGACGTGGTGTGGAACGGCATGACCATCACCGACGAGGCCACCTCCAATTCCAGCGTATCCGACCCCTATGTGATTAATGCCCAGGTTGTAGTCATGAAGGCCGATGCGGCAAAGAATTACACCACATCTGAAAGTTTGAGCGGTCTGACCATTGCTGTAGAAAACGGCTCCGCAGGTGAAAAAGCAGCGAATGCCATCAGCGGAGCCACAGTAGTTCCCCTGCAGGATCAGGCAGCTGCTCTGATGGAGGTTGCAGCCGGCACCGCCGATGCCTGTGTCATCGACATCACCATGGCCCACGCTATGACCGGCGAAGGTACCAATTATGCTGATTTGGCCCCTGGTATCAGTCTGACGGAGGAATTCTACGGTGTCAGCTTCCGCAAGGGCTCCGATCTAACCGCTAAGCTCAATGCTTTCATGAAAAAACTGAAAACCGATGGCACGCTGCAAAATTTAGCCCAAAAGTACAATCTTACCCTGACGGATTAAAAACCACTCCGCACTGGAAAGTAAATTTCAGTTTGTTTGATAGTTCACCACGTCATTGCGAGGCCCGAAGGGCCGTGGCAATCCCGTGGTTAGGAGGGAAAAGTATCGAAAACTACTCCTAAAACCTACGGGATTGCCACGCCGGTGTGCGCTACTTTACCGCAATGACATGTATTCTTAAGTGTACGACAAACTGCAATTTTAAACTTACTGAAAAGAGGTATCCCCATGTTTATGCCGGTGTTTTTGCAGCTGCTTTCTGGCTTTGAGGAGACAGTAAAGGTTTTCTTTCTTACGCTACTCTTTTCCATTCCACTGGGGCTGGCGGTCTGTTTTGGCTCGATGAGCCAGTTTTCTCCCCTGCGGTGGCTGATGCGGGGTTTTGTATGGATCATCCGGGGCTCTCCGTTGATGCTACAGCTGATCATCGTTTTTTACGGGCCTGGCCTTCTGTTTGACCTGCCCGCCATGCCACGTTTTACTGCCACAATTCTGGCTTTCTCCATCAACTATGCCTGCTACTTCTCTGAGATCTACCGTGGTGGTATCGAGTCGATTTCTCAAGGGCAATACGAAGCCGGGCAGGTGCTGGGCATGACCCGGCAGCAGATCTTTTTCAAAGTAATCCTGCTACAGGTGATTAAGCGGATCATGGCCCCCATGAGCAACGAAGTCATTACATTGGTAAAGGATACCTCCCTGGCTCGGATCATCGGAATTTATGAGATCATTTGGGCTGGTGAAAGCTTCATTAAAAAGGGACTAATTTGGCCGCTGTTCTTCACCGGCGTGTTTTATCTGGTGTTTAGTGGCGGGCTGACGCTGATTTTTGGGTGGCTTGAAAAGAAGCTGGCCTTTTTTAGGGGGTGAGCATATGGCAGTTTTAGAGGTGAAAAACATAAAAAAACGGTTTGGTAGCTCCGACGTACTAAAAGGAATCAGTTTTTCTTTGGAAAAGGGTCAGGTACTGGCCATTATCGGTTCCTCCGGCAGCGGAAAGACTACGCTTTTACGGTGTCTAAACTTTCTGGAAACATCAGATAGCGGCGAGATCTGGGTCAACGGTCAGCAACTGCTGGCTGGCAGTGACGAGAAGATCCGAAATAACCGGCTGCATTTTGGCCTGGTATTTCAAAACTTTAACCTGTTTCCCCAGTACACGGTGTTAGAGAATATTACTCTGGCTCCGACCTTGTTGAAAACGGGATCTGCCAATGAGATACGCAGCCATGCCCAACTACTGCTGCAACGGGTTGGCCTTGTTCACAAGGCAGAGACCTATCCCTACCAGCTTTCCGGCGGTCAGCAGCAACGGGTGGCCATTGCCCGGGCGTTGGCGCTGGATCCGGAGATTTTGTGTTTTGATGAGCCCACCTCCGCATTGGACCCGGAACTGACAGGGGAGGTGCTGCGGGTCATTCGCAGATTAAAGGACAGCGGCAACACAATGATTGTCGTAACCCATGAAATGGGGTTTGCAAAATCGGTAGCAGATGTGGTAATATATATGTCAGATGGTGTCATCGAAGAGATCGGCACCCCGGAGCAGGTGTTTAACGCCCCCCGGAGCGAAAAGACCCTGGCATTTCTGCAAGGTGCTCAGGAGCAATTTTAGGAGGACATATATATGGAACAGACCGCAAAACAGAAGAAGATCGAAGAGCTTTATCAACTGATCGCCTCACTTGACAAACCAGAAGACTGCCGGGCACTGTTTGACGATCTGTGCACCATAAAGGAGATTGAGAACATGGCTGAGCGATGCTTCGCCGCCAGATTGCTGATGGAGGGTAATACCTACAACCAGGTCATCGCCCAATCGGATATTTCCTCTGCCACCTTAAGTCGGGTCTCCCGTTGCGTTCAATACGGAAAGGGTTATTCTGTCTTTTTAAAAAAAAGCGCCCCCGGCGCAGACGAATGAATTTAACTGCAGGGCACCTCTAAAAACTCCTTTTTGCCGGAGCGCCCAATCTTTTGCCCCAACGATTCCGTTTGAAAAACTTGAAATACATCCAGTATTCCTGGGCTTTCCAAACTTCAATTTGTGCCAAAATCTCTGGGCATCCGATCAAAAATTAGTTTTTAGAGGTGCTCTGCAATTTATCCAACAATTTCACCAAAAAACGGAGTTGGAAGTTGGATAATGTGCCAATTGCGAATGAGGTTGCAATATGGTACAATACACGTATCCGGTCGGAGTATGCCTACTCCACAAAAATAGGTATATTTCGATACAAAAAGGAGGATAATTAACCACCGTCAGACGCACGGTGCGGCAGTGTGGAGACCTGTCGCAATGCTTCCGCTGTTTTACCCGGCGGAAAGTGAGAGCGCATGCGAAAGTTAGGTGCGCTTAGCGTCGTAAATCTATGGCACAGATGACCCTGAAGAACATCAAGAAGATCTACCCCCACAACGGCGACGATGCCAAGAAGGCCAAGAAAAAGAAGAAGACCGAAGATCAGCCCGAAAAGGAAAAGATCAATCTGCAGATCACAGAAGAAGGCGTTGTTGCCGTTCAGGAATTCAACCTGGAGATCGCGGATAAGGAATTCATCGTTCTGGTCGGTCCTTCCGGCTGCGGTAAGTCCACTACTCTGCGTATGATCGCAGGCCTGGAAGAGATTTCAGGCGGCGAACTGTGGATCGGTGACAAGCTGGTCAATGACGTGGCCCCCAAGGACCGCGACATCGCCATGGTCTTCCAGAACTACGCTCTGTACCCCCACATGACTGTTTACGATAACATGGCCTTCGCTCTGAAACTGCGCCATGAGAAGAAGGAAGTCATTGATGAGAAGGTCAAGCGCGCCGCTGAGATCCTGGACATCACCCAGTACCTGGGCCGTAAGCCCAAGGCTCTGTCCGGTGGTCAGCGTCAGCGTGTTGCCATCGGCCGCGCAATCGTCCGTGATCCCTCCGTCATGCTGATGGACGAGCCTCTGTCCAACCTGGACGCCAAGCTCCGTAACCAGATGCGTGCTGAGATCATCAAGCTGCGCGAGCGCATCAATACCACCTTCATTTATGTTACCCACGACCAGACTGAGGCTATGACTCTGGGCGACCGTATCGTCATCATGAAGGACGGCTTCATCCAGCAGATCGGCACTCCTCAGGAGGTTTTCCATCATCCCTACAACCTGTTCGTTGCTGAGTTCATCGGCTCTCCCAAGATGAACATTTTCGACGCACAGCTGGTTAAGGAAAATGGCAAGTACGCCGTTGCCATCGGCGGTCAGACCATCGTTCTGTCCGAGGAGAAGCAGGCCAACCTGGCTGCCAACAATGTGGCACCTCAGGCTGTTAAGCTGGGCGTCCGTCCCGAGCACATTACGCTGGGCGCCGGCATCGAAGGCCGCGTGGATGTGTCCGAAATGATGGGTTCCTCCGTCCACCTGCATGTCAATGCTCTGGATCGCGATGTGGTTATGGTTGTTTCCACCATGAATATGACCGGTGCCGAGGTGGCAGCTCTGTCCAACGGTTCCAGCGTCAGCTTCAACTTCCCCGGCCATGTGTGCCATGTCTTTGGTGCAGAGACCGGCATCAATCTGGAAGCCTAAATTACATAGAGAGAAAAGGATGGCCTTCGGGCCATCCTTTTTTTGCGCGGCTCTGTTGCTTATTGGAACCATCCGCAATAACGGGCCGCTCCGAAACCGTAAGGGTAACGGTGAGGTCATAACCTCACCCTACAGTGTGGAATTTCTGTAGTCGCGCAAACAACCATTTATCTGTGTAAAGCCCATAAAAATACCGGGACTGTGTTTGACAGTCCCGGTACGGTTTTACTTGTCGGAAATGGCGATGTGCACGGTGTCCAGTTGGATCTGGTCCACGGTGGTGGGCGCGTCCATCATCAGGTCCTGAGCGTTCTTGTTCATGGGGAAGGTGATGACCTCACGGATGCTTTCCTCGCCGCACAGCAGCATCACCATGCGGTCGATGCCGGGGGCTGCGCCGGCGTGGGGAGGCGCGCCGTAGGTAAAGGCGTTGTACATAGCGGGGAACTTGGCTTTTACATTTTCTTCGCCAAGGCCCACCATCTGGAATGCCTTGATCATGATCTCGGGATCGTGGTTACGGACAGCGCCGGAAGCGCACTCGTAGCCGTTGATCACCAGGTCATACTGGCTGGCGTTGATGGCCAGCAGCTTATCCACATCACCCTCGGCATCCAGCAGGGCCTGCATGCCGCCCTTGGGCATGGAGAAGGGATTGTGGCAGAATTCCAGCTGGCCGGACTCCTCGCCCATTTCGTACATGGGGAAGTCCACGATCCAGCAGAATGCGTACTGCTGCTCGTCGAAATGACCGGGGATCCGCTTGCCCAGCAGGGTGCGGACAACGCCGGCGGTCTTCTGGGCGGCAACCTTCTTGGAAGAAGCGGCCATGCACACGAAGGAACCGGGCTTCAGGTTCAGCTTGGCGGTCAAAGCTTCGGTGTAGTCGGTCAGGAACTTGGAAACGCCGCCGGTGAGAGCGCCGTTCTCGTCCACCTTGAACCAGCAGACCTTGTTGCCGGTCTGCACTTCCACATCGGCCAGCAGCTTGTCGATCCACTTACGGCCCTCAGAGAAGTTATCCACGGCGACGGCCTTGACGGTGGCGTTCTGGAAGGGGCCAAATTCACAGCCGGCGACCTCAGCGGTGATGTCCTGGACTTCCAGGTCGATACGCAGGTCGGGCTTGTCGGAGCCGTAACGCTCCATGGCCTCGTTGAAGCCGATGCGGCGGAAGGGGTAGGAAGATACCCGGTCATACCGGCCATACTTTACATAGATGGGCTGCAGAACTTCTTCCAAAGTGGACAGCACATCGTCCTGGGAAGCGAAGGCCATCTCCATATCCAGCTGGTAGAACTCGCCGGGGGTGCGGTCGGCACGGGCGTCCTCGTCACGGAAGCAAGGGGCGATCTGGAAGTACTTATCGAAGCCGGAGGTCATCAGCAGCTGCTTGAACTGCTGGGGAGCCTGGGGCAGGGCGTAGAACTTGCCGGGGTGGTTACGGGCGGGAACCAGGTAGTCACGGGCACCCTCGGGGGAGGAGGCGGTGAGGATGGGGGTGGTGATCTCCAGGAAACCCTTCTCGGTCATGGCGGCGCGGATGGCGGCAACCACCTGGCAGCGCAGGATGATGTTCTTCTTGACGGCGGGGTTCCGCAGGTCCAGGTAGCGGTACTTCAGGCGCACGTTCTCATCGGCGTCCCGGGACTTATTGATCTCGAAGGGCAGCTGATTGTGGACGCACTTGCCCAGCACCTTGATCTCGGAGGGAACCACTTCGATCTCACCTGTGGGGATCTTGGTATTCTTGCTTTCGCGCTCCCGGACAACGCCGGTGACGGAAATGGTGGATTCCTTGTTGATAGGCTTGATGGCCTTCATCATTTCTTCGTTCTCGATGACCACCTGGGTGGTGCCGTAGTAATCCCGCAGTACGCAGAAAGCAAAGTTGGCGCCGACTTCCCGGACATTTTCCAGCCAGCCGACGATGGTAACGGTTTGGCCGGCATCGGCAAGCCGCAGCTGGCCGCAGTTATGAGTTCTAGATTGGAACATAGTATACATCCTCTTTGTTTTAGAATTATGTGTTATATTTTCGCACAATTCCGGGAAAAAGTCAATGAGTAATATAGAAGGAATTTATCGAAGCGGAATGCCCGGCTTTCCCGGTCATTCCGCGGCCGGAGGATAATCGGCTGATGGCCTGATAGCGCCGGGGAAGGCGTTACCGGTGTTATAGTCTTCCTTAAATGTTAACGAACTGCCCAAAATCGATGGCTGAGAGAAACAGATTTTGCAGGATGAAACAAAAATTTCCGTTGCCCTCGGTTTTGCTTGACAAAAACCTAAATTCATAATATCCTTTACAATGTACGGGTGTTTCTTTTGGCAGCCTACCGCGCTGGCAACCTTGAAAAAGCCTACACCCCAAAGGAGTAAAACAGTATGCGTGAAAGCGGAATTCTGATGCATATTACCTCCCTGCCCGGTCCCTACGGCGTAGGCGCCATGGGTAAAGAGGCGTTCCGTTTTGTTGATTTCCTGCAGGCTGCCGGTCAGCGTTACTGGCAGGTACTGCCCCTTACCCCCACCGGCTACGGCGATTCGCCCTATCAATCCAATTCCGCCTATGCCGGCAACCCCTATCTGATCGACCTGCAGCAACTGGTGGAGCAAGGCCTGCTGCAGGAAGCGGAGCTGGCGCAGATCCCCTGGTGCAGCCGGGAAGATCGGGTAGATTTCGGCGCCCAGTATCAGCATCGGCTGACGGTGCTGCGCAAAGCCTACGACCGCTTCCATGATCATGATAAACTGGAAGTTTTCTGCCATGAAAACAGCCATTGGCTATCGGACTTTGCGCTGTATATGGCGCTGAAGCAGAAATTTAACGGCCAGCCCTGGTATCGTTGGGAAGAGCCGCTGAAATTCCGGGATCCCGACGCGCTGTGGCGGGTTCGCCGGGAGTTAAGAGAGGAGCTGCGGTTTTACAGCTTCGTGCAGTATCTGTTCTACCGGCAGTGGGATGCCTTGCGGGATTATGCAGCGAAGGCAGGCGTACAGATCATCGGCGATGTGCCGATCTATGTGCCTTATGATTCGGTGGATGTGTGGACCAATCCGGAACTGTTCCAGTTGGATGCAGAGCTGAATCCCACCGATGTGGCCGGCGTTCCCCCGGATGCCTTTACTGAGGATGGCCAGCTGTGGGGAAATCCGCTGTACCGCTGGGATGTGATGGCGGAGCGAGACTATATCTGGTGGATAAACCGCATGGCGGCTGCCGGCAAGCTGTACGACATGGTGCGGCTGGACCATTTCCGTGGCTTTGAGGCCTATTGGGCGGTGCCTTTCGGCGATGCCACCGCGAAAAACGGCCACTGGGTGAAGGGCCCCGGCCTGGATTTTATCACCGCGCTGCAGACGCATCTGCCCCAACTGCGGCTGATTGCCGAGGATCTGGGCTTTCTGACCCGGGAAGTGCTGGATATGCGGGACGAGGCTGGTCTGCCCGGTATGAAGGTGTTGGAATTTGCCTTTGATTCCCGGGAGCCGTCGGACTATCTGCCGCATAATTATCCGGCAAATTCTGTGTGCTATGTGGGCACCCACGACAACATGACTATGCGGCAGTGGTTTAATACCGCTGCGGCGGATGCCGTGGAATACGCGGCGGAATATATGTGCCTGACAGAACGGGAGGGCTATGTGTGGGGCGTGATCCGCACTGCCATGGGTTCGGTATCCGATCTGTGTGTGGTGCAGATACAGGACTACCTGGACCTGGGCGGCGAAGCCCGAATGAATTTCCCAGGCACCCAATCCGGTGATAACTGGACCTGGCGGGCAACCCCGGGCATGATCACCGATGCATTGGCAACTAAGATCCATCGCATGACCCGTTTGTACGGACGTGTGAGCAAATAAGGAGAGAAAACATGAAACTGAATTGTTTGAACATTCTGCAATATACCGAAGCACAGCTGAAGTATACCCACGATGTGGCCATGAAGGATGCCACCCCCCAGGAACTGCATCAGGCGCTGGGCCAGGCGGTGATGATGGCAATTTCCGACAATTGGAATGAGTCCAAGCGTCTGCGCCGCCACGAAAGAAAGGCTTATTATATTTCTGCGGAATACCTGATCGGCCGGTTGGTCTATTCCAACCTCTATAACCTGGGCATTCTGGAGCAGATGAAGAAGCTGTTTGCTGAACGTGGCGTGGACCTGGCCTGTCTGGAGGAGATCGAAGACGCCGCTTTGGGTAATGGTGGTCTGGGCCGTTTGGCAGCCTGTTTCCTGGATAGCGCCGCCAGCTGCGATATCCCGCTGTCCGGCTACGGTCTAAGATATAAGTTCGGCTTGTTCAAGCAGAGCTTTGATGACTATGGCAGCCAGAAGGAAAATGCGGACGATTGGTCCAAATTTGGCGATCCTTGGGCATACCGCCGTTTTAAGCACACCGTTAAGGTGAAGTTCCCTGACCATACCGTGCTGGCTGTGCCCTATGATGTGCCTATCATCGGCTACGGCACGGAAAACATTGGCACCCTGCGTCTGTGGCAGTGCGAGGCCGAGGAAGAACTGGACTTCAACGCCTTCAACGATCAGGATTACCTGCGCGCCCTGGCGCAGAAGAACAAGGCGGAGGATATTACCCGCGTTCTGTATCCCAACGATTCCACTTGGGAAGGTAAGCGTCTGCGCATCAAGCAGCAGTATGTGCTGTCCTCTGCTTCTTTGCAGGATATCCTGCGGTTCTACAAGAGCATCCACGGCAACGATCTGAGCCAGTTCGCCGACTTCTTTGCCGTGCAGCTGAATGACACCCACCCGGCTATGTCTATTCCGGAGCTGATCCGCCTGCTGATGGTGGAAGGTATGGATTTTGAACAGGCCTTCGAGATCGCCCGCAAGACCTTCTCCTACACCAATCACACCGTTATGAGCGAGGCGCTGGAAAAGTGGAATCTGGATCTGCTGCGCAGCGTGGTGCCGGAGATCGTGGATATTATTCTGCGGATCGACGAAAAGCTGAAGCGGGAGCATCCCGGCCTGTTCATCGTCAAGGATAACGCCGCCCACATGGCTAACCTCAGCGTATATGTGGGCAGCTATGTCAACGGCGTGGCCGAGATCCACAGCCGCATCCTGCGGGAGGATTGCTTCAAGGAGTGGTATGCAGCTTTCCCGGAGCGCTTCCAGAATAAGACCAACGGTGTGACCCCCCGCCGCTGGCTGGGCTTGTGCAATCCGGAACTGACCCAACTGATCAAGTACCGTATCGGCGGCGATTTCCTGAAGGATCTGGACCGGCTGAATAAACTCAAGCCCATGATCGATGACGATATGGTGCTGCAGTTCAACAAGGTCAAGCGCATCAAGAAAGAGCAGCTGTGTGAGATCATCCACCAGCGTGAGGATATCAAGCTGAATCCCGACTTCATCTTTGATGTGCAGGTCAAGCGGGCCCACGAATATAAGCGCCAGCTGATGAATGCCCTGTCCATCGTGGATATCTACTTCCGGCTGAAGGACGGCAGCCTGCGGGACTTCTATCCCACCGTGTTTATCTTTGGCGCCAAATCCGCGCCTGGCTATGCCCGGGCAAAGGCGGTTATCCGGTATATCAACCGGATCGCCCGGATGATCAACAACGATCCCGCCGTTTCCGATAAGCTGAAGGTGGTCTTCGTTCAGAATTATAACTGCTCCTATGCTGAGCATATCATTCCTGCAGCCGATATTTCTGAGCAGATCTCTCCTGCGGGCACCGAAGCCTCCGGCACCGGCAACATGAAGCTGATGCTCAACGGCGCCGTGACCCTGGGCACCCTGGACGGCGCCAATGTGGAGATCGCACAGGAGGCCGGTATGGACAATGAGTATATCTTCGGCCATACCGTGGAGCAGCTCAACGCCATGAAGCAGACCTACCGCGCCCGGGATGTCTATGATATCAACGACCGGCTGCGCAAGGCCATCAACACTCTGGTGGACGGCACCGTACCCACCGACGATGCCCAGAAGGATCTGTTCCACGCGCTGCTGGATGGCGCTTCCTGGCATAAGGCGGACCATTATTTCACCTTGCTGGACTATGCTTCCTATATGGAAAAGAAGCTGCAGGCCAACCGGGACTATTCCGATCGTCTGGCCTTCGGCAGAAAGTGCCTGATGAACATTGCCAGCGCCGCCAAGTTCTCCTCCGACCGTACCATTCGGCAGTACGCCCAGGATATCTGGCACATTGAGCCTACCCAGTATTAAAAGCATCATAGCAACATCCCCGGAGCAAAATGAACCGCTCCCTGTCAAGTAGACAGATGAAAAAACAAAAAATAGTTTTCTCCAGGATCTCAGAAATGGGGTCCTGGTTTTCTTTTAGGCAGCCTCCAAAAGACTGCGGTAAGAAGCCG
>SVLC01000038.1 GCA_015068155.1 Oscillospiraceae bacterium | reverse complement strand
TGAAGTAGTTCGGATTTTTCATGTATGGTGGACGATATAGGACTCGAACCTATGACCTTCCGCACGTCAAGCGGATGCTCTAGCCAGCTGAGCTAATCGTCCAAGCGCTTGAGTATTATAGCGCGGAGACACGGATTTGTCAATAGTTTTTTTGACTTTTTTCAAAAAATTTTTTAGCCCGCTACGCCGTCTAAATTCCCTTCTCCAACAAAGCGGATCACCAGCCGGTTCGGCAGACATACGATCTGCACGCCGCCGCTGCAAAAGCCTCGATCCACACAGTAATGATCCGGGCAATCGGCTTCGGTAACAGCGATCCTGCCGTTTTTGATCTCGATACGGTTATAGCCGTTTTCCGTGCGAATCTCCACCACCCGGTCCACCTCCATGTCCAGGGTGTGAATCAGTTTTCCCTCGCTCCACACCTGGGCATAACGGCCCGACCGGGGCTGCAGCAGCCAAATACTCAGGGTCAGACACAATGCCAGCAGCAGCGCCAGCGTCAAAACCCAATACTTAGTTTTCACGGCAGATCTCCTCAAATTCACAACCGCTGAGTGCCGCCCCTTCGGTGGCGTAGACCTTTCCATCCCGGTCGATCAGCACCATTTCAAAGTCCGAACTGGCCTGCCACAGCGCCACAGCATCCTCCAGGCCCATAACATACAGCGCTGTAGATAACGCATCCGCCACCACGCCATCCTGGCAGATCACCGTCACGGACGCCAGGCCGCTTTCGGCAGGCATACCGGTTTCCGGATTCAGAATATGGTGATATCGCACCCCATCCTTTTCAAAATACCGCTGGTAATCGCCGGATGTCACCACCGCCCAGGTACCATGCACCGCCACGGTACCTACCGGATCGCCGCCCTTCGGATTCTGGATACCAATGATCCAGGGGCTGCCATCTTCTTTTTCTCCGTAGGTCTGCACATTACCGCCCAAATTCAGCAGCGCCCGATCCACATCCATGGTCTGCAGCAGTTCCACCGCCCGGCGGCCGGCATAGCCTTTGACCACACCGCCCAAATTCCATTTTTCTTCGGCCAGCGCCGCCGCCAAATCCTCAGCAGAGGGCACCTGATAATTCTTATCCAAAAAACCCCACAAGCTTATCACGCTATGCAGCATAGGATCAAAAGCGCCGTTGGTGCGTTTAGACAGCGCCTCCACCTGGTCCAAAAAACGGATATCCTCCATGTACAGCACGCCGCCTTCATCATTCAGCCTGGAGGGCAAGGAATTGACATCGGTAGCGGACCACCGCTGGTCCAACTGCCGCAGCAATTCCTCCAATGCATCCGCAGCCTGCACCTGGTCCTGCCCGGACACGGAGATATCCATCACGGTATCCATGGCAAACAAAGTGCGGTTCTCCGGCCCTTCTTTGCTGCATCCGGTCAACAGCAGCAAAAAAGCCAGCATGATTGCAAGTTTTTTCATAATCGGTCTCCTAACGGGATATTTTTCCTCAGTATAACAAAGTTTTATTTAAAAAACAAGCCATTCTTTGTGAACAGTTGGGATGGTTTTTCTTCCCTTTTCTGCCGCAATGCTCCACACATGAAATTCCGGCGGCGGGTCAAACTATGCTTGCGGAAAGAAAATGCGTTCTTTGGAACGGATCTTCTTCCGAAGAACCACAAAAGGAGAGAAAAAGGTATGAAGAACAACAACCAGATCAACATTCCCCAGGCCCGTGAAGCTATGGACCGTTTCAAGATGCAGGCAGCCCAGGAAGTGGGCGTGAACCTGACCAACGGCTACAATGGCCACCTGACTTCCCGGGAAGCCGGCAGCGTCGGCGGCCAGATGGTCAAGAAGATGATCGAGTCCTACGAGCAGAACATGCAGTAAGCCGATCGGTGGGCAGTGATAGGCTGCCCACCATTTCTTTTGGCTATTTTCCCCTTTTCTATAGACAAATCTCTCGAAATTTGTTATACTATAGCGGTACGGGGTAGTTCCAACGCCCCGCCTTCCCCGTTTTTAGCGCCATTACCACGGTATTGCCCATTATAAAATAGGAGGAATTCAGTCACATGAATCAGGCAGAAAAAAAGCAGCTCCAAATCACCGCCTGCAAGGTCCGTATGGATGCCATCACCGGTGTTCATAGCGCAAAGGCAGGCCATCCCGGCGGCAGCCTGTCGGCCGCAGAAATGTTTACTTATCTGTATTTCAAGGAAATGAACATCGATCCGGCCAATCCCCGCATGGAAAATCGGGATCGTTTTGTTCTGTCCAAAGGCCACACCGCCCCGGGTCTGTACGCCGCTTTGGCACACCGTGGCTACTTCCCCGTTTCCGATATGCCCACCCTGCGCCACATCGGCAGTTACCTGCAGGGTCACCCCAATATGAATTATGTGCCCGGCGTGGATATGTCCACCGGCAGCCTGGGCCAGGGTCTGTCTGCCGCTGTGGGCATGGCTTTGGGCGCCAAGTATCAGCAGAAGGATTTCCGGGTATACGCCTTGATGGGCGACGGTGAGATCCAGGAAGGCCAGATTTGGGAAGCCTGCATGGCCGCTGCCCATTATAAGCTGGACAATCTGGTAGCCATCGTGGACAACAACGGCCTGCAGATCGACGGCAATGTGGCCGACGTAATGAGTCCCTACCCCATCGTAGATAAGCTGGCAGCCTTCGGCTTCCATGTGATGACCATCGACGCCCATGATTTTGATCAGATCGAGGCCGCCTTTGCTGAGGCCCGCACCGTCAAGGGCAAGCCCAGCGCCATCGTTATGAAATCCGTCAAGGGCAAGGGCGTTTCCTATATGGAGAACAACGCCGGTTGGCATGGCAAGGCGCCCAACGACGCCGAATATGAGCAGGCTATGGCCGAACTGAATGCCGCACTGGCAGAACTGGAGGGCAAGTAATATGGCAGATGTAAAGAAGATCGCGACCCGCGACAGCTACGGCAAGGCCCTGGCCGAATTGGGCGCTGAATATGAAAATCTGGTAGTTCTGGATGCCGATTTGGCCGGCGCCACCAAGACCGCCGTATTCCAAAAAGCCTTCCCCCACCGCTTCTTTGATTGCGGCATTGCCGAAGCCAACATGGTGTGCATGGCCGCCGGTTTGGCCACCACCGGCCTTGTGCCCTTCGCCTCCTCCTTCGCCATGTTCGCAGCAGGCCGCGCTTTTGAACAGATCCGCAACTCCGTGGGCTATCCCCACCTGAATGTGAAGATCGGCGCCACCCACGGCGGTATTTCCGTAGGCGAAGACGGCGCATCTCACCAGTGCTGCGAGGATTTCGCGGTGATGCGCACCATTCCCGGTATGGTAGTTATGAGTCCGGCTGATGATGTAGAAGCGCGGGCCATGGTCAAGGCTGCTTACCACCATGTAGGTCCCGTGTACATGCGTTTTGGCCGGGCCGCTGTGCCGGTGGTCCACGAGGAGGGCATGCATTTTGAAATCGGCAAGGGCGAAGTCCTGCGCGACGGCAAGGATGTGGCCATCATTGCCAACGGTTTGATGGTCTACGAGGCTCTGGTCGCCGCCCAGGAACTGGCGGACGCCGGCATCGACGCCATGGTCATCAACATGGCCACCATTAAGCCCCTGGATGAGGAGCTGGTCATCTCCGCCGCCAAGAAGTGTGGCAAGATCATCACCTGCGAAGAGCACTCCATCATCGGTGGCTTGGGCGAAGCCGTCTGCGGTGTGCTCAGCGAGAAGCTGCCCACCCCCGTCCGCCGCATCGGTGTCAACGATGTATTCGGCGAAAGCGGCCCCGCCGCCGCTCTGCTGAAGAAGTACGGCCTCAGCGCCGAGAACATCGTCGCTGTCGCCAAAGACTTCTGCGGCAAATAATTGCATAGCATTACGCCCGCCGGGATATCCCCGGCGGGCATCTATTTACAAAAAGAGAGCCGCGGCAAATGCCGCGGCTCTTTTGTGCTATGTAGGAATGCGCTTACTTGTAGATCTCGATCTTGTCAACGCGAACCTGCTTGACCAGATCAGCGATCACGAAGCTATCCTGTGCGGCAGCAAAGGTGATGGTGACCACAGCGCCCTCAACGGTAACGGTTACGCCCTCGCCGGAGATGGAGTCCTTCAGAGAATTTGCATAGCTTTCGCTGTTGCAGGTGATCTTGATGGTCTTCATGCCGGTGTAAGCAATGGTCAGGCTGGTGTGCGCATAGAAGCGAACAGGGTTCACATAGTCCTTCAGCTCAGAGGTGGAGTTTGCCTGGTCATTGGTGACGGTAATGCCGTTGGCAACCCAAACCTGCTGGGTAGCGGTCATCACAGTACGGTTGTCCGCGCTGTCAAAGGTGATGATTGCATCAGCATCGGTGGCAGGGGTCTCGGGATCCTCGGGCTTCTCGGGCTCGTCGGGAGTCTCAGCAGCCGCTACAGCGATCACAGCAACAACACTGCTCTTATCTTCATAAGCGCCGAAGGTAGTGTAGCCGCCATCTCCGTAAACCAGGCTCTTGCCCTTGGCAACATTCTTGATGATGTAGCCGCCCTCAGTAGCGGTGGCAGTCCAAATGTGGCCCTCGGTGGGCATAGTGTCGGACACATTGAAGTTGTTGTAGGTGCCGCTCATGTAGATGTAGCGGCCGTGTGCATCCTGCATGGTGAAGCCGCCGGCAACATTGGTGATCACGATGATCTCGTTGGCGGTGTAGCCGGTAGCAGTGCCATCAGCCACAGTGACATCCACGGTGGGCAGGTAGCCATAACCCTTATCAGCAGCCAGAGAGGACATTGCCTTGCCGTCAACTACCAGCAGGTAGGAACCATTGGCAATCACGATATCAGTGCTGGGAGTGTCGGGCTGCTCAGGCTCCTCGTTACCGCCGAACTCGGGCTGCATATCCATGAAGCCGTCAACGGTGTAGGGGCCGGCGGGGAACTGGCTGTCGCCGATAACTTCCACATTCTCAATGTAGGAAACATTGGAAGCGGAGATGGTGTTGTAGGTGTTGTAGGTGCCCAGGTACCAGGTGTTCTCTTCCACGGTAGCGGTGTAGGTGCAGCGCTCGGCATCCCAGGTGTAAACAGCGGTGGGGGTCTCGGTCAGGACAACGTTGACCTTACCGGGCTGATCAGCGCCACGGGGCACGATGTCGATATAGGTCTTGACTTCGCCCTTCATGAAGTAGATGCGCTGGCCGCCGTCCACGTCCTCAACGAAGATGTTGACGCCCTCAGCGGGGTTCTGGGACATGGCCAGGTAGTAGCCGGACATCTCGCCGGTGAAGTACAGGGTCTGACCCAGGTTATTCTGCACCAGGGCGAACTTGTAAGCAGTGCCGGTGGCAGGAGCCTTGACCTGAGTAGCGGTGATGTTCACGGTGCAGAAGCCTGCGGGGAACTGGCTGTCGCCAATAACTTCCACATTCTCAATGTAGGAAACATTGGAAGCGGAGATGGTGTTGTAGGTGTTGTAGGTGCCCAGGTACCAGGTGTTCTCTTCCACGGTAGCGGTATAGGTCTTGCGCTCGGCATCCCAAGTGAAGACAGCGGTGGGAGTCTCGGTCAGGACCACGTTGACCTTGCCGGGCTGATCAGCGCCACGGGGCACGATGTCGATATAGGTCTTGACTTCGCCCTTCATGAAGTAGATGCGCTGGCCGCCGTCTACATCCTCAACGAACACATCAACAGCGTCGAAGGGGCTCTCGGACATAGCCAGGTAGTAGCCGGACATCTCGCCGGTGAAGTACAGGGTCTTGCCCAGGTTATTCTGCACCAATGCGAACTTGTAAGCGGTGTCCACAGCGGGAACATCCACAAACTGGGTGCCGGAAGCCTTGGGAGCCTCGATGCTGTGGGTGAAGGTCACGGTCTTGGAGTTGCCAGCGGCGTCCTTCACGGTGGCAGTCAGGGTGAAGGTAACGTCAGCGGCGGGCTCTTCGTTGATGTCGATGGTGACCTGGCTGTTTTCCACAGCGCCGATGGTAACATCAGCAGAATCAACCGCCCAAGTAACATCGAAACGGACGCTGTCGATCATAACAACCGCAACACGCTTGAAATCTCTGCGAACAACGGAGCCGTTGTCATCCTTGTACATAGCGTACAGATACTCAGCGGCCTCCTCCACGGTGGGAGCAGCGGCGCTGGGAGCGGTGGTATTGTCGCCGCCGGTACAGCCCGCAAACAGGCACAGGCACATAGCCAGAGCCAAAACAAGAGAAAGAATCTTCTTCATAATGAACTCCTTGTTTTTATTTTAGTGAATGGTGATATCATTCATGGTGAACACTTTGATTTGATAGGTGCCGTCAAAATAGTCTACCAAACCTCTGATGTCGATGGTCTTGCCCAGGAAGGCATCCGCGGTGACCAGATTGCCCTGCGCATCCAGCAGCACGACGGTACGGATGGAGATAGTCACGCCATCCACCTCGCAAGTCAGGGTCATCGCACCATTGGAAGAGCTTTCTTCGTTGGTGGTGGTATAGACATCCTTGACATAGAGGTTTTGCATGCTGACCGTAGTGCTCAGCGCCAACTTGGCGTAAGGCAGCGTGGTAACGGTTTCATCCACCACCACATCCACGGTACCGGTAGCAAAGCGTACAGGATCCGTCAGCACATAAGCAGGCTGATGGCCATCGCTGAGCTTTTGGATGTTATTGGGATCCTTGGGCTTCATGGAGCGGTAGGTCAGGCCGGAGACCTGCCAGGTGCCGCCGGTTTCGTAATACTGCACGGTGCCAACGATGCGAACCTCGTTGCCAACGTTCAGGATCTGCACGCCGTCACCGTTCAGGCCATAGCCATAGTAGACGGTCATGCCGTAGTACATATCGGTCTCGGAGTCATATACTTCCACATAAGCAGTCTCATTGGCATTCATGGTAACAATGCCGTTGAAGGCCACCTTCAGGCCGTTGTACTTTTCCACATTGCTGCGCAGCTCCTTCAGGTCCAGCTCCACGGCTTCACCGTAGTAGAAGTCGGGGTCTTTCTGACCGGAGTGCACATTCAGCTTCTGGGCCTTTGCCTGGGCAATGGCCGCCAGCGCCACATCGCCATAGCTGTTGCCGCCGGAATTGGAGGCAATTGCCAGGCCGTTTTGCAGGATCTCAATATTCAGATTGCGGTAGTCCGTCATCTCGGCGGTCTTGTACCAAACCCAAACCAGATAACGGCCACCGGTGGAGTCTGCATTCCAGGTATCGGTGTCGGACTCCAGGATAATGGAAGTTGCCTTTTTCAAGGTCTCCTTGGTAAAATTCGATGCTGCCTTGCCGTATTCTTCGATCTTACCCGTGGATTCGGGGGTGTTGATGGCCAGGAAACGGGCCTTCAGCACACCTCCATCCATCACGCTGGCAGGAACGTTGAAATGAACGGTATCGCCGTCAACATAGGTCTTGACGGTGGCTTCCTGCTTCAAAGTGGAGGTGCTCATGTTCAGCTTCAGCTGCGCGGCATAATCCACCACTTCCAGGCCAGGGGCCGCGGTGCCGGTGGTCGGCTGCGTAGGATGACAGCCGGCCAGGGCACACAGTAATACGCAAAGCGTCAGTGTTACGGCAAGTGCTTTCCGTGCCGCACCCATTATCTCTTACACTGACGGATGGCTTCTGCAAACAGCTCATCCATCAAAGCGTCCACATTGCCGCCATCGGCCTTGGTGAAGGCGGACTGCATCAGCAGACCAACCTGGTCACGGGCTGCGGAAGAACCGTTGAAGGCGGGAGAGGTGTAGTAAGCCTTTTCCTGCTGCAGGCAGATCTTAGCGGACAGAGCGGAGATGTAGTCGCCGCCGTCAGCATTTGCCAGGAATGCAGCATAAACTTCGTTATCCGCAACGGACTTCAGCACGGGAACGTAGCCGGAAGCCATGGAGAACTCAGCCTGGAAATTGACATTGGTGGTCAGGAACTTGACAAACAGCCAGGAGGCAATCACTTCCTGGGGGTTGGCATCCTTGAAGATGCACAGGCTGGGACCCTGGGAGATAACCTTGGGGTTCTCAGCGTTGACCTGGGGGATGGTGGCAATGCCCACTTCGAAAGGATAGCCGTCAGCGCCCTTGGCAGGTCTCTGGTGGGTAGCACCGGCGGAGGAGCCGATGGACATATAGCTGTTGGTGCCGGTGGTGGCAACGAACAGGCCGGAGGTGTAGGCGCCGTAGATTTCCTGCGTGGTGACATAGCCCTTCTGGTACCACTCACGGAACATCTTGACAAACTGCTTATTGGCAGCATTGTCGAACAGGAAGTGGTCGCCGGAAGCAGAGGTGTAGGGGTTGCCGTACTGCTCGGTCATGGTGATGAACCAGTTTGCCTCGGAGTCATAGCCCAGGGGGATGCAGTTGGGGTCGATTTCCAGGATACGGGCGCACAGAGCTTCCATCTCTTCCCAGGTCTTGGGCACTTCCAGGCCGTTAGCTTCGAAGAAGGTCTTGTTGTAGTACAAAACCTCGGTGGACTTACTCATGGGCAGGGTGTACATCAGGCCGTCACCGAACTGCTTACCTTCGTTGTAGTAGCCTTCGATGAAGTCGGCGATCTGTGCCTCGGTCAGGCCCAGAGGCTCGGTGGTGCCGTCAGCGCGGGTCACTTCGATGTCGCTGGCGATCAGATCGTCCAGGGTGACAACGGCCTTAGCGATGTTATACAGCGCCACATGGTCGGGGTAGCAATAAGCGATGTTGGGCTGATTGCCAACGGTCAGCTCAGTCTTGATCTGGTCGCGGACATCGTCGTAGCCGCCAACCTGCTCATGCTGGATGTGGATGTTGGGGTACAGCTCGTTGAACTCCTGGATGTAGATGTTCAGCACATCGGACAGGTTGGAGCCCATGGTGTGGTAGAAGGTAATGGTGACTTCGCTGCCATCGTAACCGCCCTCGGGGATCACGAAGTTGCTCTGCAGCACCCTGTTGCCGCCACCGGACTGGCAGCCGGCCAGAGCGAAAACGCCCAGCAGCATGCAGATCAGCAG
Source organism: Oscillospiraceae bacterium (assembly GCA_015068155.1). GTDB lineage: Bacteria > Bacillota > Clostridia > Oscillospirales > Oscillospiraceae > Faecousia. The sequence goes on along the minus strand of SVLC01000038.1, from coordinate 11,963 downwards.
CAGTACACTTACGATCTTCTTCATAGTGTTTGTTCTTCCTTTCATTTTTTGTTCTTTCTTCTTTATGTTACAGTCAGGAATTTGTACCCTTGTCGTAAAACCCGGGAATCCGACGCAGCGCTCCGCCGCATCTGCCCCTGCTTTTACATACCGGGCCAAATTTTTGACTATTAACCCTTGATACCGCTGCGGCTGACGCCCTTCATAATATACTTCCGCAGGAAAATGAAGACCAGGAACAGCGGAGCGGACACGATGGCAACTGCGGCCATCTGCACAGGATAGTTGACATCGCCGGTGGTGGCGGTGAAGGCGTTACGCAGACCGTTGGTGATCAGACGGTGGGCCTCATCGTTGGCAACCAGGCGGGGCCACACATAGGAGTTCCATGCGCCCATCATCTTCAGGATAGTGATGGAGATCAGTGTGGGCAGGGACAGGGGGATCATAACTTTCCACAGATACTTCAGATCGCCGCAGCCGTCTACCTTGGCAGCCAGGTACAGCTCGTTGGGAATCTGCAGGAAGTTCTGACGCAGCAGATAGATATAGAACACACTCACCAAGAACGGGATGATCAGCGCATAGAAGGTTTTCATCCAGCCAAAATTGTTGATGGTGGCATAGTTGGTGATGGTGAACAGCTCACCGGGGATCATCATAGTAGCCAGCAGCGCGCCGAACATCAGGTCCTTGCCCTTAAACTCCAAACGGGCGAAGGCAAAGGCGCTGAGGACGGTGATGACCAGGGACAAAATGGTGGATACCACACCGACAAAGGCAGTATTCAAGAACAGGCGGCCCAGGCTTGCCTGGCTGAAGGCCTCTGCGTAGTTGCCCCAAACGATGATCTTGGGCCAGAAGGTGGGAATGTTCTGACGGTACTCATCCAGGGTCTTCAAAGAGGATATGATCATCCAGTAGAAGGGGAACAGTACGATCAGCGCCATAATGCTCAGGAACAGATAGGTGCCCGCCTTCACAACGATCTTGACGATCCGCTGCTGGGCAGAAACAGTCTGGAGGTTTCTCTCTTGCATTACAATATCTTTATTCTTTGCCATGCTGTAACCTCCTTAGAAATGGACGCGCTTCTTGCTGACCCAGCCGTTGATTATGGTCACGATCAAAATGATCACAAACAGGATCAAGGCGGCAGCGCTGGCCACGCCGTAGTTCATCTCGGGCAGTTCTTCGTAAATGTAGCCCACCATGGTGTTCAGGCTGTAGGGATCGCCTACGGGGCCCATCTTTTCACCGAAGATACCGACGATGCTGGAATACTCTTTGAAACCGCCAATGAAGCCGGTGATCACGACATAAGCCAGCATGGGGCTCAGCAGCGGCACAGTAATGCGGGTGAACACTCTTCTGCGGGGGGTGCCGTCCACACGGGCCGCATCGTAATACTGTTTGTTGATGCTCTGCAGACCTCCCAGCAGGATCAGGATCTTGAAGGGCAGGGCGTTCCAAACGATGTACACCGTCATAACCGCCATATTGGCTGCGTAGCTGGACTGGGCATTGATCCAGTTGACCGGATCACCGCCAAAGAACATGATGATGTTGTTGATAATGCCCCAAGAGTCCGCCACATCACCGGAGGGACGCAGGCCGATGATGTTAAACATGGCCGCAAACACCATGCCGATGGCGATGGAGTTGGTAACATAGGGCAGGAAGAAAATGGTCTGCAGGAACTTCTGCAGGGGTTTGATGGAGTTCAGCGCCACAGCGATCAGCAGCGCCAGCAAGGTGGACAACGGTACTGTCAGGAATGTCAGCAGGACCGTGTTCTTCAGGCAGGTCAGGAAGTCCTTGTAGTTGAGCACCTCGATGAAGTTGCCGATGCCTACATTATAGGTAGCGCCCCAAGTGGCTTCCAATGCGTTATAGCCTTCCAGGAAAGCCAAACGCACAGTATTGATAATAGGCCAAACTGTAAAGATCAGCAACAGCACGATGGCAGGTGACAGATACAGCCAGGCTTTCCACTGTTGTTTGCTATCTACCATATTATCTCACCTCGAAGCGAATTCTTTCCTCCGTGTCCTTATTGAACAGGAATACCTTATGGGCCTTCAGGGAGAAGCTGACATTCTTGTTGGACAGATCCAGACGAATATCAGAATCGATAATGGAGCGAACCACGGGATTCACAGAAGCGGGATGCTCGGACACCACGCTGGCATCGCGGCCCATCACTTCCACATTATTCAGACTGCAGCGCATGGCGCCGTTGGGATTCACTTCGAAGCCCTCGGGACGGATGCCCACGAATACATCCTGATCAGCCACACCAGGTACATTCATGACGCAATCTTCAGCCAGGTACAGCTTTTCACCGCGGACGGTGCCTTCGAATACGTTGATGGGAGGTGTTCCCAGGAACTTGGCAACGAACAGGTTGGCGGGATCATCGTAAACATCCTGGGGCGCGCCGATCTGCTGCACAACGCCCAGCTTCATAACCACGATCATATCGGAGATGGACATAGCCTCTTCCTGGTCGTGGGTAACGAAAATGGTGGTAATGCCGGTCTCGCGCTGGATGCGGCGGATCTCTTCACGGGTCTGCAGACGCAGACGGGCATCCAGGTTGGAAAGGGGCTCGTCCAGCAGCAGGACCCGGGGCATCTTGACCAGGGCGCGGGCAATGGCAACACGCTGCTGCTGACCGCCGGACATCTCACTGGGCTTGCGGTCCAGCAGGTCCTCGATCTGCACCAGCTTAGCGGCATTGTAGGCGCGCTCCATCATTTCTTCCTTGCTCAGCTTGTCGGCACCCTTCAGATTCTGCAGGGGGAACAGGATATTCTGCTTCACGGTCATGTGGGGGTACAGCGCGTAGTTCTGGAACACCAGGCCGATACCTCTTGCTTCGGTAGGCAGATCCGTCACATCCTCATCGCCAAACAGGATTTGGCCGGAGGTGGGCTTCTGCAGACCACTGATCATGTACAGGGTGGTAGACTTGCCACAGCCGGAGGGACCCAGCAGGCCGATCAGCTTACCATCCGGAATCTCGAAGGTGAAATCGTTGACGGCAACGACTTCCTCATTGGACTTCTTGTTCCGGCTGGGGAAGATCTTTGTCAGATTTTGCAAAACAACTCTCATACAATTCCCTTTCTTATATAAAATTATTTTGTTAACCGGTTTATATACAGCACATCTGCAGTGCGGTATGACAATGTTAATAACTGCTGCGATTGACCATATCTTCGTGGATCCGCTTTTTATAGGCGATCAGATCTTCTTCCGTGTCGAAGATCATCTGACTTTGCAGATCAATGGCCACCGTGTGGGCCAGCAGATCATGGATGGTGGAATTGGTGCGGGTGGCGAACATCAGAATCACCTGCAACAGCAGCATCAGCACCACCACGATAGGACCTACGATCCCCAGAATACCCCAAAACACCATGGTCATCAGCATGACCGGCACCATGATCTCAATGGTGTATTTACCGAGAACCGTGCGGATAAACATACACACGCCGTCCACCTTCACGCCATGCGCCCGCATAACGCCCAGGCCAAAGATCTTCTTGCCTACGGTTTGTCCGTTTTTCAATGCCATCGGCACCGCAAATTCCAAGACCAGACAGGCCACCAAAGCGGAAATGGACACGATCACCACAGAAAGGCTGGTAAGCATATTGTAAGCATGGACTGCTTCTTTATCCGCAGCAAATTTGCCATAGGCCGCTTCCAGCTCTGCCTGCTCCGCTTCGGTCATGGCTGCGTATTCTTCCGCGGTCACATCAAAGCTGACACCAGCCTCTTCCTCGTATCTCTGGGAAATCGACTCCATGGTATCGTAATAACTGTCAAACTTCAGCGCGGGAGACAGGATCAGCGACACACCCACCGCCAGAAACAGCAGCAAAATGGCATCCAGCATCCATGCTGACAGCCGCTTCCAAAAACCGGCTTTTTGTATATCATAAACCATGTGGACCAGATCCTTTCTTTCCGGGTTTGCCCATTAGGGCACAAAAACCGATAATATGGTATGTTACTATTTCTTATTACTTATACCATACATTTCAACAAAAATCTACATCTATATGAAAAAATTTTTACAAAAATTTAGGGTGCAGACTAACTGCACCCAAAAAACATTCCTTTTATTCCGCCTTACGCAGCGCCTCCAGCCAATCCATCGGTATCATCAGGTCTCCCCTGCCGGTTCCGATGGCAATATCCGGCTTATTCCCGCCGTGAAAATCGCTGCCGCCGCTGGGTTTCAAACCAAATTCTGCCGCGATTTTCGCCGCCAGCGCCGCAGTATCTGGGGTATATTTGGAATAGGCCACCTCCATGCCGTCCAGGCCTGCGGCTACCGCTTCCGGCAGGAATCCTCGCAGCAAGGGCTCGTCCATATTCAAAAACGGATGGGCCAGCACCGCGGTACACCCCAGGGATTTGATAAAGCGGATGGCCTCAGCGCTGCTGATCCGCTTCGGCGGTACATACAGCCCCCGCTTGGGCGAAAGCAACTGTTTGAACGCGGCTTGGATATCTTCCGTATATCCCAACCGGGTCAGTTCCGCGGCAATATGGGCCCGGTTTACCTGGCCGTTGGGGGTTCGCGCCTTGATGGCGGCATAATCCAGGGCATACCCCGCCCGGTTCAGCGCCTGCACCAGGTCGATATTGCTCTGCTCCTTCCGCCGGGACGCATCCTCCAGCACTTCTGTGATGACGCTATAATGTTCCGGCCGGACAAACAGCGCCAGAATATGCAGTTCTTTTTCGCCGTAATCCGTGGAAAACTCCACACCGGGTACCGCTTCCACTCCGCTGTCGGCCGCTGCCGTCAGGAAATGGGGTAATCCGGCCACGGTATTATGGTCCGTCAGCGCCACCGCCGACAAATTGGCAGCCTTCGCCAGGCGGATCACTTCCGCCGGGGTGCAGGTGCCATCGGAGAAGACGGAATGGGTGTGCAGATCGCAGAGTTTCATGCTTCCACCTCGCTGACCAATTCTGCCAGTTTCTTCCGCTTCTTGGCCCGGGGCGCATCGGCAGCATAGCCCAGGGTCACCACCAGCCGCACCGGATGGTTCAGGCCGCAGATCTTGCGGATTTTTTCATCATCCAGCCAACCCAAAATGCAGCTCCCCAGGCCCTGGGCAGCGGCTTCCGCCGTCAAATACGCGGCGGCGATACCAATGTCGATGGAGCGATAGTCGTTACCCTTCAGCTTCGCCCCCAAAGCAGCGGATTTCACATAGGGCATTTCCGAGATCACCATCAGCACCGGCGCCTGGGCAGCGAATTTATTCATGCCCATACCCATGCAGGCAGCAGCCACCTGCCGGGCCGCTTCGCCCCGGCACACGGTAATGTGATAAGGCTGCCCGTTGCAGGCAGAGGGCGCCAGCCGCACCGCTTCCAAAACAGCATCCAGCTTCTGCTGCTCCACTTCCCTGCCGAGCTCGTAACTGCGGCAAGATTGGCGTGTTCTTGCAATTTCCATAAAATCCATGGGTATCCCTCCTTTTTTACAAGTATACCACAAATTCGGTATCCCGGCAAGAAAAAACTGCCCGCTTTAGGCGGGCAGTTTGTAAAATGTGAAATCTTAGAAAGCCTTCTTCTTGGAAACCAGAGCCACAACAGCGGTCATGGACAGCACCAGAACAGCGGCAACCACCATGAAGCTATCGCCGGTATCGGGAGTCTCGTCGTCTGCGGGAGGATTGACAACACCAGCATCGTCGCCGCCGGCGGGAGTGCCGAACTTTTCGTCCCATGCTGCGCGGACAGCATCCAGCTTTTCATTGTAGGGAGCCAGCAAAGACTCGGCGATCACACCGATGCAGGCATCTCTCTTGGCCTCGGCCTTTTCGATCTTAGCCAGGTCGGCTTCGGTCAGACTGTCAACGCGGGGCAACGCGCTCACAGCGCTCATGTAGTCCATATACTCCTGGGGGGGAGGACCGGCCAGTGCGGCGGTAGCGAGGGACAGAAGCATAATGGCGCAAAGGATCATGCAAATGGTTCTCTTCATAGATATTTTCCTCCTAGTGTTTTTCGGAGACGAATCTCCGTCTTTACATTTGCAATTATACCATTGTATTCCCGGTTTGTCAACACATTTATGAACAGTTTATGAATTATTCCTTGAAGCAGCCATTAAAAGGCCGCCGGTTTGCACCGGCGGCCAAATTATGGAACAAAATTAGAAAGCTCTCTTCTTGGAGGTCAGAACCACCAGGCCAGTCATGGACAGAGCTACCAGAGCGAAGACCACGAAGGTGCTGTCGCCGGTGGGATCGATGGGGTCAACGGGAGGATCGATGGGATCATCAACGGGAGGATTGACGGGTCTGGTCTTGAAGGTGAAGCCGGTCAGGGTGCAGGTCTTGCCGCACTCGCTGGGGTTGGAGGTGCCGGCATTGCGCAGGCCCAGAGCGAAGGTACGAGCGGAATCCTTGTCATTCACGCCGTCGTTGGGGAAGATGATCAGCAGTTCGCCGTCTTCCAGCTCGGAGAAAGCCAGGGAAGCGAAGTTAGCCTTGGTGATGGTGGTAGTGGCAGCCTTGCCTTCAACGGTCCAGAAGCCGATGTTGGCGCCGTCATAGATCTTAACCAGCTCGCCGTACTCGTTCAGCACAACAGCTGCACCGTACTCATTGGTCTCGAAGGTGCCTTCAAAGCCCTTATCGAAGATGATCATGCTGTACTTGGCAGCGTCAGTCTTGGTAACAGCCTCGTTGTACAGCCACTTGTCGCCAGCAGCGGTGAAGGCTCTCTCACCAACGGTCAGGGTCTTGGGGTCTCTTGCGGGCTTTTCGGGCTCTACGGGAGTGTCAGGAGTGTCGGGAGTCTCAGCGCCGGAGTCGCCGCCAGGAGCTACTTCGGAGCTGCCGTCGCCGCCAGGAGCTACTTCGGAGCTGCCGTCGCCACCGGGAGCTACTTCGGAGCTGCCGTCGCCACCGGGAGCTACTTCGGAGCTGCTGCCGCCGCCGGGAGCTACTTCGGAGCTGCCGTCGCCGCCGGGAGCTACTTCGGAGCTGCTGCCGCCGCCGGGAGCTACTTCGGAGCTGCTGTCGCCGCCGGGAGCTACTTCGGAGCTGCCCTGGTTAGCAACCAGAGCGTCGTAAGCTTCGCGAGCAGCGGTCAGGGTCTCATAAGCTGCGATACAGGTAGCATTTTGACGCATGCCCTCCATAACATACTTGCCCAGGTTGTTTTCGTCATAGAAAGCCTCAGCAGCCTCGATGGCATCCTTGTCTTCCAGAGTGACTTCACCGATGGCATCAACCATTTCCTTGAACTCGGTAACAACAGCGGGATCCTTGAGCACCACGCCGGGCTTTATTATGGCCGCGGCAAAGCCGGAAACAGAGAATGCCAACACCATCGCCAGGCAGATCGCCAGAGAAATGAGTTTCTTCATAAGATTAACCTCCTAAAAATTTTCCGGAGACGAAGCTCCGTCCTTTCCACAAGTATTATAGCAATGTATTCTTACTTTGTCAATAACTTTGTGAATGGAATATGAATTTTCGATAAAAGTTTTGTTTCCATCCTCGGCGCCGTCTGCTGCAAAAAAGGCCGCCGGTTTGCACCGGCGGCCAAAATTATGGAAAAGATTAGAATTCCTTCTTCTTAGCGGTCAGAACCACCAGGCCGGTCATGGACAGAGCCACCAGAGCGAAGACTACGAAGGTAGCATCGCCAGTGGGGTCGATGGGGCCAACGGGGGGATCTTCAGGATCTTCGGGATCGACGGGGGGATTCTCGGGATCGACGGGGGGATTCTCGGGCTCGGTGGGCTTCAGCAGCTCAGCCAATGCCTCTTCAGCGTCTTCCAGCTTATCCAGGTTGGTAACCAGTTTCTTCTGGGCGTCGGTCAGGTTGTTGTAAGCAGCGCGAGCAGCCTCGATGGCAGCCTGGGAGTCCTTGGTGACTTCGCCGATGGCTTCGATCTGGGCGGTGACAGCGTCGGCAGCTTCCTGGTCGGGATCGGGCTGAGGCGCATTTCTGTCCTCGAAGGTAAAGCCGGTCAGGGTGACCTTCTGGCCATAGTAGCTGGCATCCTTCAGGTTGGCCATAGCCTGGTCGTAGTTGTCGGTGATGTTGGAGTTGCCGTTGTTGAAGAAGATGACCAGGATGTCGCCATCCTCCAGATCATTGAAAGCGGCATGGTAATACTTATCGGGGCTTGCGTAGTATGCCTCGGTCTCGCCGTCGGCGTTATACATGGCGCTCTTGTATGCGGTGTACATAGCCACCAGCTCGCCGTACTTGTTGATCCGCAGCGCAATACCCTGGCTGAACATGGTCAGTTCGCCTTCGTACTTGTTGTCATAAATGACCATATCATACAGCGTATTCACACCGGAGGTGGTCAGGGCCTTGTTATAGCACCATCTGCCGCCGACGGTGGTGAAGGACAGTTCCTTAACGGTCAGGGTCTTGGGAGCCTGCATGGGGGTGCCTTCCTCGCCTTCTGCGAAGGTCTCAGTGATCTCCAGAGAAAGGATCCGGGCAGTGTTGTTCATGGCGGGGATCGCAAAGCGGTCAACGGGCTCAGAGAAGGTAACGGTCAGGGACAGCTGATCCTCGGACTTGGTAACGGTCAGGCCGGGGTAAGGCAGGATGGAATTTTCCATGTAACCGGTGTAGGTGTTCTTCTGGAAGTTCATGGTGATGGACTTCATGTTGGGGTACTCGATCACGACCTGGTTGTTCTTTTGGAAACGGGTGTGATCGGGCCACTTGTCTTCATTGTGGGTGGCAGCCATAACGGTGCCGCCGGAAGCGGTCATACGGATTCTCTCAACGGTAACGGTAATGCCGTTTTCCTTCCAAACCACCTTATCCTCGGGGACATCGGTGGTAGTGCTGTCATCAGCAGTAATGGTAGCATTTTGTTCCTTGGAGAAGTCGATCATGATCTTCTGGGGCTCAGCGGGGGTATCGGGAGTCTCAGCATCGCCACCGGGCGCAACTTCGGAAGAGCTGTCGCCGCCGGGAGCTACTTCAGAGCTGCTGTCGCCACCGGGCGCAACTTCGGAAAAGCTGTCGCCGCCGGGAGCTACTTCGGAGCTGCTGCCGCCGCCGGGAGCTACTTCGGAGCTGCTATCGCCGCCGGGAGCTACTTCGGAGCTGCTGTCGCCGCCGGGAGCTACTTCGGAGCTGCCCTGGTTAGCGACCAGAGCGTCATATGTTGCGCGGGCAGCAAGGAGAGTTTCGTACAGAGCAACTGCCGTTGCGTTCTGTCTCACGCCGTCCATGATGTACTTGTAGAGCATGCTGTCTTCTTCATAGAAGCGCTCGGCAGCCTCAATGGCTTCCTTGTCTTCCAGGGTGACTTCGCCAATGGCTTCCACCAGAGTCTTAAACTCGGCAACAGAGGTGGGCAGGCCGCCGCCAATGGACATGGCAAAGCCGGAGGCAGAGAATGCCAGCACCATTGCCAGGCAAATCGCCAGGGAAATGAGTTTCTTCATAATGGGATCCTCCTAATTAATATTTCCGAAGGTATTCCTTCGGCATGTATTCATTATACCTTTACTATTCACAGTTTGTCAATAGTTTTATGAACGCATTATTAACTTTTTTTAATTTTTCTTTTCACCATCATAAAAAACAGGGAAACTTGCGAAAATAACACTTGACAAACAGGTATCACCTCGCTATAATAAGCGTGTTCTGTTTGAGCCGCCGGTATAGCTCAGTTGGTAGAGCAACTGATTTGTAATCAGTAGGTCGGGGGTTCGAGTCCGTCTACCGGCTCCAATCAGACGGAATTGAATATGGGGGAGGTCCCGAGTGGCCAAAGGGGACAGACTGTAAATCTGCTGCGTAACGCTTCGATGGTTCGAATCCGTCCTCCCCCACCAAACCAAAACACCAGCCTTAACGGCTGGTGTTTTTGGTTTGGTATGGGTATTTGGAGAACGGATTCGAAAGGCGGCTCTTAGCGACATGCCGGTGGCATGTCGCAACCGCCGTGGCTTTTCCGCAGAAAAGCGAATCCGTCCTCCCCACCGCAAAAACACTCCAAAGGATTGGTCTTTTTAGGCATTCGGAAGACGGATTTGCTTCGCCGCAGCGAAGCGGATCCGTTCCTCCATCTATTTCTCACGATAAAACGGACACCGCTGCAGGATGCACTGATTGTTTTGGCCAATCCACTGGCAATCCACATCCTCGCTCTTTTCCAGGATCACGCCCAGCTTTTCTCTAATAACATCCGCCGCTTCCAATACGGCGATCCTGCTGTTACGCTTGCAGCACCGCGGGCCGCCGATCTTTGCTTCCCGGGCCAGCACCCGTGAGGTCATCTCGTTGCACCAGCCCCAGGTCTGTGTGGACAGCGGGCTGGAAGTCGTCAAAATTGAAAGGCAGATGCCCGTACTGATGGCCGCGCCGCAGCTACCCCACAAGCCGCAAATGCCGCCGGGCACTTGTCGGCCCCGTCGCTGCATTTCGGAAAGCGCCCTGTGCAGTTCCACCTTCCCGCCGGCGTTACGGTAAGCCGTCAGCAAGCTGGCGCCCACCAGCACATGATGTTCCGGGCCATGCATATGGCAAAAGGGCAACTGCATCAGTTTATGCAGAATGTCCATGGGATTGCAGGAGGTTTCCTGCAGGCAGACGCCAAAAATGCTGTCCATACCCGCCATATGACATTCGCTGCAAACATAGTGGCCATTGGCGCAGCGGCAATTGCTGAGCTCTACCTTGTGGCAAATGGCGCAGCGCATCTGCTCCGCCTCTTCCAGATATATCAGCCGCTCTTTGCAGATCAGGCATTCCTCGTTGTGGTGCTGTTGCATAGCATTTTCTCCTTATCGTAGCGTTGTCTGCATTGTATCATTCATGGTTTGAAAAAGCAAGCGGAGGATGAGGGATTCGATTTAATCAAAGTGCGGCCGGACTTTCTTTCGTAGTCTGCTACGACCCGAATTGATTACTGTCCACACCCTCCCGGGCGCGTCCAGCAATCAATGGATTCTCCCACGGGCTAAAAAGTGTCCACCGGACACTTTTTGCCTTGCCTACGGCGAGGCCGCCCTTTCGAATCCCTCCCATCAGCAAAATTAAAAACCCAACCACGGATGTGGTTGGGTTTTTAATGGCAGAGGATGAGGGATTCGAACCCCCGCAAACGGAGTCAGAGTCCGGTGTGCTACCGTTACACAAATCCTCTATGTCTTGCGGACGGGTTTTATTATACTCCAAAATCAAAAAATGTCAAGCACCATTTTCCATTTTTTTGAGTTTTTTCTTCCCGCCAGCAATAGCATATCCATTCCCGGACAGATTATTCCCAAGGCCAGGGTTTTCCCGCCAGTACATGTTCTTTCAGATATTGGAAAGTTTTGTCCTCCCCTTCATCCCGAAGCATCGTCAGTACAAATTGGAGCTGCCGTTGGATCTCCGGGTGCATAATGGACCGTTCCCGGCTCTTTTCGTAATATTCCAATGCAGAGCCGGGCGTGTAGTTCTTTCCCTGATAGACCATACATGCCGCCCGGCGGTCCATAACCATCTCTACGAAATATTTCCGGGGCATCGGCCAGGATTCATACCGTCCCGTAGCCTTGCTCATATCGGTCCAGTATTCGTAGTGGTGCTTGTTCCGGCCCTTGTGATGCATCCAAGCCTCACTGAAACCCTTTTCTTCCCGCTCCTGGGCATTGGGGCTCCGGGTACCCTGGTAGTACCGGGCGCCGATGGCAAACTCCGTGGGAGAGTACTTGGACAAATCATGGGTCAGACCCTGCCAAATCAGGCCAACCCGGAAGCATCCCTGCCGCACCAGCCAACGGTGATATGTAATGGTCTTAAAATGCTGCCAGGCCTTCATGTACCCACCCCCACAGAATCTTTACCTCTATTCTATTTCAGACGGATGATGAAATCAAGGGTAAGTTTTGCCTTGCGGCAAATATTGGTCCTTTGAGAAAGCTGGCCCGCTGAACTGCGTCCCA
>SVLC01000077.1 GCA_015068155.1 Oscillospiraceae bacterium | reverse complement strand
ACCGCCGGATCAGCACCACAGAGTGCTCCTGCAGGTTATGGCCAACACCGGGGATATAAGCAGATACTTCCATACCGTTGGTCAGGCGAACACGGGCGATCTTACGAAGAGCGGAGTTCGGCTTCTTGGGGGTGGTGGTACGGACAGCAGTGCACACGCCGCGCTTCTGGGGGGAGGGCAGGCTGGTTGCCTTGTTCTCAAGGGTGTTCAGACCTCTCTGCAGAGCGGGAGCAGTGGACTTGTAGGTGACCTGCTGACGGCCATTCTTGACGAGCTGATTAAAAGTAGGCATCAAATTTCTCCTTTCTTTTGTTCTCACCTTGCGGTGGGTATATATTCTACGGGATTCCCCGATAGAATCAATCTACCACAGCGGCTGCCGCTGCGCCTACGTCGATTCCGCAGGCATGGCCTAAGTCCGCCATATTGGCGACCCAGGCACACTTTATTTGGTTTTGGAGGCACAAAGCCTCAATGGGTTCTGTGAGGGCAGGATCTGCGTTCTGCGCCAGAAACACCTGATTGGCACGGCCATTTAGCAGCGCCTTTTTCAGTTGTTTGGCACCCACAACAGTCTTTTTGCCTTGCAAACAAACGAGTGGGTCGCATCCTGCGGCCATCATACTTTTATGCGTATCCATACGAGAATATATTATAATCATAATTCCGGAAAAGTCAACAAATTTTATGCAAATTTTTTCTCTTTTTGTACCCTCGCCTCTTAAAAGGATAAATGATCGTTTAGCGGAGCACTGCCGCCGCAGGCGGCCTCGGCTCCCTCGTTTTGAGGGAGCTGGCAAAAATCTTTGATTTTTGACTGAGGGAGTTTGTTTCTGTCGATTTTTACTCCCCCCTGTCATGCTGTCGCATGACATCCCCCCTCACAACGAGGGGGGCAAGGGTGCGCTGCTTGTCGTAAGATAAACGATCATTTACAAAACCCATAATCTCCTATCTTCCAAAAAACCCGTCACCAAATTGGTGACGGGTTTTTTAGGTTAGATTAGACAATCTCGTCCAGCTCTTCCTCACTGAGGCGAGCCTCGGGGGTATTGCCGGGCTTGTAATCCCGGTAAGCCATCAGGCCGGAGCCTGCGGGAATCAGCTTGCCGATGATGACATTCTCCTTCAGGCCCACCAGGTGGTCAACCTTGCCCTTGATAGCGGCATCAGTCAGGACCTTGGTGGTCTCCTGGAAGGATGCGGCAGACAGGAAGGAATCGGTAGCCAGAGAAGCCTTGGTAATACCCAGCAGAACTGCGGAGGCGGTGGCCAGCTGCAAACCTTCCTCGCCGGCATCGATCCGGGCCTGCACGGCGGCATTGGCATCCTCGAACTCGAAGGTATCGATGACGGTGCCAATAAGCAGGTTGGTATCGCCGGGCTCTTCCACGCGCACCTTTCGCATCATCTGACGGATAATGACCTCGATGTGCTTATCGTTGATCTCAACGCCCTGCTGACGGTACACAGCCTGGACAGACTGCACAAGGTAATCCTGAACAGCCTCAACACCGGAGATCCGCAAAACATCCTGGGGATACAGCGCACCATCAGTGATGGGCTCGCCCTTCTGGACGACCTTGCCGTGCTGGACCTTCAGGCCCACGGAATAAGGTACCTGATACACCTTGACCTCGCCGTCTTCTGCGGTAACGGTGATGCTGCGCAGAGCGGTGCGGTGGGTATCATCAATGGAAACCATACCGGTGATCTCGGAGATGGTAGCCATCTTCTTGGGCCGGCGGGACTCGAACAGTTCTTCAACTCTGGGAAGACCCTGGGTAATATCATCACCTGCGACACCGCCGGAGTGGAAGGTACGCATGGTCAGCTGAGTACCGGGTTCGCCGATGGACTGCGCAGCGATGATACCGACAGCCTCGCCCAGGTCAACACGCTTGGAGGTGGCCAGGTTCATACCGTAGCACTGTGCGCAAACACCGCTGCGGGCACGACATGCCAGAATGGTGCGGATATAGATCTTCTCGATACCGGCATCCTCGAACTTCTGGGCATCCTCGGGCATCATCATGACATCCTTGGAATGCAGCAACTCACCGGTAACGGGATGCAGAACATCGCTCACGGGATAACGGCCACGGATACGGTTACCGAAGGAATCCACGATGTCGCCGTTCTTGTCGTACACTGCACCGACCCAAATACCATTGGTCGTACCACAATTGTGCTCACGGATAATGACTTCCTGAGAAACGTCGACCATACGACGGGTCAGGTAGCCGGAGTCAGCGGTACGAAGTGCGGTATCGGTCATACCCTTACGGGCGCCCTTAGAGGAGATGAAGTACTCCAGAACGCTAAGGCCTTCACGGAAGTTTGCCTTAACGGGGATCTCAACGGTACGGCCGGAAGTATCAGCCATCAAGCCACGCATACCGCCCAGCTGACGGATCTGAGCCATGCTACCACGGGCGCCGGAGTCAGCCATCATGTAGATGGGGTTGAACTCGTCCATGCTGCCCTGCAGAGCATCGGTCACTTCCTTGGTGGTCAGTTCCCACTGCTTAACGACCAGGCGATAACGCTCTTCGTTGGTGATGAGGCCCTGACGGTAGAACTGCTCGATCTCCACAACCTTGCCCTCGGCAGCCTTCACCAGTTCATGCTTGACAGCGGGGACCACCATGTCGGCGATGGACACGGAGATAGCGCCCTTGGTGGAGAACTTGTAACCCAGAGACTTGATCTTATCCAGCATCTCAGTAGCCACGGTGAAGCCGTGTCTGCTGATGCACTTGTCAATGATCTTACCCAGCTGCTTCTTGCCCACCAGGAAGTCCACTTCCAAATCGAAAGCATGTTCGGGATCACTCCGGTCCACGAAGCCCAGATCCTGCGGAATGGGCTCGTTGTACTTCAGGCGGCCAACGGTAGCGTCGATGATGCGATACTGCATCTGACCGTCGATCTCCTTGCCGTAGCGGACGCGGATAGGTGCATGCAGGCCAATGGAGCCGTCTGCGTAGGCAGCCTCTGCTTCCTCAACGGAGGAGTAGTTGTGGATGGGACGGAACTTAGCGGGAGTCTTGCCCTCTGCCTTGGCCTTCTTGTTGGCAGCCACAAACTCGTCAGCATCCACCACCTGACCGGCAGGCAGCTCGGTCTCACCGGCATCGGTAACGAAGACCTCTTCAGCGCCCTTCTCAGCCTTGCCCAGACGGACATAGGTCAGGTAGTAAGCGCCGAGGATCATATCCTGGGTGGGAACGGTAACAGGCTTGCCGTCCTGAGGACGGAGCAGATTGTTGGCAGACAGCATCAAAAGTCTTGCCTCTGCCTGAGCCTCAGCGGACAGCGGCACGTGGATAGCCATCTGGTCGCCGTCGAAGTCGGCGTTAAATGCGGTACAGCAAAGGGGGTGCAGCTTCAGTGCACGGCCTTCCACCAGGATAGGCTCAAAAGCCTGGATACCCAGACGGTGCAGGGTAGGTGCACGGTTCAGCATAACAGGACGGTCCTTGATGATCTCGTCCAGAGCATCCCAAACCTCGGTCTTGCCCTTGTCGATCATCTTCTTGGCGGACTTGATGTTGTTTGCCAGGCCG
>SVLC01000037.1 GCA_015068155.1 Oscillospiraceae bacterium | reverse complement strand
TATCAAATCCAGACAAATTAAAGATAGTTGATGCATTTATCCTATCAATAAGTGCTTCAAAAGAAGGGGTTTCCATTCAGTGGAAACTATAAGTTATATCATTTCATGTTGACTGCAGCGAGGAGGCGGTGCAGCTTCTGCGGGAAAAGCTCAATCAGAAAAATGTGTATTTCATGAATCCAGCCATGGATCTGTAAGAAATCGCCGCCGGAAATTCCGGCGGCGACATGATTACATTCAGCGCTTGGCTGCCAGGCGCTGGATCAGCTTGACAGCTTCCACTACGGGGATGACCAGAATGGCCAGGCCCATGGAAATGGCATACTCCTCCAGGCCGATCATGGTAAAGCCGAAGGCATTGGCAACGGGGCCCACTTCAATGACCAGGGTGGTCAGCAGCAGGCTGCCCAGCATGGCGGCCCACAGCACCTTGTTCTGTCCCTTCAGAGTGAACACAGACTTCCGGGCAGATCGCAGGTTGAAGGAATGGAAGATCTCGCACATGCTCATGGTCAAAAAGGCCATGGTCATGCCGTGACCGGATTCGCCGACGGTACGCAGGGTGTTAAACCAATCGGCACCGTATTCAAAGGATGCGCCGATCAGATAAGCCGCCAGGGTGATGACGGTGACCAGAACGCCCTGATACACCACATCAAAGCCCAGGCCGCCGGCGAAAATGCCGTCCTTGGAATTTCTGGGGGGACGGCGCATGGTGTCGGGCTCAGCCTTTTCCATGCCCAGCGCCAGGGCCGGGAAGCAGTCGGTGACCAGGTTGATAAACAGCAGGTGGACGGGGTTCAGCAGCACGAAGCCCATCAGCGTGGCGAAGAACACGCCCAGCACCTCGGACATATTGGAAGCCAGCAGGAACTGGATGGCCTTGCGGATGTTGTCATAGATCCGTCTGCCCTCGCCTACCGCGGAAACGATGGTGGCGAAGTTATCATCGGCCAGCACCATGTCGGCCACGTTCTTGGTGACATCGGTGCCGGTGATGCCCATGCCCACGCCGATGTCGGCGGACTTGATGGAGGGCGCGTCGTTGACGCCGTCGCCGGTCATGGCGGTGATGGCGCCGTTGGCTTTCCAGGCATTGACGATGCGGGTCTTATGCTCAGGCTGCACACGGGCGTATACGCCATATTTTTTCACAAACTGGCAGATATCTTCGTCGGAAATTGCGTCCAGCTCTGCGCCGGTGATGGCCTCGGAAGCATCGGCAATGATGCCCAGCTCCTTGGCGATGGCCACAGCGGTATCCTTATGGTCGCCGGTGATCATCACGGGACGGATACCGGCGGTGCGGCACTCCTCAATGGCGGCCTTCACTTCGGGGCGAACCGGATCGATCATGCCGGTCAGACCCACAAAGATCAGCGCCTGCTCCAAAAATTCCGGGCTGTTGTCCCCGGGGCGGTTGTCCCAGTTGCGCATCGCCGCAGCCAGCACACGCAGCGCCTTATCGGCCATGGCCTTGTTGGCAGCCATGATCTCGGCGCGTTTCGCCTCGGTCATAGGCTTGACATCGCCGTTTTCATAGTAGTAGTCGCACTTTGCCAGCACCACATCGGGACCGCCCTTGGTGTACTGCACGAATTTGCCGTCCACGGCATGGACGGTGGACATCATCTTGCGGCCGGAATCAAAGGGCGCTTCGTCCACGCGGGGGGTGCGCTTTTCCATTTCCGCCTTGTGCAAACCAACGCTGTACGCAAAGTTCACCAGGGCGCATTCGGTGGGTTCACCTTCAGCCTGATGGCTTTCGTTGAGATTGGCATCGGAGCACAGGGCCATGGCGGTGGCCAGCAGTTGGGTATCGCCCACATGGTCCACCACGGTCATCTTATTCTGGGTCAGGGTACCGGTTTTGTCGGAACAGATGATCTGGGTGCAGCCCAGGGTCTCCACGGCGGTCAACCGGCGGATCACGGCGTTGCGCTGGGACATTCTGGTAACGCCGATGGACAGCACAACGGTAACCACCGTTGCCAGGCCTTCCGGAATGGCGGCCACCGCCAGGGACACCGCAACCATGAAGGTGCTGAGGATGCCGCTGAGGCTGTAGTTGCCCTTCATCACCAGATTAAAGACGAAAATAAACACGCAAATGCCCAGCACCAGCCAGCTAAGGGTCTTGCCCAGCTGATCCAGCTTCCGCTGCAGGGGGGTCTGCTCATCCTGGGTTTGGGACAAGGCATCGGCGATCTTGCCCATTTCAGTGGACATGCCGGTCTCGGTGATCACAGCCTTACCCCGGCCATATACCACCGTGGAGCCCATGTAGCACATATTCTTCCGGTCGCCCAGGGGTACCTCCGCCGTGCCGCCGGACAGATTCAACGCGTCGATCATCTTATTCACAGGCACGGATTCGCCGGTCAGCGCCGCTTCCTCGATCTTCAGGGAGGCATTTTCAATAATCCGGCCGTCGGCAGGAACCGCATCGCCGGCTTCCAGCACAACGATATCACCGGGCACCAGCTCGTCGGAATGGATCACCTGCTGCCTGCCGTCCCGGATCACTTTACAGGTAGCGGCGGTCATGGTCTGCAATGCTTCGATGGCCGCTTCCGCTTTGCTCTCCTGGATCACGCCCAGGATGGCATTCAGCAGCACAACGATCAATATGATGCCCACTTCCACCAGACCTTCGCCCAGCTCGGCGCCTGTCTGGAAATGGTCCAGAACCGTGGTCGCGGCGGAGACCACAGCGGCGATCATCAGAATGATCAGCATAGGATCCTTCAGCTGGGCCATAAAGCGCTGGATCCAGGTGGCTTTTTCCGCCTGTTTCAGCTTGTTGGGGCCGTACTGCTGCTGTCTGCGTCCGGCTTCATCAGCGGACAGGCCCTCAGCGGTGACACCAAGATTCTGCATAACTTCATCGGCAGAATGCATATAGGTATTCTTCATCACACATGCTCCTTCATCAATTTTCGGGGAAATAAAAAACCCATGCACAAACATTAGTCTGTGCATGAGTCTCATTCTTTCATACATTCCGGGTCAAAAAGACCGATTTGACGGATATGCATCACACAAATAATTTCTGTGTGGAATTACTCCCCCATGGATTCTTATTGACTATATCGTAAATCCCAGCATTTGTCAAATGTTTTTTCATTCCAACGGGAAAAATATGCTGTACATTTTCTCTTTCCTGTGCTATACTTTATATACGAACTTATGTGCGAATTGAGGTGCTCTCCATGGAGAAAAAACAGTATATCGCCATAGATCTGAAATCCTTCTATGCATCGGTGGAATGTCTGTATCGCGGGCTGGACCCTTTGAACACAAATTTAGTGGTAGCCGATGCCAGCCGCACAGAGAAGACCATCTGCCTGGCAGTTACGCCCTCTTTGAAAGCATTGGGAATTCCCGGAAGGGCCAGATTATTTGAAGTGGTGGAACGGGTCCGCCAGGTCAATGCCCTGCGGGCCGCCCAAGCCCCGGGCCGCGTTCTGACCGGCAGCTCTCACTTGGCCGATCAACTCGCCGCCGATCCCTCCCTGGCGGTGGATTATATTGTCGCGCCACCGCAAATGGGTCTTTATATGCAGACCAGCGCCGCCATATACAAGGCTTATCTGCAGTTTGTGGCGCCGGAAGATATCCATGTCTATTCCATTGACGAAGTATTCATTGACGCAACGCCGTATTTGCGGACCTATGGCATGACCGCCCGGGAATTGGCCCGCGAAATGATCCGGACCATCGCGGATCGCTATGGCGTGACCGCCGCAGCCGGTATCGGCACCAATCTGTACCTTTGCAAGATCGCCATGGATATCCTGGCCAAAAAGATCCCGCCGGACGAGAACGGTGTTCGCATCGCGCAATTGGATGAGAACACATACCGTCAGCTGTTATGGGATCATGAACCGCTAACTGACTTTTGGCGTGTAGGCCGCGGATATCAGGAACGGCTCCATAAAGTTGGCATCCGCACCATGGGAGACATTGCCCGCTGCTCCCTTGGAAAGTCCGGGGAGTTTTACAGCGAAGCTCTGTTATATAAGCTTTTTGGCGTAAACGCAGAATTGCTGATCGACCACGCCTGGGGCTACGAACCCTGTACCATTTCCCACATAAAGGCGTACCGGCCGGAATCCAACAGTCTCTCCTCCGGACAGGTACTGCATTGCCCATACACAGCGGATAAAGCCAGATTGGTCATTCGGGAGATGGCAGATCTGCTGGTGCTGGATATGGTGGACAAGGGGCTGGTGACGGATCAAATTGTGTTGACCATTGGTTATGACATTGAAAATCTCACAGATGAACAGCGTCGAAAGCTGTATACAGGTGAAACAACCACCGATCATTACGGCCGAACGGTGCCAAAACACGCCCATGGCACCATAAACTTAGAAAAATACAGTTCTTCCACCAAGGAGATCCTGCAGGCAGTCACTGCCTTGTTTGACCGCATCATCAACGAAAACCTTTTGATCCGCCGTATGAATTTAACTGTGAATCATGTGATCTGCGAACGAAATGCGCCTATACACGCAGCCAATGCACAACTGAACCTCTTTTCCGATATTGCGCAAACAGAGATGGATAACGCAGAATCGGATCGGGAAAAGCGTCGTCAAAAAGCCATGCTGAACATAAAAAAGAAATTCGGCAAAAACGCCATCCTCAAGGGGATGAATTTTGAAGAGGGCGCGACAGCAAAAGACAGAAATGCCCAGATCGGAGGCCACAAAGCATGAGTGACAAATATGACGACATTCGCCATTTGCCCTATCCCCTGCCCAATAACCGCAAGCGGATGTCCATGACGGATCGCGCCGCCCAGTTCTCCCCTTTTGCCGCGCTGGTTGGTTATGAGGATACCATCGAGGAAACCGCAAGAATAACAGATCAAAAAGCGATATTGGACGAACATGAAAAATCCATACTGGATCAGCGGCAGCGGCAGCTATTACAGGTTTTGGATCAAAGACCGGAGGTAACGGTCACATATTTTTCTCCGGATGACAAAAAAGAAGGCGGCAGCTATGTAACACATTCAGGCATTTTAAAAGCCGTGCTCCCCCATTGCCGCAGGATACTCCTGTGGGATGGCACAGAAATTTCTATGGATGAGATCATCGCTTTGGACAGCGCCATTTTTCGTGAATAAAAAACGGAGGGAGTCCCTCCGTTTTTTTATATCTTATTCACGCCGGTGGCGATAGCTGCCTCAGCTACTGCCTTGGCCACAGATTCATGGGCGCGCTTGTCATAAGCATAAGGCAGAATATAATCCACAGAAAGCTCCTCATCGGAAACACAAGCCGCAATACCATGGGATGCAGCCATCATCATTTCCTTGTTGACCGTCTTTGCGCGAACATCCAGGGCGCCACGGAACAGACCCGGGAACACCAGCACGTTATTGATCTGATTGGCAAACTGAGAGGCACCGGTGCCAACGATAAACGCACCTGCTGCTTTGGCATCGTCAGGATGAATCTCCGGCACAGGATTGGCGCAGGTAAAGAGAATGGGCTTTTCTGCCATGGAGCGTACCATTTCCTTGGTGACGCAGTTGGCAACGGATACGCCGATAAACACATCGGCGCCCTGCATGGCATCTGCCAAAGTACCCCGGAGCATATTGCGGTTGGTGATCTTGGCCAGCTCCTGCTGGGGCGCTGTGAATCTGGTGTCGCCCTCCACAATAATGCCCTTGGAGCTGCAGCAGATCAGATCCTTTACGCCAAACTCCATCAGGAACTTGGCAATGGCGATACCGGCTGCGCCTGCACCGTTGATGACAACCTTGATATCCTCCATTTTTTTGCCGGCAAGCTTTAATGCGTTGATCAATGCCGCGGCAGAAACGATGGCGGTACCGTGCTGGTCATCATGGAACACAGGAATGTCCAGCTCCTGCTTCAGCCGGGTCTCGATCTCAAAGCAGCGGGGCGCGGAGATGTCCTCCAGATTGATGCCGCCAAAGGAGCCGGCAAACAGCTTGATGGCCTGAATGATCTCTTCGGTATCCTTGGTGCCGATGCACAGCGGATACGCATCCACATCGCCATAGGCCTTAAACAGGGCGCACTTACCCTCCATCACCGGCATACCGGCCTCCGGGCCGATATCTCCCAGACCCAGCACCGCTGTGCCGTCTGTAATCACCGGCACCGTATTCCAGCGGCGTGTCAGCTCGAAGCTCTTATTGACATCTGCATGGATCGCCATGCAAGGCTCCGCAACACCTGGGGTATAGGCCAGGGACAGCTCCTCTTTGCTGCCCACAGGCACACGGGCAACCACCTCGATCTTGCCCTTCCATTGGCCATGTCGCTTTAGCGATTCTTCTCTGTAATTCATCTATCAAAACCACCTTTTGTATCAGGATTATCCTGTTTGTCTTCTGGCATTATATCACAAATGTCCCAAAAATCAAGCCATGCCTTTATTGTCCCAGAACCGCAACCGAACCGAGGAATTGCGTCCCCGGCAGGATCACTTCCATTTTTCCGTCAGATTTCGGATTTGTGACGCAAATTTCGCATTATCCTTATTGCTTCTGCCCTTGCAGGTTTTCACCAAAGCCAGCAAGGCCTCCGCAGCCGCCAACAGATCCCCAAAGACCGCTCTGGCTCTGGCAGAACCCTTGGCCTGCTCCCTTTGGATGGGTCTGCAATCCGTATACACCGTCATCATGCCGGTGCTCAGATCATAGACCGTACCGCTGTAGGGGGCATCCGCATCATAACCTTTTTGGGTCAGCAGATTCCGGAAGGTGACGCAGCTGCGGTCATCACCGTGATTGACAAATATCTTCCCAGGTTTCTTTTCAAATCCCTCCAGCCAATTCAGCAGTCCTGCCTGGTCTGCGTGGCCGCTGGTGCCATGCAAAGACGCGATCTCCGCATTGACGGTAATTTCCTCGCCGAACAATTTAACATACTGCGCGCCGTTCAGCAGCTTCCTGCCCAAAGAGCCCTCCGCCTGATAGCCTACGAACAGAACGGTGTTGGCGTCGCTCCAAAGATTGTGCTTCAGATGATGCCGAATACGGCCCGCCTCGCACATACCGCTGGCAGACAGAATCACCTTGGGCCGTTGATCGAAATTGATCTGCTTGGATTCCTCCGAAGTCACCGACAGACAAACCCCGTCCGACCAAATGGGATTCACACCCTGCCGCACCAGCGCCAGGGTCTCCGGGTCAAAGCAGCTTTGGTCGCATTGCAGAAATATGCCGGTGGCTTCCACCGCCAGCGGGCTGTCTACATAGACAGGAAAACCGTCGTGACCCTTGACCAGGCCTTCATTTTTGATTTGCCGGATGGCATAGAGCATTTCCTGGGTCCTGCCCACGGCAAAAGAAGGAATGATCACATTGCCGCCCCGGTCAAAGGTTCTTTGCAATATGTCACTAAACTCCTGAATGATGCTTCCCCGCTTTTCGTGCAGCCGATCGCCGTAAGTGGATTCGATCACCAAATAATCCGCCTCGCCCACCGGCTTGGGATCATTGATCAGGGGTTGATCGGTGTTGCCCACATCACCGGAAAAAACGATCTTCCTGGATTCTTCCCCCTCGGTCAGCCACAGTTCGATGCAGGCAGAACCCAACAGATGTCCGATATCCGTAAACCGGACCTCAATGCCCTCCTCTGCCTGAATCCTCTGCCCGTACGCGCAGGGGCGGAATTTGGCGATCACCCCCAGCGCGTCGTTCATGGTATATAAAGGCTCCACCATTGCTTCGCCGGCGCGCTTGGCTTTTCTGTTCTGCCACTCAGCCTCCGATTCCTGGATATGGGCAGAATCCCGAAGCATGATATTGCACAGGTCACAGGTTGCCTCCGTTGCAAATACGGATCCGCTGAAACCGTCCTTATAGAGCTTGGGCAGCATGCCGGAATGATCAATGTGAGCATGGGTCAGGAAAACTGCCTCAATGGTATCCGCAGCCACCGGAATCGGCACATTTTCAAAAACATCGACTCCCTGTTCCATGCCGCAGTCTACCAGATAGTTTTTTCCGCACACTTCCAGCAGCGTGCAGCTTCCGGTGACTTCATGCGTTGCGCCGATAAACTGAATCTTCATACTGATGCCCCCTATCGTTTTTATATATTCATATTACTACAAAAGCAGCATTTGTGCAAATATAAAGTTATGTTTTCAAAAATAAAAAAAGGGAAACAGCAGATACTGTTTCCCGTTTTTGGTCCGAGTGTCGAGATTCG
This sequence comes from Oscillospiraceae bacterium, assembly GCA_015068155.1. Lineage (GTDB taxonomy): Bacteria > Bacillota > Clostridia > Oscillospirales > Oscillospiraceae > Faecousia. The sequence continues at coordinate 12,912 of SVLC01000037.1, read as the reverse complement.
AACTCGAGGCCTCTTGAACCCCATTCAAGCGCGATACCAAACTTCGCCACACCCGGATATTTGCTTGCACGCCTCAGCGCTTGAGTATATTAGCACACCTTGCCGAAAAATGCAAGCATTATTTTTCATTTTTTGAAAAAATTTTTTAGAAAGGTTTTCGTGGCATATTTATCCATCAAACTGCACTTATTCGCCCACATCAGAGCGAATGACTTTGCCAATATTCCACAAAGTAGCCACCTTCTGCTCCGCTTCCAGTCTTTCGATTTCGTTGGCATACTCCACAAAAACGGTGTGGGCGGAACAATCCGCGCATTCCACCTGCACGTTCCAGCCGCCTTCGTGCATCAAGATGCCAGTACCGCGGCAGATGGGACATTCTTCCAGCTCGATGATTTTATGATCCATATACATTCTCCTTATCGAAATACATTTTCTTTCGTGTCATAAATTTCCATCCTGCGGCAGGTAACATGATCCGGCCTGCATTCCGGAATATATCGGTCAATGGCAGCTGCAAGCTGCATGGGATTGAGGCTGGGATTTTGGCAGCAGACACGGGCCAGGATCCGGACTGTATTTGCATCATCTTTTGTGACCAGGCAGCAGCGGATCATAGGAATGATATCCTGTTCGACAGGGCCGTTCTTGCTCTTTTTCTCCACAAGAAGGCTCTCCCCGGCAAAAAGCCCGGAGATGGCTTCCTCAGCCCCTGCAGGGACGCCGGCATCGTATTCCAAAGTCACTCCACAATCCAGGAAAGCCAGTTCTTTGATCTTCTTGCCGGTTTCATAGCAATCCAGCACCCGAACACCGGCCACAAGCGCATCATTCAGCCTGGTTCGGATCTCTGCCAGATCCGGGATCTCCCCTTCCAGGTCAAAATCCAGCAGCTCGCAAACACTTTCTACCCCAACGCTCAGGGGCAAGGCAATGGAAACCGAGGGCCGGGGATTATACCCCTGGGTATGGGTCAACGGCAGGCCGGCCCGCTTAAACGCTCTTTGGAAAAGCCGCATCATATCCAAATGCGACAGCCAAACCGCTTCTCCGGTCTTTTCAAACAGAAGTCTAGGCATCGCAGGCCACCTCCTTCAGCAGACAATTCGCGCCGCAGCCGGCGCAGCCGTGACGGCAATCTTCCGTGATCCTGGCTTCATATGCCCGGCGGCGTTCCCGAAGCAGAAACCCTTTGCTAACGCCCACATCCATACCGTCCCAGGGCAGCAATTCATCCTCGCCGAATCCGCGAACAGTGTAGAAATTGGGATCGATCCCGCATTTTTTGAAGGCATCCATCCAAATATCATAACGGAAATACTCATCCCATCCGTCCAGTCTGGCACCGTTTTTGGCCGCCTCTTCAATCACCGCCCCCAGGCGGCGATCTCCCCGGGCCATAACCGCATCCAAACGGCTCAGGTTAGGCTCATGGTAATCATATTCGATGGACTTGGAATAGAAATGGGATTTCAGCAGCTTGCATCGGCGCAGATATTCCTCCTGGGTGATCTGCGCTTCCCACTGGAAGGGCGTATGGGGCTTGGGTACGAAGAAAGCCGTTGCCACATGAACCCGAAGACCCCGCTTCTTATTGGTCGCATTGGCCTGCCAGCATTTGATGATCTTATAGACCAATTCCGCAATGCCCAAAACATCCTCATCGGTTTCCGTAGGAAGACCCAGCATAAAATACAGCTTTACATTATTCCAGCCGCCGGAGAAGGCATTCGCGCAGGTGGAGAGGATCTCATCCTCTGTCAGGTTCTTATTGATCACATCACGCAGCCGCTGGGTACCGGCTTCCGGCGCAAAGGTCAAACCGGATTTCCGGACCGTCTGCAATTTTTCCATCAATTCCCGCGAGAAATTGTCCGCCCGCAGGGAGGGCACGGAAAGATTGATATTGTTGCTGTGGCAATACGGAATCAGCGCGTCAGTCAGCGCTTTTAAGCCACGGTAATCAGAGGTGGAAAGGCTGGACAGCGTAATTTCATTATGGCCGGAGTCTTCCATGGTCGCAACAGCCTGCTGATACAGCACCTCGGGACTCTTTTTCCGCACCGGACGGCAGGAAAAACCAGCCTGGCAGAAACGGCAGCCACGGATGCATCCCCGGAAAACCTCCAGATTGGCCCGGTCATGTACGATCTCCGTTGAAGGAACGATCATTTTTGTGGGCCAATATGCGTTGTCCAGGTCCTCGACGATCCGCTTTGTGATCACCTTGGGGGCGCCATTTACGGATGTCACGCTGCCAAGTGTGCCATCCGCATTGTATTCATGGCTGTAAAAAGAAGGTACATAGACACCGGGGATCTTGGATACTTCCACGAGGAATGCATCTTTCGACCATCCCTCAGCTTTTGCCCGGTCGTACAGCGCTACGATTTCTACCGTGCTCTGCTCACCCTCGCCGAGAGAAAAAAAGTCTATAAACTCTGCCAGCGGCTCCGGATTGAATGCGCACACGCCACCGGCGAACACCATATTCTCCAGCCCCTTACGGTCAGAAGCATGGATCGGCACGCCAGCCAGGGAAAGCATATTGATAATATTGGTATAGCACATTTCATAACCAATGGTAAAGGCGATCATATCAAATTCCTTCACCGGCCGGCGGCTCTCCAGCGCCCAAAGGGGCAGATCATGGCTGCGCATGGCCGCCTCCATATCGCCCCAGGGAGCAAAGACCCGCTGACACCAAACGCCGTCCATTTCATTCATGACGCCGTAAAGGATCCGCATACCCACATTGGACATGCCGATCTCATAAGTATCCGGAAAACAAAACGCGACATTGACCCGCACATCCTCCGGATTTTTAATAATCTCATTATATTCTCCGCCGGTATATCGGGCTGGCTTCTGCACCGTAGGCAGGATCCGCTGAAGTAAATCTGTCATAGTGTTACCTCGATAATTGGAATATTGCTATTGTACCTTGTTCTTGTCCGGTTTGCAAGGCTTATTTTACACGAATCACTATAACCATACATACAAGGAAGGACAGCAGCCCGAAACCGCCCCAAAAACATCCCCAAATTCCTGCCGCCAAAATCCCCATCCGGCAAAGAAATTCGATAACACGAACATATTGTTTCACCTTTGGCGGCGGCAGCATCATCGATAGAACACTGCGCAACGCCCTTCCCCCGTCCAGCGGATACATAGGCAGCAGATTATAAACGGATTGTATCAGACCGCAGATAGCTAATTTAGGAAATACATCCACCAGCAGTAAAAGAAGCAAGCCTCCCAGCGGACCGGATAAGGCGCAAAGCGCTTCTCTGCCCGGGGACAGTTCCGGAAGGTCGATCCGCGGACCGGCCAACCGAAAATACACTCTTCCGGTTTTACCGGACAAAACACGAATGGCTCCTAAATGGCAAATTTCATGAAATGCCGCCGCGATCAGCATGGATACCAGCCACGAAAAGGGTACCATAAGCAAAATGATCGCCAGGGAAATACAAAATCCGGCGCTGAACCTTTGCGTTTTAGACACCATGAAGCAGATCCCTTATGGCGGATACAATGACCTGCAACGCTGTACCTTCTTGCATGTCCGATTCCGGTAGAAGAAACTGCTGAAGCGCTTCCCTGCCCTCCGGCCACAGGCGGCTGACCAGATAGCACCCCAGTAACGCAAAACAAGCGCTGAGGATCTGCCAGCGCAGAAAGCCACCGAAATCCCGGTTTTTCTTCTTCGCTGTATAGATGATCTTATATCCCATTGCCGTCACCTCATGTAACAAATATGTTGTCCGCCCACCAAGAATACATAGAATTTCGGAAAAACCCTTTCCGGCACTTGACAGATGCAAAGTTTTTGTTTATAATACTACGGCATCGAGGTGTGGCGAAGTTTGGTATCGCGCTTGGTTCGGGTCCAAGAGACCTCGGGTTCGAATCCCGACACTTCGACCAAAAATGTGGGAATAGCTTTTGCTATTCCCACATTTTTATTGTGTTGGGATTCGAAAGGCCGTTAAGAAAACATGCCGGTGGCATGTTTTTAGGCCGTGGGAGAATCCCTTGATTGATAGACGCATCCAGCATGGATGTGGATAACAATCAAGTTTGCCAGACTTTACACACCCTATAATGATATTCCAATCCAAATTATGGGAATCGCTTTTGCTATTCCCACATTTTTATTGTGTTGGGATTCGAAAGGCCGTTAAGAAAACATGCCGGTGGCATGTTTTTAGGCCGTGGGAGAATCCCTTGATTGATAGACGCATCCAGCGATCATGAGATTCCAACCAAGTAACTAGTCCACCCTTTTGAGGTGGACTATTCTTGCTTTAACGGCATCTGTAATGGTCAAATTACACAATTTACCGCTGTAATTTCATTCAATTTTTATATGTAAACACAATTGTTTCCAAATTATGAACATTTTCACATTTTCTTATTGACATATGTACGCCCAAGTGATACTATATGGTCAAATTGAACCGCTAGATAGAGGCGCGGTTCTCATCAGTAAGGATCCGTAAGGCCGTACAGCCGCAGATTCTGAAAGGGAGCGCCGCCGAAGTGATAAAAGCCTGTACGGGTTTTTATTGCTGGTTTGTCAGAGAATATCTGCCAGACTGTCACAATTCACTTTGTGGAGCGCTATCATTGGCCATCCGGATCAGCATATACTTTTGACCCGAATTACCATGGACCGCTTAACAAAGCGGTCCAATTTTTTATAAAAAATAAAAAAGGACGGTACAAAAGTATGAAGAGAATGATTTGTTTTATGTTGGCAGTTATGATGCTCCTTGCGCTGGTTGCCTGCGGCAACGGCACCCCAACGCCCACCGGCGATAACATTCCCGGAACAGACGATAACATTCTGACGGTAGGTATGGAATGCGCCTACGCACCCTACAACTGGACCCAAATGGATGATTCCAACGGCGCCGTTCCCATCATCAACAACCCCGGAACCTATGCCAACGGCTACGATGTACAGATCGCAAAGTTGATCGCCGAAGCCAACGGTTGGGGTATTGAAGTGGTTGCCTTGGAATGGGGCGGCCTGACGCCTGCGCTGGAAGCCGGCACCATTGACGTAGCCATCGCCGGTCAGTCCATGACCAGTGAAAGAATGGCTGAAGTGGATATGGCCGGACCATACTATTACGCAACCATCGTCTGTGTTGCCAGGGCCGGAACGGTGCAGGCTGCCGCAACTTGCATTGCGGAGCTTTCCGGCACCTGCACCAGCCAATCCGGCACCATTTGGTATGACAGTTGCCTGCCCCAGATCGTAAACGCCCAGATCCAATCCCCTGCCGCCGATGCCCCGGCTATGATCATGGCGCTGGAAAGCAACATGGTGGATTTCATTTGCACCGATCTGCCCACCGCCAACGGCGCGGTAGCCAAGAACCCCAATCTTGTTATTCTGAATTTCTCCGGTACCGACGGTGATTTCCAGTTCGCATCCGAAGCCGAGCGGGCGGAAAATGTGAATATCGGCGTATCCGTCAAGAAGGGCAACAGCGAGCTGCAGCAGATCATTAACGATTTCCTGGCCACCATGACGGCAGATCAATTCAACGATCTGATGAACCAGGCCATTGCCAACCAACCCACCATTTGATATTTTCACTGTCGGCATGTGAACGAAAGGACGAGCCTATGGACATCTTCACGGAGCTGGGAACCGACATTGCAAGGCTTTGGAACGCCTATGCCCCTACTTACTTAAACGGCATCAAAAACACTTTGATCCTGGCTGTGGTTGCCACATTCTTTGGATGCCTGATCGGATTGTTTTGCGGTGTACTGAACACCATTCCCTATTCCCGCCAGGATCCATTATGGAAAAAGATCCTTTTACGGATCACTCGTGTGCTGATACGGTTATATGTGGAGGTGTTCCGCGGTACACCCATGGTGCTCCAGGCCGTATTTATTTATTACGGACTTCCCTATTTCACCAATGCAAAAGTGGCTTTCAGCGGCTACAGCGGCATGTGGTGGGCCTCTATTCTCATTGTATCCATCAACACCGGCGCCTATATGGCAGAATCCGTCCGCGGCGGTATCATTTCCATCGACCCCGGCCAGACAGAGGGCGCCAAAGCTATTGGCATGAACCATGTGCAAACCATGGTGTATGTGATCCTGCCGCAAGCTCTGCGCAATATCATGCCCCAGATCGGCAACAACTTCATTATCAACATCAAAGATACCTCTGTGATGTTCATCATCGGTTTCATCGAATTTTTCGCGGTACACCGAACCATAGTGGGCATAAACAATCTGTATTTCCCCTCTGCCGTCATTGAAATGGTAGGATATTTGACCTTAACGCTGCTTGCTTCTTTGATTTTGCGGGCCGTTGAAAGAAAAATGGACGGCGCATCCAACTATGAACTGGTTCAAACCGATGCGCTGGCCATGTCCGCCGGCACTTACTGTCACCCGGACCGTGGTACGCCTTTTGATGAACGGAGCAAGGAATTTCGGGATCGCACAAAGCAGGAATTGAAGTTTGGCAGACCGAAAGGAGATCGATAACATGCAAGAATGTATTTTACAGATCCGCCATCTCTCCAAAGCCTTCGGAAAGCACGAGGTTCTTCGTGATATCGAATTTACGGTAAATAAGGGCGATGTGATCTCCATCATCGGCGCTTCCGGTTCCGGCAAATCCACCCTGCTTCGCTGTTTGAACCTGTTGGAAACGCCTTCCTCCGGAGAGATCCTGTATCACGGCGAAAATGTCGCGTCCAAAGGTTTCAAGGTCTGCAGTTACCGTTCCCATGTTGGTATGGTATTTCAGTCGTTTAATCTGTTCAATAACATGACAGTACTGGAGAACTGCATCACAGGACAGGTAAATGTACGAAAGCGCACCCGGGAGGAATCCCGTCAACGCGCCTTATATTTTCTGGAAAAGGTCGGAATGCTGCCCTACGTGAACGCGAAGCCTCGCCAGCTATCCGGCGGCCAGAAGCAGCGTGTCGCCATTGCAAGGGCATTGGCCATGGATCCGGAGATCCTATTATTTGATGAACCCACCTCCGCGCTGGATCCGGAAATGGTAAGCGAGGTGCTCAATGTTATGCGGACCTTGGCAAACGAAGGCATAACCATGCTGGTGGTGACCCACGAAATGGCCTTCGCAAGAGACGTATCCACACGCGTAGTATACATGAACGATGGTTTGATCTGGGAGCAAGGCTCCCCTGCCGAAATCTTCGGCGCGCCGCAAAGGCAGAAAACAAAGGATTTCCTTTCCAGATTTATAAATGCATAAGAAAAGTCCCGGCAGTTCACACGAAACTGCCGGGGCTGTTTATCAGTTAAAGTTCCCTGCCGCAATATAATCCGCCAGCAGATCTCTTGCATACACCGCCGCGCCCCACCGTTGGATCTCTGTCAGACGGTTGGGTGCGTAAGTAGAGGTGTAGGAATCGACGATGATGTAATAAGTGCCGTTTGGATCGATGGTTCGGTCATCCGACCGGGCGATGAAATAATTGGAATTACTGGTGTTGATGAATTTAGACAAAAGATCGCTGCCCTTTACGCTGCAGAGCACCAATTCATTATCAAAGGGGAAAATTGCCTGCAATGTGGCGTAACTTACATCACCGGCAGATAGATCATACGGACTTCTGACCGACAAAAATCCACCGCCCAGGACGATGTCATATTCTCCGCCCCATTTCTCCATACCGGCTTCCAGGTACAATTGCGCCACGATCTGCCGCAGATAATCACTGCTGCGATAGGCCGCGTTATAGCCCACGATCCGATTGGAGGGCGCGATCATCTCCTGATATTTTTCCAGCAGCTGATCGACCACAGGATGATCCTGCATTGCCGCATACACGGAAGTGTAGTAAAAATCCTGCTGCAGTACCCGGTGGCTGCCGGTGATCGAATTGATGCCGATCTCCACATGGGTAATGCCATCATTATCACCGCCGCCCTGCAGATGATATACGCCCTTGGAATCCTGCAGCAAATACCGCTGGTGGCTGTGGCCTTCAAAAACCAGATCCACATAGCCCTCGGAAAGACTGATATCATAATAGCTGCGCAGTTTGCTGTCCGACACCTGGCCCAATTTGCCGTTGTTGCTTTGACCGTAACCGTCATGGATCGTATAAACGATAAAATCAGCGCCGGCCTGCCGCAGTTTTTCACTTTCCGCTTTTACAAGAGCCGTCAGTTCACTTCCGGTCTTAAAATATACGCCTTTGGAATGATCCGGGGAAATAGAGGAATAGCAATCGCCAATGGCGCCGATGATCCCGATCTGCATGCCGCCCCGTTCTACCATTACGGAACCCTGGCAGTAATCCACCAATCTGTCGGTATCCCTGTCGTAAATATTGATCGCAAGAAACGGAAACTGGGCAATCATCGCATTTTCTTCGATGTAGTCTTCGCCCCAATCGAATTCATGGTTGCCCAAGGTCATGGAGACAAAACCCATTTCATTCATCCAATCGGTGATGATCAATCCTTTGGTCATATTCGATTCGGCGCTGCCCTGCCACATATCGCCGGAAGACAGCAGGATCACATGATCATCCCGTATCGCCGCATTACTCAAGTAAGTACTCAGCTCATCCACGCCAGGATGGTCCTCGCCGTCATCCAGTTTACCGTGCAGATCATTGACATTATATAGATCGATATACACCATAACAGACATTCTGCATCTGTCGCATATACCATTGTCGTCCCCGTCCGCATGGGTGCAAAGTGTGGTTGTGGTCGTCATATCGGCATTTATGCCGCCGCAGGCAGTAAGCAACAGCAGCACAGCCAACAGTATAGCAAAACCGGATCTCTTCAAAATGGTCACCTCTTTTATTTTTTCCCGTATTTCATAATGGCAATATTTCGATCCCTTATCCGGATCGTAATCAGGCAGCTTTCTTTGTCCAGGACAAAATCTCTGCAGCATTGTTGATTTTAACACAACACAGCGGATTTGTAAACAACAGACTGTGTTTCAAACAGCCGGTTCTGCAGTTACGCAAAACCGGCTGTTGTCCTTTATTCGTGTTCCATTCTCCACTGGATGCATCGATTCAGGTAATCAACATATTCCCGATCCTTGCACATTTCCTTACCGTCCACATCCGATACCTTTGCCACCGGCCAGGAATTGCAATAGGTAGGCTTCATTACAATGTTCAGCGCAGGCACATGGGTATCGTTGCTCAGGTAGGTACCGATGCCGAAGGCTACCATGGTTCGATCCTTATAAGCATTGAAAAGAGCGTCGGCTTTTGCAAAGTTCAAGCTGTCACTAAACAGCAGTGTCTTGCTCTTAGGGTCGATATCCAGCTTTTCATAGTGGGCGATCATACGGTCCGCCCAGCGATAAGGATCGCCGCTGTCATGACGCACGCCGCTGAAAAGTGTACTGAAGGTCAGGTTGAAGTCTTTCAGGAAGCAATCGGTAGTGATGGTGTCGGTCAACGCAGTACCGTTAAGGATGCCGTATTCCGTGACCCAGGCATCCAGGGCAAACCAGTTGGAGTAGGCAACATTATGCTTGTGATTACCCTGTCCTACGCACATGGTAAATTCATGGGCCTGGGTGCCCACCGGCACAATGCCATACTTTTTGGCCAGGTAAACATTGGATGTACCCACACAGCGGGACCACAGGCCGTCAGCCTTATGATAGCGCGCATTGGCCTCCACCAGCTTCCGAACTGCCATATCCTGCGCCTGCGCTGACAGCCGCCGACGCAGGCCGAATTCGCTGAAATTACCTATGTGATACTTGCCAGCAATCAGCCAGCCGATCTTTTCCTCCAGCTTTTGTTCGAAGGTACGCAACAATTCATCATAATCATACTGCATTCTGAAATAGACTTCGTTTACAATCGCCAGAATGGGAATCTCATACATGGAGCTGCACAGCCAGGAGCCCCTGGCTTCAATGGCAAGGCCGCAGGGCGCGTCTGTGGTGATGGTAAAATCCTCATAACGTGGCTGCCAGATCCGCAGAAAATCTACATAGCTGCCTTTGATCCATCGGATACCGTCAATATACAGCAGTTCTTCTTCTGTAAACCGCAGGGCGCAATAGGCCTGCACCTGTTCCTTTATTTCCTGCACCATTTCCGGCGTAAAAAACACATCCTGATTACGGCACTTGAATGTCCATGTGGTCTTATAGCCGCTGAATTGATGATATATGCACTGACCCATACTGAGCTTGTACATATCGATCTCCAAAAGGCTGGTAATAATCTGCTTAAGTTTCATATCCATATCTCCTTTTTATAGAAATTCCACCTGCAAGCCACGCATCACTTCCAACACAGCCTCATGGGCCTTGGCATCATGGCTTGCGATCAGAGAAGGATCTACCATCATCTGCGCCAGGGGAAATGCGCCCTGAAATACGCAAATATTGCTGATGACGCAAATATTGCTGACCAATCCCACAAACTCTATCTGGGTGATCTCATGCTCCCCGATCCATTGCAGCACATCCATCATATCCCGGGGATGCACAGGAAATGTCGCTTTGTGGATACGGCGAAACTGCGGGCTGTGCTGCACCTGTGAAATGGCATTTGCGGTCCTGCCATAGGTTTGCCAGCCGTCAGTACCTTCCAGGCAATGCATGACCGGAAGATGTTTTCCTTCACGGGTGGATAGATAATCCCCATGATGGGTATCCATGGTCTGCACGATATAATCGCCGCTTTCGCTGTAAGCGCGAATCTTCGCGGCAATTCCGGCATCCAGTTTTTCCGCCCCCGGGAATCCCAACGCGCCATCTACAAAATCTTTTTGATAATCCACAACAACCAGAAGTTTCATATGCTTTCTCCTCGCTATGTAATTTACCATATTTTAGCAACCACAGTTCGGAATGTCAACCTTGGACCGCCCAGGAATATTCACGATTCCTTGCCACAATCCACTTTTACACGAATGGCAAAGAATAAACAGTACAATCAGAATACCATACTAGACAAGAAAAACCACCCTGATGGGGTGGTTTTCTTGTTGGTGGAGTGGACAATGTTAAAAACGAACTGTTTTTGACTTCGCCATAGTGAATTTATTACCTCCAATTAGATTGATCCCGAGAAGCAGTACAATGAGCCATACTGCTGTTCCGGTTAAGATATTAAACAATAAAATGTGAGATGCTTTCATCTCACCGAAGGATACGAGCATAGACCGCTGCAATGCAAAGATGGAGACGAATGCATCCGCAAAGGAAAGGTTTCTGAGTATTAGCTGTTTGGGTGCATTATATTTCCTTGCTTTAATGAGATTTATAGTCGCAAGAGTGATTTTTGTAAACGCATAGGCGGCCATAGCAATCATTAATATTTCGTGCAGCTTTTGCCCTCTGTCTTTTACAACGGAAAGAATGACCGTTCCTGCAAGAGGCAGGGATAGAATCAGCAATAAAACACCAACTAATCGCATCATGGATGCCTGCTGCTTATTGGTTCGTAAAACATAGAATCGAATGATGCTCAAAACAAGGTAATATGCTCCAAGCGTTATCAACCACCAGGAGCGAGACCAAATACCGAGGACCAGGTGATAGGCACTGAACACGGTGTTTAATGTAAGGCTAACAAATGTCGTTTTCCGCATTCTATCCATGAATATTCCGATCTCCCATCACGCAGTCGTTAATGACTTTGATAACCGTATTGATATCATCCGAGCAACCTTTACTCAACCATTCCATTGCAACTGCTGTAATACCGGAGAGATAGAATTTCATTACATAGGCGCGTTCTTCCTCGGCAAAATGAAATCTTGCCAAAATCGGATTAAAGATGTGCTGATACATTCTCTCATACACACCGCCGAAATCCATAGAGCCAAATTGATTCAGTGCCGTTTTGAAAAGACGTTGGTTTTCCTTGATAAAGGTGAGATAAGGGGTTATATACTCCGGTGTAATGAACAGCAGCTCCTTCAGTTCGCACTCCGCAAATTGGTCGGTGATGCTTTTTGTATCGACAGAAAAGTAGGACAAAAAGCTGTCAAGAATATGCTGTGTTGCCTCTTTGAGAAGATCTGTTGTATTTTCATAGTGAAGATAGAAGGTGGAACGATTCACCTCTGCTTTATCACAAATTTCCTTGACCGTGATGTATGCAAAGTCTTTCTTCTCCAAAAGCGCGATCAGGGCTTCGTCCATTCTTTTCGCTGTATTAAAATATTTGCTTTCGTTTTTATTCATATAGACGTCACCCTCTCAGTAATTTACTTTCCTTCGCTGATTTCCTTTGCCAGCTCCACGATTTCAAAGGCATATTTCTTCTTACCCTTTTCTAGCATCTTTTTATAAATGGGATAGTTGATACCGGTGCAGGTAAAGCCAATAATGCCGATGATGATGCCGAGCGCGGTAAGCAAAGGTGTACCGCCGATCACCTGCATAGAAAGGCACATTCCTGTACCTGCGACAAGCGTCGAAATGATACCAAAGGTATAGGTAAAAATGGTTGCGGGCATCTTTGCTTTGGCATCTAGCTTGCGCAGGGCAATGATTTTAGAGTTGTCCTTGGGAGCATACTCTTTGGCAATAGATTCTGCGTAAATTTTGTCTGTGTTCATAATATTTCTCCTTTTCGTTTGTTGTGGCTTCATTATACCAATCACAAAAGAGAAACTGAACAACACGTTCATTCAAATATGTTGATTTGAATCATTATTGTAAGTATAAGTATACCATAAAATTCTAAATAATTTAAGTGTTTTCGAAAATTAACAACAAAGACGAATCCATCTCCCAAGGGAAATGGGTACGCCTTTAACTTGTTTGGTGGAGCCGAGGGGAATCGCGTTAATCAATGTATCGATCCCGTCATGCCGGGATCGAGCAACAGTCCCCCGGACTGTTGCATTTAGATGGGTTCGATTCCCCTCATCTGAATACCA
>SVLC01000076.1 GCA_015068155.1 Oscillospiraceae bacterium | reverse complement strand
TGGTTGTTTACAGGATAACAGGTGTATGAAAATCCCGTGTCATCCTGAGGGAGCGAAGCGAGTCGAAGGATCCGTATCCTTTTTGAACATCTACCGAAAAGGACGGATTCTTCGACTTCGCCGCCCATGGGCGGCTTCGCTCAGAATGACATACGCTTTACATTTGCCAAGATAAACAACAATTTTGCTCACGAATTATTATTATGAAAATAGTAGAGCGTCTGCGTATCCAGTGAAAAGTAGTAGATGTCATGCGCGACATACAGAAAGGGCTCCGGCTGATCGGAATAGCCATGGTCGTCCAGATAGAAATAATCTCCCACCGTCAACATATCGCCAGAAAAATCATAGTGTTCCGCCAGTTCGTTTCCTTCTTCCGCAGCATTGGCTACCCAACCTTCAAAATTCGCCAAGTATCCCTGGAGTAAGGAAATATCTTCTTCCTTTACCTCGGAAAAGTAGGCATTTTGCTCCAGATCCTCCTGGGTGATGTCCAAATACCGATATTTTCCATAATCCGTAAAATCCTGAAACTCGCCCCACGTCCACATTGCGGATTCCTGCGGTTCTCCGAGAGAGTCCAGCACCGGATCCGTGGGCATGTAACATCCGCTGAGCAGCAACAGCGCCAGCACCACGATTCCTATTTTTCTTTTCATTTTCTTCTCCTCAGCAAGCACTCTGCGCCGGCGAAAAGCAGGCAGCCCAGGCCGTAGCACAGAATGTCCCGCCAATCCGCCGTAGATCCCAGGATCACGCCCAACGCCGTTCCCGCAAGCCCCAGTTTTTTCGTCAGGCCCAGCCACTGCCAGGCTTCTGCCGCCAGGGAAATACCGAACACCGGCAGCGCCGGATGCAGTTTGGGCAATACCGCCCGGCTCAGGCAGCACAGCAGCACCGTCACCAGCACATCGCCCACATAAGGCCGGATGAAATCATCATGCACGAACAGCGCGATGCAGATCTCCCCGATCAAAACAACGAGAAACGCTAAAATATATGCCATTCTTTGTTTCAAATCCAGTTTCCTCCAAGAGGTGCCAGGAGCAAACCTTATTTTCCGGTATGCCAGGCTTCCAGCAGTTTTCCTGCCAACCAATCGGCAATATTCCAGCTTCGCAGGTCATGATGATCGCCGCACCAGTAATACATCCGGCTTTCCTCTGCCAGCCAGTCCCGGGCCGCTTGATTCCCATCCTCCGCCAGCTCAATGATATAAGGCACCGCGCCGGAAGAAAGTCCCGTCAGATAGTTCACATCCACACTCTGCAATGCGCCGTTTTGATAGGCCCGGACATTGTATGCCGCTACCACCGTGTCCACATCCGCCCATAGTACCGTCGCGCCCATCACCAGGGCCAGGATCAGGATCACTTTCATATAGGGCAGCCTGGGCACAAACAGCCAAACGCAGACCGTCAGCGTGGCCAGGCCCAAAAATACCATGATCACTTCCGTCAGTACCCGCAGCCGGGTCAGGCCGTAAGCGCCGATATACAGCCCCATCTTGGCGCTGGCGGTGATGACGAAAAACACCGTCACAAACCCGATAAACAGACAGAATATCCGGGTTGCCAAGGGTGTACGGGTCCCCTTTTCCACCAGGCCCACCGTCAAAGCGATGATGCTTAAATTGATCACACACAGCCAGGCCATTTCAAAGAAACCCCGGCGGGCGTATTCAGCCATATTGTAGCCCTCCGGCAGCACGCCGGAGAATCCGCCTGCAAAATAGGCCAACTGACTCAGCAGATACGCCACATATACCACGCAAAGGCCGATCAGCACCGTATTCACCGTCCAGGGGTTGACCCTGCCCGGTCTGCGCTTAGCCGCTTCCTTCCGGGGTGCGTGCCGCAGGGCTGCGGACCGGGTATACAGCACGCAGGCCACGCCGCCACCCAGGACGGCGGTAACGAAAATCTCGCCCAACTCGAAATCCGGCAGCAGATCCACGAAGCCTTCAAACGCCGCATCCGCAGAAATCAGCAGCGGCAGCACGATCAGCAGCACCGGCACCGTTATCGCCAGGCCCAGCAGCACTGCGCCGGTCTTTTTTCTGTCAGCATTCTCTCCGGTTCTGCCCCGGAACAATCCCCGGAACGCCGGCGCCATACTGCCAAAGCCCAGGGCAAACAGCGCCCGAGGGCCATCCAAAAGAGTGGTAAAGCCGGTGGCCAGCCGTCGGTTTTGCCCCGACTGGATGCAAAGTCCCAAATTCACCGCCAGCAGGATGAACAACAGCATCACAAATTTTACAAAGCCATCGTTAGACCGGACAAAGCCGGCGGCGATCACCAGGCTGATACTCAGCAGCGTGACGCTGTAGGCCCCCGGTTTTTTGCCGCTGCGCCAAAGATAAGCAGAAGCGAACACAATACTCAGCATCATGGCCAGGGCAAACCCCAGATCGCCGCCGCCGAATATCAGACCATTGGCCAGCGCCAGGCCGCTCAGCGCTGCAGCGCAGGCCATCCACCATTCCCGTTTTTCCGCAGGAAAGCAGGGTTGCGGTTGGGGCTGATAGGGCGGCTTGGGAGCTTCATAAGGCGGCCACGGCTGCGCCGGTGGATACGGTGGCCGGGAATTTTCATATTGATTCTGATTTTGTTCCACAAAAGACAACCTACTTTCCTTTTTTCAAAATAATAGCTTTATAGTATTTACTGCCGTGAGCAATCCAAAGAAAAAAGTAGCGAAAGACATTACCATAGCTATCCAATGGCACCAATGTCTACCTTTCCACAGGCACCAGGCAGAGCTTCCCATGCCAACCAGACCACAGCCTAAAAAAAGAAGGATTGATGGAATCCGCAGAACAGAATCCACCAGAAAAAGTGCCCAAAAAGCCGACTCCGGGTCTATCGGAAACAACAATATCACTGCCGGTGCAAAGTATAAGATCCATGCCGGCAAGATCACAAGAAAGGGGAAAATTTTTGTTTCTGTCTTCATGTATTTACTCCTGCAAGCGGTATTTCTTTCTTTCCCCACATTCGATGACCACATGGTCATCTTCCCAGGAAACGGTGTATCTACCACCGTACTCCCAATCGAAATCGCCTATTTCCCGCAGGGTGATCGCCGAGGTTTTCTCATAAACTGTGCCCCATTCCAAAACCGAGAAGCTGCAGGTCTGCACAACAACGGTATGCTCCCCATCCGGGGAAGAGTAGGTAGCATACTCCGTCAGCGCATAGTCCACAAGATAAGTGACGCCAAAATACAGAACGCCGAAAAGCAACACAAGGACCAGCAAGACGATCACAACACACCGCACCCATTTGGCTTTTACCAAATGCCACAGCCATACCGCCAGCCAAATCGGCAGCAACAAAAGCAGCGCGCATTTGAAATAAAACAACAGTTCGTAAGAGGTGGCAAATCCGACCCATACCACCACATCCCATACGCGCAGACAAATCAATGCCGCCAGAAGCAGTCCGCACAGGCCGCAGACAATGGCAAACGGCAGATGATACTTTCCTTTTTTCATATCGCTACTCCTTTGGGATGGTAAATGGTGTTTCGCGGCGTAGCCGCAAAGGCTTCCCCTGGGGGGCAATGTCACTAAGTTAGCGACATTGGTTCCAAACGTGATCCCATAATGAATGAGTGCATTCCGCGAGGGATGCACTTTTTCTGTAAAAAAGGCATGACAAGGAAGCGG
>SVLC01000036.1 GCA_015068155.1 Oscillospiraceae bacterium | reverse complement strand
CCGCCGTTGGCGTTGAAGGTCACGGCGTAGGTCACTTTCTTCAGAAAACGCATGGTGGTGTCTTTATATTGCAGCGTCAGCACGTCCCCTTCGGTGACGATGCTGCCAATGCCGTCCTCGTCACGGATAAAGTCCAGCTCAATGCCGTTTTCGGTTACCGCATACTTGCCGGATTTGTTCAAACTGGGACCGGCGATGGTGAAGCTGTTGCCGCTGTTTAAGCTCAACAGGTATTCACCCTCCGCTGTGTCGTAATAGTACACACCGGTTTCGGGACCGTCTGCCATAGCCGGCTCGTCTCCGTTGAGACCGCCGCCACCGGGCAGCGAAACCACTACGACAATGGCCAAAACCAGTACTGCGGCTGCGATGATTGCCAATCGCGGCCAATTCTTCTTAAGCCATTCCATAAAAATTTGCCTCCTTTGGATAAGTCTCACCGGCTGCTGGAATGTCAGCCGGTGAGGGATTGCGGATATTTACAATCTATTCACCATTTTACACTATTTTTAATATAATGTCAACAAAATGGACATAGATAAAGAAAAAAACTAAGGTCCAATTGGTAAAAAATTGTTAATTTGCTGACATACCGGCCTGCGTCCGGGTCATGCGCAGGTGGATCCTGCGGGGATTTATGCAAAAAACAGAGAAAGCCGAAGCTCTCTCTGTTTGATTGGTGCCGGTGACCGGACTCGATTTAATCAAGGAGCGGCTCGGTCAAGCCCTCGCCGGCGGCGCTCATCCGCGCCGCATTTAGATGGGTTCGAGTCCGGCTGCATCTACAAAAACATTTAAGGGAGGCAGAAGCCTCCCTTAAATATTTGGTGCCGGTGACCGGACTCGAACCGGTACGCTGTCGCCAGCGGTGGATTTTGAGTCCACTACGTCTACCATTCCATCACACCGGCAGGTGTGTTATACTTTTTCCAGCTTCCGCTGGCGTTGAATATTGTGGCCGCCTTCCGGCGGCGTGATGTCGCCACCGTTTGCGGTCCCCGGTGTTCTCCTTGGCGCAAACGCCTGCGTCGCTCACCGACCGCTGCACCTGCTGCGCCTTCGCTGTTTCCGCCACAGGCGGCGCTCAGGCTCGCAACGGTAGATTTTGCGTCCACTACGTCTACTTTTTCCTAACACCGGCAGGTGTACTGGGATAGTATAATACATAATTTCAAAAATAGCAAGCGAAAAGTTGAATTTTTTGTAACGGTTTTGTAAAGTCCATTTACAAGATTTCCATTTTACACTATAATAAAGCCATTCCCTGCGTATACAGGAGGTATATCCATGAAAAAGAAGATTATTTACTGGGTCCTCATCGGCATTTTTGCCGCGATTTTCGTAGTCAGCGGCGCGATTGTGGCTGATTATTTGGTGGACTCGTATGAGCATCAGCAAATGATGGAGGATATTCGCAATCTGCACACTGTCGGCCCCACTTCTTCCACCACCCTGCGGCCCACACTGCTGAAGCCCTCATCTTCCACGGCGCCCACGGTTCCGGGCTCATCGTCCACCGTTCCCACCACGCTGCCCACCGAACCGCCGGCAGCAGGTACCACTGCGCCCTCCGTGCCCACCACCGGCTTCGGGCCTGATCTGCCCACGATTCCTACCACCCAGCCCACTGAGCCGGCCCCCACTACTCAGCCCACTACCCAGCCGACTAATCAGCCGACTACCCGGCCTACTACCGAACCGACTACCGAACCCACGACCCGGCCTGCTACCCAGCCCACCACCCAACCTACCACCCAGCCCACTACCCAGCCCAGCTTCCCTATCAAGCCTACTACCATGCTGCCGGAGATGAAGGGCGTGTACGCGCTGAATAACGATGTGGTGGGATGGATCAAGATCGACGACACCAATATCGACTATCCCGTTCTGCAGAAGAAGACCATTGCCGATTACTATATCTATCGGGATATTTATGGCAATTACGACGAGCGGGGCAGCATTTATGCGGAGGAACATTGTGATGTGTTCAATCCCTCCGATGTGGTGGTGCTCCACGGCCATCATATGGCCGACGGCTCCATGTTCGCCAATCTGAAGAAGTTTAAGTACGCCTATTATTTCAACAGCCACAAATATGTGTATTTCGACACGCTCTACGAGCGCCGCACCTATGAAGTGGTGCTGGTGTTCCGCACCAACGGCGAGCCCAGCAACAAGTATCCGTTCTTCCCCTTCCACACCTACAACGATTTTAAGGATGAGGCAGAATTCGATTATTTCATGTCCTCCATCCGGGAATTGGCTCTGCAGGAGTCTAAGGTGCAGGTGAAATACGGCGATAAGCTGCTGATCATGTCCACCTGCGACTATAACCCCTATCCCAACGGCCGCATGGTTCTGGTGGCCAAGCTGATCGAAACCAAATAAGATAAACGCACCGCATCTGCGGTGCGTTTTTTTCGCCGGAGCCGGTAAAATTCGCCCTTGTCATTGGGAAAATTATTCTGTATAATGTAAGATGAAGAAATCTGTACAGTGTGGAGAATGCCTATGAAATTTGCGTGTTACACCCTGGGCTGCAAGACCAATCAATATGAGACCCAGGCTATGGAACAGCTATTGGTCCGGGCCGGCCATGAGATCGGCCGTTGGGATCAGCTCTGCGATGGCTATATCATCAATACCTGCTCCGTCACCGCTGTGGCGGATAAGAAAAACCGAGCGGTGATCCGCCGTTGCCGGAAGCAAAACCCTGAAGCGATTATCGCGGTTTGCGGCTGCTACAGCCAGCATGCGCCGGATATCGTGGCGGAATTGGGGGCGGATGTGGTGGGCGGCAGCGCCCAGCGGGAGCAATTTGTGCAGATGCTGCTGGAAACCGCCCAGACCCGGCAAAAACAGCGGCATTTGGATAACGCCCTGCGGCGGCGGGAATTTGAGGTCCTGCCCGCCGGCGGCCTTTCCGAACGGACCAGGGCCATGCTGAAGGTGCAGGATGGCTGCGTGAATTTCTGCAGCTATTGCATCATCCCCTACACCCGGGGGCCGGTGCGGTCGGCGCCGCTGGAAACCGCGGTGGCCCAAGCCCGGGAACTGGCCCGGCAGGGTTATCGGGAGATCGTCATCACCGGCATAGAGATCGCCTCCTGGGGCGTGGATCTGCCGGGAAAACCCGGCCCGGAAACCCTGTTTGATGCGATATGCCGGGCTGTGCCCCAATGCCGGGTGCGGCTGGGCAGCCTGGAACCCCGGATCGTTACCCGGGCATTCTGCGAGAAAATGGCGGAATTGCCCAATTTGTGTCCCCAGTTCCATCTTTCCATGCAAAGCGGCTGTGATACGGTGCTTGTCCGGATGAAGCGGAAATACGACACGGCCCGGTATTATGAAAGTGTGGCGCTGTTGAAGGAATTTTTCCCCGGCTGCGCCGTTACCACCGATATGATCGTGGCATTTCCCGGGGAAACCCAGGAAGAATTTGCCGAAAGCCTGGCGTTCATCCAAAAATGCGGCTTCGCGGATATGCATATTTTCCCCTATTCCCGCCGTCCCGGCACCCCGGCGGATAAAATGCCCGGCCAGCACGACAACGACACCAAGGAACGCCGCAGCCGGGCAGCCATTGCCGTGGCCCGGCAGATGAGCCTGGCCTATCGGGAAGACCTGGTGGGCACGGAAACGGAAGTTCTGTTTGAAGAGGAAGAAAAGGGGTATTTCACCGGTCACGCCCCCAATTATGTAAAGGTTTACGCCAAGGGCGAAGACCTGCACAACAGGGTAAGAAATGTCCGCCTCACCGAAGTTTACGAAGACGGCATATTGGGCGAAGTGGCAGGATGATGAATGGTTGTTTCCACGCACTGGCGCGGTAACAACCAAGGCTTCTCCAGGGAGAAGCTGTCGCCACAATCGGCGCTTCGGAACCGATTGCGGTGACTGATGAGGGCATTCCTTCGTCTTTTCCAAGTTGCCCTTCTTAGGGGCAAATTGGAAAATCCACCTTCCCCCAGGGGAAGGCTTTTGTGCGCTAAACAACAATTTGTACCGCTATGCGCTGTTTTGTTGCAATCTGCAAAAAGTTATGATATAATAACCTTTAGCACATTTTCGGGAGGTTTTCACTATGAAAACATTGCTCCATATTTGCTGCGCGCCCTGCGCCAATCAGCCTATCCAGATCCTGCGGACCGACGGTTTTGAGGTCACCGGCTTCTGGTACAATCCCAATATTCACCCCTTCACCGAGTATCGCGCCCGGCGCAACTGCCTGCGGGATTATGCCGCCGCCATTGAACTGCCGGTGATCGAAAAAAACGACTACGCCCTGCGGCCCTTTGTCCGGGAAGTCGTGGCAGACATTGAAAACCGCTGCGGAAAATGCTACGAAATGCGGTTGTTCGAGGCGGCAAGGACCGCCGCTGAAGGCGGCTTCGACAGCTTTACCAGCTCCCTGTTTATCAGTCCCTATCAAAATCACGAGCTGATGCGGGAAGTGGCCCAGCGGGCCGCCCACGAATTCGGCGTGGAATTTTTGTACCGGGATTTCCGGCCCTATTTCAAAGACGGCCAGAATTTTGCCCGGGAACATGATTTTTATATGCAAAAATACTGCGGCTGCGTTTTTTCCGAAGAAGAACGGTACCTAAAGAAAAATAAGATCATTCCTTAAGCGCTCCCCCCGGGGAAGGCTTCATAAAAGGAGGCTTTATGGCTAATTTTGAATTTGCGATCCCTACCCTCTTTGGTTTGGAGGGCATCTGCGGCGACGAACTGCGGCGGCTGGATATGGAAAATGTCCGGGTGGAAAACGGCCGGGTGCTGTTTTCCGGCGATGAAATGGCCCTGGCCCGGGCCAGCTTAAATATCCGCACCGGCGAACGGCTGCTGGTGGTGCTGGCGGATTTTGAGGCCAAGACCTTTGAACAACTGTTCCAGGGGGTCTACCGGACCAATTTGGAGGATTTTATCCCCCAAAACGGCCAATTTCCCGTGAAGGGCCATTGTCTGAATTCCC
This sequence comes from Oscillospiraceae bacterium, assembly GCA_015068155.1. Taxonomy (GTDB): domain Bacteria; phylum Bacillota; class Clostridia; order Oscillospirales; family Oscillospiraceae; genus Faecousia. The sequence continues at coordinate 16,978 of SVLC01000036.1, read as the reverse complement.
AGCTCATGAGCGTGCCGGATTGCCAGGCCATCATCAAAAAGGCTGCCAGCAAGCGCCTGGGCGAGAAATACGGCGTGCAGTGGCTGCCGGAGGACGGGGTCAAATATCAGCTGCAGTTTGCCCTGATGAACGATCGCTGCACCCTGTATCTGGATACCTCCGGCGCCGGTATGCACAAGCGGGGCTATCGGGCCGTGGGCAACGATGCCCCCCTGCGGGAGACTCTGGCTGCCGCCATGGTGATGCTGACCAAGTACCGGGGCCGGGATTTTATCTGGGATCCCTTCTGCGGCAGCGGCACCATCTGTATTGAAGCGGCGCTGATCGCGAAAAACCGGGCACCGGGCCTGCGGCGGCGGTTTGCGGCGGAGCAGTTTGCCTGGATGGAGGAAAAAATCTGGCAGGATGCCCGTGGCGAAGCCATGGACAAGGAATTCAAGGGGAAATATCACATTTTAGGCTCCGATAATGATCCGAAATGCGTATCGCTGTCCATTTCCAACGCAAAGAAGGCCGGTGTGCTGGATTGCATCGAATTTCGCGACGGGGATGCCACCAAAATGGATCTGCCGGCTTCTCAGGGTGTGATCATCTGCAACCCGCCCTACGGCCAGCGCCTGGGCGAGCAGAAGGATGCCCAGCGGCTGTACGCCGCCCTGGGCAGGCATTTGAAATACGCCGACGGCTGGAAAAAATACATCATCACTTCCGAGCCGGAGTTTGAGCATTATTTCGGCCGCCGGGCGGATAAAAAGCGGAAGCTGTACAACGGCATGATCAAATGCGACTACTATATGTACACCGATAGCGGCAGAAAGAAATAATATGATTCGCTAAATTGTTGTTTAGCGTTTGACGGTCATTCCGGGCCCTTCGCCAAAGGCGCAAAGGCTTCCCCCAGGGGAAGGCTTTGGGTGCGTAAACAACCATTTATCTTCCAAAAGAAACAGAAAGAGAGATGCGTATGACCCATCTGTTTATCATCAATCCCGCGGCAGGCAGTCACGACCGCACCGCCGAATATACCCAGGCCATTGAAGCGCAGTGCGGTCAGCGGCAGTTAAACTACCGCATCGCGGTGTCCCAGGGACCGGGGGAATGCACCCGTATCGCCCGGGAAGCGGCCCAAAGCGGAGAAGAATACCGGATCTATGCCTGCGGCGGCGACGGCACCCTCAATGAAGTGGTCCAGGGTGCAGCCGGCTACGAAAATGTGGCCATCACCGTGTTTTCCGGCGGCAGCGGCAACGATTTTGTGAAGATCTTTGATGAACCTGCTGCTTTCTTTGATTTGGCGCGGCTGCTGGATGCCCAGGAAGATACCTTTGATCTGATCCGGTGCAATGGGGATATCGCCCTGAACATCTGCTCCGTGGGCCTGGATGCCCGGATCGGCACCGATGTGAGCAATTATAAGCGTCTGCCGCTGTTAAGCGGTTTCCGGGCCTATGCCGCGTCCACCGTAGTGAATGTGATCAAAGGTATTCAGGAACACTATGTGGTGCAGATCGATGGGCAGACCATCGACGGCCGGCAGACCATGATCTGCGCATGCAACGGCAGATTCTACGGCGGCGGCTTCAATCCGGTGCCGGAGGCGGATCCTGCAGACGGGCTGCTGGATGTGCTGATCGTCAAAGGCATCTCCCGGCTGCGAGTACCCGGCGTGGTGGGTAAATACAAGGCCGGCCGCTACAAGGAGTTGCCCCAGCTGGTAAAGCATTACAAAACCAAGGCGGTGAAGATCATCTGCGATAAGGTCACGCCCATCAATGTGGATGGCGAACTGCGGATGGCCAAGGAGATCGTCATGGAGATCGCCCGGGAGAAGATCCGTTTCTTCTATCCCAGGGGATTAAGTTGGAAAGCAAAGGTGCTAAGGGAAGTATGAGCAAGAAAAATGTAAGATTTGTGCTGTTTTGTCTGTTTGTGGCCGCGGTGGTGGCGCTGGATCAGTGGACAAAATGGCTGGTATTGGAAAATATCCCGCTGTATCAGAAGGTGGAGGCAATCCCCGGCCTGTTTTATCTGACCTATGTGCAGAATACCGGCGCGGCGTTCTCCGTGTTTGAGGGTATGCGGTGGCTGTTTATCATCATTTTCACCGTTTTGACCATCGCGGTGATCTTTGAGTATTTCAAAAGTCCCCTGGGTTTCACTGCGTTCGAGCGGTGGTGCATCGCGGCCATTTACGGCGGCGGCCTGGGCAATATGATCGACCGGATCCGGCTGGGTTATGTGGTGGATATGATCGCCACGGATTTTATGGAATTCCCCGTGTTCAATGTGGCGGATATGTTTATCACCTGCGGCTGTATCGCCATGATGGTGAGCCTGGTGTTTTTTAACAAGGAATTCTGGAAGGACGAGAAGAAAAAGTGATCTTGACCCCCAGGAGGGAAAGATCAGGAGGTTATCATGACACTGTATGCTGACATTCCCGGCGAGCGGCTGGATGCTTTTTTGGCCCGCAGCGGGGAAAATCTTTCCCGGTCCGCTGCCCAAAAACTCATCGAGGACGGCCTGGTGACCCGCAATGGTAAGGCCGGCAAGAAAAATGACAAGCTGAATATAGGCGATGTCATTGAATTTTCCATTCCGGAGCCAAAGGAAGTGGACATCGCACCGACGGAAATGGCCTTGGATATTGTCTACGAGGACGAGGATGTGGTGGTGATCAATAAGCCCAAGGGCCTGGTGGTGCATCCCGCTGCCGGTCATCAGGATGATACCCTGGTCAATGGCCTGATGTACGCCATGGGAGAGAATCTTTCCGGCATCAACGGCGAATTGCGGCCCGGCATCGTCCACCGCATCGACAAGGATACCTCCGGCCTGCTGGCGGTGGCGAAAAACGACTATGCCCATACCTGGCTGGCCAGCCAATTGAAGGACCATTCCATGCATCGGGTGTACGAGGCCATCGTGGTGGGCAATTTGAAGGAGGACAGCGGTACGGTGGATGCGCCCATTGGCCGCCATCCCACGGACCGGAAGAAAATGTGCGTCACGGAGCGAAATTCCCGGGACGCGGTGACCCATTGGGAGGTCATTGCCCGTTATCGGGGTTACACCCACATCCGCTGCAAGCTGGAAACCGGCCGCACCCATCAAATTCGCGTGCATATGGCCCATATCGGCCATCCGATTTTGGGCGATACGGTGTATGGACGGAAAAAGCCGGAGCTGGGCCAGGACAGCCAGTGCCTCCATGCCGGTACGCTGTGTTTTTCGCATCCCAGGGATGGCAGACCGGTGATGGTGTTTGCGCCCCTGCCGGAATATTTTACGCAGGTGCTGGAAAAACTGAAAAAGATGGGCCGGTAAGCGCTGTTTGGCCACACCGAAGGGCAGGGTAGGGCCATAGCCCTGCCCCGCTGCAGCGGGAGCCGAACCAAGCAACAATTTATCATGGAAAACACTTGACAAGATGGAAAAGTTGTGCTAATATCTTAAAGCTGAATAGCCTCGCGGCTGGAGTTGCGGGTGTAGTTCAATGGTAGAACACCAGCCTTCCAAGCTGGATACGCGGGTCCGATTCCCGTCACCCGCTCCATAAATATGCGCCAGTAGCTCAGCTGGATAGAGCAACTGCCTTCTAAGCAGTAGGTCAGGGGTTCGAGTCCCTTCTGGCGTGCCATTTTTAAGAGAATATGGTGGGTATAGTTCAATTGGCAGAGCATCGGATTGTGGTTCCGAGTGTTGTGGGTTCGAGTCCCATTACCCACCCCATAATATCCCCAGACTTTCTGGGGATATTTTCTTAAAAGAATATGGTGGGTATAGTTCAATTGGCAGAGCACCGGATTGTGGTTCCGGGCGTTGTGGGTTCGAGTCCCATTACCCACCCCATAAAGAAAGGAGATATCTTCGGATATCTCCTATTTTATTTACAATGGGACTCGAACCATTTTATGCAATGCGGATGAGCATTGCCGGCGAGGTCCAGACCGAGCCGAACAATTCTTTTCGCCGGAGGCGAAAAAGCAAACGAGTCCCATTACCCACCCCATAAAGAAAGGAGATATCTTCGGATCAATGTCAGTAAGTTAAGCGACATTGATCCGGATGGATGACTTCTTTTTTGGCGACCCCGAACGGACTCGTTTAATCAATGTGTCGCTCGGTCAAGCCCTCGCGAGCAGCGCTCATCCGCGCTGCATTTTATCTTTCGAGTCCGTTCTCTCAGATAGCAAAAAAGAAGCCATCCAGATGGATGACTTCTTTTTTGGCGACCCCGAACGGACTCGAACCGTCGACCTCCAGCGTGACAGGCTGGCGTGCTAACCGACTGCACCACAGGGCCATGTGCACCGGGCTCTCCCGACGACTTGTGTATTATATAGGATGGATGAAAATTTGTCAAGTGTTTTTTCTATGATCCCATTATTTTTTGAAATTTCGGGAACGGCTTTCGCCGTTCCCGCTGACAGTTACATTTCCTGCATCACCTTGCCGCAGCACCGGGGGATCACCTGGCCGGCCTCCACATGGAGGATCTTGTGGCAAATGGGGCAATACACATCGCATTCTTTTTCTGCCCGGACAACGGTGCCCAGGCCGCTTTTCAATTCCATAATAATCTCCTTTTAGTGGCTGTGGTCGCTTTTGGCGATGTTCAAAATATCACCCAGGTACATATCAATGGCATAGGCCATATTCTCGCCGTCCACGGTGACATAGACATAGTATACCTGGTTGCCCTCGAAGTTACCCTCGTGAACATGGGGATTGGCTTCGTTGATATCCATATCCAGGTCATCCAGCACGATTTGCACCGCGTCGGCGGTGGTGATGGGCAACCGTTCCGGCTGCTGGTCATCGCAGGCAGCCAACAATGCCAGCATAGCGCAGATGATCAGCAAAACGGATGTAAATTTCTTCATATGAACAACTCCTTTTTCTGTGATGATCCCATCATACCACAAAAATAAGGCGGGAGCAAGCCCCCGCCTTACATTTGATTTCTTACTTGAAGTAGCGCTTCAGCAGGCCTTCCAGACCGCGGCCGTGGCGGGCCTCGTCGCGGGCCATTTCATGGACGGTGTCATGGATGGCATCCAGGCCGTTCTTCTTGGCGCAGGCGGCCAGGTCGAACTTGCCCTGGGTGGCGCCGTACTCGCAGTCCACACGCCATGCCAGGTTATCCTTGGTGGTGGCCTTCATGTTGGGCTCCAGATCCTCGCCCAGCAGCTCGGCGAACTTGGCGGCATGCTCTGCCTCTTCCCAAGCGGCCTTTTCCCAGTACAGGCCGATCTCGGGGTAACCCTCGCGATGAGCGATGCGGGCCATGCACAGGTACATACCCACTTCGGAGCACTCGCCCTGGAAATTGGCCATCAACTGGTCGAAAATATACTTCTTATCTTCCTCAGAAATGTCGGGGTTGTTCTTGACGGTCTTAGCATAGACGCCGTACTCGTGCTCGGCAGCTAGCTTCATTTCGCCCTTCTGCTCCACGAACTTGGAAGCGGGGACCCGGCAAACGGGGCAACGGAACTCGGCATCCAGCTCCTCGGCGGTGTGAACATAACCACAAACACTGCAAACAAACTTCTTCATAATCATTTCCTCCAAATAATAATTATAATTTTGATTAGATTTTATATAAGGGAATTGGTATTTTTGGATTTTACTCGGCTTCTTCTTCAAACTGGTCGGGGCCGACGCCGCAGAGGGGGCACTCGTAATCTTCGGGCAGCTCTTCGCCCTCGTAGACATAACCGCAAACGACGCATACATACTTTTTCATGGTGAATCCTCCAAAAAATTTTTTTAGGCTGTTTGTTCCTTCCGGCAGCAGCTTTGGCAAGTGCCGGTAAAACTGAGTTGACAATCGGCGACGGTGCCGCCGGTGGTATTTTCCACAGTACTGCGAAGCTGTTCCGGCACAGCGATCTGGGGAAGATCGATGACTGCGTAACACGCTTTACAGATAAAGTGGACATGGGGCTCTACATTGCCATCGAAGCGCTCGATGCCACCCACGGTGCCAAGGCTCTGGATGATGCCCTGCTGCTTGAACAGCGACAGGTTGCGGTAGACCGTGGCAAGGGAGATGTCCGGGTGCTCCGGCTGGAGCATTTCGTGCAGACTTTCTGCCGAAGGGTGGGTGTGGGTGCTTCGCAGGCAACAGAGGATGGCGTTCCGCTTCCGGAACTGCTTGGTCTTTGTTTCCATAAGCACCTCCTGTTTGCGAATGATTATCGTTTACACCCATATATTAGCACATAGTTTTCTGTTTGTCAAGAGGAAAATAAGAATTATTCTCATTTATTTTTTCAAAAAAGAAACGCACCGATCTCGGTGCGTTTTCTTTACAGCGGCAATTGTTTGATCCGGTTGAATTTTCTGGGGTATTGGGCGGGGGTGGGGCGAATCTTCCGCAGCACGATCACCGCATGGTCCGCGCCGTCCACCGGGAAATGATGGACCTTTTCCAACTGAAGGCCCAACTGACGGATGGCGTTTTTGGATTCCTCCAGCTCTTCGGCGGCGGCAGAACCCTTCATGGCCAGCACCGCGCCGCCCACTTTTACATAAGGCGCCGTCAATTCCAGCAGGATGGGCAGCCGCGCCACAGCCCGGCTGGTGGCAAAATCATAGCTTTCCCGCCGCGATTGGGCAAATTCCTCCGCCCGGGCGGTGATGCATTCCGCCTCCACCCCCAACTGGGGCAGGGCGGTTTCCCGCAGCCAGGTCATTCGCTTGCCCAGGCTGTCCAGCAGGGTCAGCTTCATGCCGGGACAGGCGATCTTCAGAGGTACGCCGGGAAAACCGGCGCCGCAGCCCACATCGATCAGACGCTTGCCGGCAAGCTCGGCGCATTTCAGAATGCTCACCGAGTCCAGCAAATGCAGCTTCGCCACGGCGGTGGGTTCGGTGATGGCGGTGAGGTTCATGACCTTATTCTGCTCCACCACCGCATCGCCAAAGGCGCAGAGTCGGCGGCGGGTTTCCTCCGGCAGGGGGAGCTGCAGCGCTTCCAGGCCGGCGGTCAAAGTTTCATACATGGCAGTTCCTCCGTTAGTTGCCCAGGATGCTGTCCACATGATCCTTGTCCAAAGGATCAAAGGTGGAATCTTCCTCCTCATAGGGCAGGACCATTTCTTCCAGGTACCAGTTTACCAGGTAAATGCTCACCTGGCCGTAGCTGGCTTCGCCGTTTTCATCGCCGCTGAGCTTGATGTAGGAATCGTTGACAAAATCCGCAAGCTTGGAGGCGTCTTCGTTGCGATGACTGCGGAAAAAGCGGTCGTACTTTTCCAAATCAAAGCGCAGATAGTCGTTGACGCTCAAATCGATCCGGGCGGCGGCTGCAGCGGTCTCGGCGGTGCCGGCGGCATACAGGGCGCTGTAGCAATAGCGATAGGCCATGTAATAGGCGGAATACCGGAATTCCGGACTTTCGTTGGCCAAACAGGCCAAAAATGCGGCAAAATTGGCATCATCCTCGGTGGCGATGCTCATGCGGTGAGCCATTTCATGGCAGATGGTGAAGGGCAGGGCCATCACCGGGGTCTGAGGATTGACGGCGGCCTCGCCGGTCAGCGGCACATGGATGCCGGTAATGCCTACGGAGCTGTAGAAATCCGCCCAGGACAACTGCTTGACCGGCAGCACGGAGCCGGCAAAAATGGAGCCGGAGAATTCATAGGTCATGGCCTGGAAGCCGTCGCCGGCCTGATTGGCCAGAGTGTCGAAATCGGAGTAGATCAGGTTGCCGTCGTGGTCCCGGGTCATTTGCTTGGCCATTTCGTTGGCTTTATCCCGGAAGAACAGGGTGGTTTCCTCCAGATCCTGAGCGGTGAATTCATAGCTGCCCAGCCGCACATCCTCGGAAATGGGACCGGCATAGTAATTCAGACCGTAAATGCCGGTGTGCAGCAGCCAAATGCAGCTAATGCCGGCCAGCACCCAGCCCAACCACTGGAAGAAATTCCATTTCAATGTGATCATCAGCACGATGGTCACCGCAACGGCCACCACCATAGCCACCACCAACACCTGCCAGAGGGTGAAGCTGACGGTGGAGGACCAGTCCGCCAGGATGGTCTGGACCTCCCGGGTCACATAGGGGTATACCATATCCACCAGCACAGAAAAACGGTCCGCGAGCAGCATCAGGCCCAGGGTGATCAGCGCCAAAATGCCTGCGGTGAGATAGCCACGCCAATATTTCAAAAGGATTACCTCCTTACAAAAGGGTACATTTTTAGTATTATAGCATAGTTTTCCCGGCTTGTCTGCCCCCAAATTATAAATTTTTTGGAAATCCGGAAAACAAATGTTAAAATTGGTAAAATCGATACTTTTTTACTGATAAATCCTGGAAAAATCACAAAAATCCTTCTATTTTTGCACGAATTGCATATAGACAATTTCTGAAAATTGCAGTATTATTTTATCATATAGTGGCGCAGTGTTTGCGCCTGCTGAAAATACGAGGTGATCGACTATGGCATTTTCCTTCTTTGGCGGCATCCACCCCAAGGATAATAAACAGTTAACCTGCCACAAGGCGGTGCAGGAATTTCTGGAGCCGGATCTGGTGGTGATCCCGATGCAGCAGCACATCGGCGCGCCTTGTCTGCCCCTGGTGAAAAAGGGCGACACGGTGACCATGGGCCAAAAGATCGGCGATAACCAGGGCCTTTGCGTACCGGTCCACGCCAGTGTTTCCGGCAAAGTCAAGGCGGTGGAGATGCGGCCCCATACCTCCGGCACCATGGTGATGAGTGTGGTCATTGAAAATGACCATCAGCAGACCCTTTGCCCGGATATTCAGCCCCGAAGTCCCGAGGCGGTGGAAAAGCTGACGGCCCAGGAACTGATGGATATCATCCGGGAAGCCGGCATCGTGGGCATGGGCGGCGCCACTTTCCCCACCCATGTAAAGCTCAGCTCCGGATTGGGCAAGGTGGATACGGTCATCGTCAATCTCTCCGAATGTGAGCCTTATATCGTGGCCGACGACCGGCTGGCCCAGGAATATCCGGAACAATTGCTGTCCGGCCTGCAAATCGTTATGAAGATTTTGGGCCTGCAGCAGGCGGTGGTGGCCATGGAGGACAATAAACCCCAGGCGGCCAAGGCGCTGAAGCTGGCCATTGATCCCAAAACCGGTATTCGCTTGCAGCTTTTGCCGGCAAAATATCCCCAGGGCGCGGAAAAACAACTGATCTATGCCATCACCGGCAGGACCATCCCTTCCGGCGGTCTGCCGGCGGCGGTGGGCTGCGCCGTGTTCAATGCCGCCACCTGTAAGGCCATCCACGACGCGGTGTACGACGGCATGCCGCTGATCCGCCGCATCGTCACCGTATCCGGCGATATCTGCATGGATCCGAAAAATCTGCTGGTTCCCATCGGCACCAGCTTTAACGAGCTGATGGAAGCGGTAGGCACCCGGGAAAATCCCTACAAGGTACTCTCTGGCGGCCCCATGATGGGCGCGGCCCAGTATGATCTGGCGGTGCCGGTGATCAAAGGCAGCAATGCCGTTACCATTTTGGGCCGCAGTAACCGCTATGCGGTGGAGGCCTCCCGCTGTATCCGCTGCGGCCGGTGCATTGATGTATGTCCCATGCATCTGATGCCGGTGCTGATGTATAAGTCTACTTACACCGGCGATCCCGAGGAAATGAAGTCGGTGAATATGCTTGACTGCATTGAATGCGGCTGCTGCGCCTATTCCTGCCCGGCTTCGGTTCCGCTGGTGCTGGCATTCCGGGCGGCCAAACAGCGCATCCGCAATGCAAGCCAGAAAAAGTAAGGAGGAGCAGCCATGGCGCAAATGAAATATTTCTATGAGCTGACCATTTCCAGCTCCCCCCACATCCACGGTCCGGTTACCACCAAGACCATCATGCGGGATGTGCTGATCGCGCTGACCCCGGCGCTGCTGGGCAGTGTGTACTTCTTCGGTCTGCGGGCGCTGCTGGTGATGCTGGTCTCCGTTGCGGCCTGTGTGTTCTTCGAGTGGGGCTACTGCCGCGTTACCAAGACCAATTGCAAGATCTATGACCTGTCCGCTGCGGTCACCGGTGTACTGCTGGCCTTTGTATGCCCGCCCACCATCCCCATCTGGACCATTCTCATCGGCGATTTTTTCGCCATTATCCTGGTCAAAGCCCTGTTTGGCGGCATTGGCCGGAATATCGTCAATCCTGCCCTGGCGGCAAGAGCATTCCTCTTCAGCTACCCGGTGCTGATGACCCATTGGACCGACCCCGGCCTGCAGAACATCCTGTGGATCCCCGACGCGGTTTCCTCCGCCACCCCGCTGGCGTCCATGCACCAGGGCGTGCTGCCGGAAAATGTGACCGTTTTGGATATGTTCCTGGGAAATATCGGCGGATGCATTGGCGAAACCTCTGTATTGCTGCTTTTGATCGGTTTTATCTATCTCTTGATCCGCAAGGTGGTCCATCTTCGGATCCCCCTGGCCTTTATCGGCACTGTGGCGGCGCTGACCTTCCTGTTCCCCATGGGCAATGACCGGCTCACCTGGATGGCCGCCCAGCTTTGCAGCGGCGGTTTGATGCTGGGCGCCATGTTTATGGCCACCGACTATGTGACTTCTCCCGTCACCAAGCTGGGCCAGGTGGTGTTCGGCATCGGCTGCGGTGTGCTGACGGTGGTGATCCGCTATTTCGGCGGCTATCCCGAGGGCGTCAGCTATGCCATTTTGATCATGAATTGCTGCGTGGTGCTGCTGGACCGGATCGGCCGACCCAAGAAGTTCGGCGCGCCGCAAAAAGAGAAGGGGGTGGCCAAGGCATGAAAAAAGAAAATAATGCCATGTACATCCTACGGTTGGCGGCGACGCTGCTGGCCATTTGCGCAGTGGTTGCCCTGGCGCTGGCCGGCGTCAACGCCATCACCAAGGACCGTATCGCCGCCGTGAAGGCGGAAAAGACCCAAAAGGCCATTTCTGAGGTGCTGCCCGGCTGCGTTGCAGTGAAAGAGGTCGCCTTTACCGACCATACCGGATTGGTGAAAAAGGTGTATCAATCGGATATGAGCCTGTCCAGCAACGCCGATGTGGCGTTTGGCTATGCTGTGGAGGTTGTCCCCGCCGGTTTTAACGGTGAGATCACCATGATGGTGGGCGTCAGCCCTGACGGTAAGGTGCTGGGTATTTCCATCATCTCCCACGCCGAAACCGCAGGCCTTGGCGCCGTGGCAGCGGCCAACAGCGCCAAGGGACAGACCTTCCGGGATAGCTTCATCGGACTGACTGCCCCCGTTGCCCCCAGTAAGGATGGTGGCCAGGCGGATACCATCACCGGCGCCACCATCACCTCCCGGGCCATCTGCGACGGCGTCAATGCCGCCCTGGCCTGCATCGGGAATATGGGTTAAGGAGGGTTGAACATGGATTTTAAGAGACAATTCCGGGAAGGTCTGCTGAACAAAAACCCCGTGCTTGCCCAGCTTTTGGGTATGTGTTCCACTTTGGCCATCACCACCAGCCTTTTTAACGGCCTGGGCATGGGCATCGCCGTCACGGTGATCCTGATCTGCTCCAATGTGCTGATCTCGGCGCTGCGGAAGGTGATTCCCAATCAGATCCGTATCGCCGCCTATATCGTCATCATCGCCGGCTTCGTCACCATGGTGGATCTGCTGCTGCAGGCCTTTATCCCGGCGCTGGCGGATAGTTTGGGCGTATTTATCCCGCTGATCGTGGTCAACTGCATCATTTTGGGCCGGGCAGAAGCCTTCGCCAGCAAAAATACCGTGGCGGCTTCCGCCGTGGACGGCCTGTGCCAGGGCATCGGCTACACCGTGGCGCTGGTGGTGATGTGTGTGATCCGGGAACTGCTGGGCAGCGGCACCTTCGGCGGCGGCCTGCTCAACGGCGGCGAAGGCATCCGTATCATTCCCGAAGCATACCCCGCCATGCAGATGGTGATGCCGGTTGGCGGCTTTATCACCATGGGCCTGGTGGTGGCGGGCTTCCAATGGCTGCTGCGGCGGCAGGCAAATCAGAAGAAGGGGGCAGGTAAATAATGGATGGCAATTATATCAATGCGCTGCTGGGCATTCTCCTCAGCGCGGTGCTGACGGAAAACTACATCCTGGTAAAATTCTATGGCATCTGCCCCTTTATGGGCGTTTCCAAAAAGATCGACACTGCCCTGGGAATGGGTATGGCGGTCACCTTTGTTATGGCCCTGGCCTCTGCGGCCACCTGGGCGGTGAATCTGCTGCTGGTGGCCCTGGAGCTGGAATATATGCAGACCGTGGCCTTTATTCTGGTGATCGCCTCCATCGTGCAGGTGGTGGAAATGTTCCTGAAAAAAAGCGTTCCCGCCCTTTATAAAGCCCTGGGCGTGTTCCTGCCGCTGATCACCACCAACTGCGCCGTGCTGGGCGTGGCCCTGGTGAATGTGCAGGAGGGCTATGATTTTCTGCAGAGCGTCATTAACGGCGCCGCCGGCGGCATCGGCTTTACCGTTGCCATCGTGCTGTTCGCGTCCATCCGGGAACGGGTGGATAAGACCGATTGCCCCCCTATCTTCAAGGGTATTCCCATTACGCTGATCTCCGCCGGCCTGCTGGCCCTGGCATTTATGGGCTTCTCCGGCCTGAAGATCTTCTAAGGAGGGAACGCTATGGTTGAAATTTTGATTGCCATTGGCATTTTAGGCGGCTTGGGCCTGATTTTTGGCCTGGTGCTGGCCGCCGCTTCCAAAGTATTTTATGTGCAGACCGATCCCCGGCTGGAAAAGCTGACAGAAGCGCTGCCCGGCGCCAATTGCGGTGGCTGCGGCTATGCCGGCTGCGCCGGTTACGCCGAAGCGGTGCTGAAAGGGGAGGCCTCCATCGGCGCCTGCGCCTCCGGCGGTACGGAGTGCGCCCTGGCCATGGGCGAAATTATGGGCGTTAAAGTGACGGATGTGGCCCGCAAGGTGGCCCTGGTCCGATGCTCCGGCTACCGGGGTGTGGACGCCGAGGGCAAGGAAAAGGGCGCGAAGATGAAGGGCGAGTACGAAGGCTTTGCCGATTGCCTGGCGGCTTCCAAGGTGGGCGGCAACGGCCCCTTGGCCTGTAAATTCGGCTGCCTGGGCTTTGGCAACTGTATCAAGGCCTGCCAGCATGACGCCATCCACATTGTAGACGGCGTGGCCAAGGTGGACACGGAAAAATGTGTGGGTTGCATGGCCTGCGCGGCGGAATGTCCCCGAAACCTTATCGTGCCGGTGGACTATGACAAGCACACTGTCATTGCCTGTAACTCCCATGCCAAAGGCGCCGTTACCGTCCGGGGCTGCACCCAGGGCTGCATCGGCTGCGGCATTTGCATCAAGATCTGTCCCCATGATGCGATCCGGGTGGAAAACAATCTGGCCACCATCGATTACAGCCTTTGCACCTCCTGCGGTTTGTGCGCCGCGGTGTGTCCGAAGAAATTGATTGCCAGCCCCATCGATACCCCCGAGGAAGTGCTGGCCATCGTCAAGGCGCATATGAAAAAGTAAAGAAGATCCTGCAAGGGCGGCTCCCGGGAGCCGCCCTCTTTTTTCAGACAAATCGAAAATTGGATTTTTTACAAATTTTTCTTGACAAAGCCGTATCTATACTGTATGCTAACTGTACTAGTACACTTAATACACTTCATACGGAAAAGGAGGAATGGCTATGATCCACCTGGATTACCGGGACGCCCGGCCGATCTACGGTCAAATTTTAGACGGCATTCGGGATCAGATAGCCGCCGGCATTTTGCGACAGGGGGATAAACTCCCCTCGGTGCGGGAACTGGCGGCGGAGCTTACCATCAATCCCAATACCATCCAGCGGGCCTATCGGGAGCTGGAAGGTATGGGCCTCATCGCCACGGTGCCCGGCAAGGGCTGCTTTGTTTGCGGCCAGGTCGATGCCGGCGCCCAAGAGCGGCAGCAGCTACTGTCGGAGTTTGAACGTATTACCCAATTGTTGCTCCGGTCCGGCGTAAGCAAAGAGGACCTGGCAGCCCTGATCTTGCAAGGAGGAAACGACGATGCTTAAAATGAAGAATGTCACCAAAACCTTTGGTAATTTTAAGGCCCTGGACGATCTGTCCCTCACGGTCCCCCGGGGCGCGGTGTATGGCTTGGTGGGCCCCAACGGCGCGGGCAAATCCACCGCTATCCGGCATCTGACCGGCGTATATCGCCCGGATTGCGGCGAGATCACCATGGATGGCCAGAATGTGTATGAAAATATCCCCATCAAATCCCGTATCGGCTTCATTCCCGATGAGATTTTCTATTATCCCTCCGCTTCTTTGGAGGAAATGCGGAAATTCTACCGGGGGATGTATCCTAAATTTGACGATGTCCTCTTTGAGCGGCTGTATGAGGTCTTCCAGCTTCCGAAAAAAGGCCCGATCCGCCGTTTTTCCAAGGGCATGCAGAAGCAGGCGGCCTTCCATCTGAGCATCTGCTGCAAGCCGGATGTGATGATCCTGGATGAGCCGGTGGACGGCCTGGATCCGGTGATGCGCCGGCAGGTGTGGAGTTTGATCCTGTCGGAGGTGGCCAAGGATGAGACCACGGTGTTGATCTCCTCCCATAACCTGCGGGAATTGGAGGATGTGTGCGACCATGTGGGCATCATGGACCATGGCAAAATGCTGCTGGAACGGTCCCTGGCGGATATGCAGGGCAATACCACCAAGCTGCAGATCGTGGGCCGGGTGCCCCAGCAGTTGGAGGTTCTCCACGAAAGTGTTTCCGGTCGGATGAAGACCGTCATTATCCGGGGCAGCGCCGAAGAGGTGGCGGCCAGCGTGCAGACGACGAATCCCACCTATTTTGATGTGCTGCCCCTTTCTTTGGAGGAAATTTTCATCTACGAGCTGGGCGGCGTGAATTACGAAGTGAAGAATATTATTCTGTAAACGGAAATTTACAAGGCTTACCCATATGGACGTGTTTCTTCATGTGGAAAAGGAGGTTTTCTTATGCATAGCAAAACGGTTTGTTTTAATACCACGGTCCTAAAAAAGGACCTGACCCGGTTTTTGCCCCTGTGGGCCATCTATTTGATCCTGGGTGTGCTGCTGTTCGCATCCAACTGGAGCGTTTTCTATTATTATAACGCCTCGGATATGGCGGATTCTCTGTCGGGAATCAGCATAGCCATGTGCCTGTATGCCATGCTGTCCAGCCAGTTGCTGTTCGGCGACTTGTTCCAAAGCCGGATGTGCAACGCCATCCATGCCCTGCCGGTGCGGCGGGAAGGCCTGTTTCTCAGCCATTTTACCGCCGGTATGATCATGGGCATCGGCCCCAATGTGATCATCGCCCTGATCTGTATGCTGGGCATGGGTCGGCTGTGGTTCGTGGCGCTGCTGTGGCTGGGGGCGGTGAGCATGATGTATCTGCTGTTCTTCGGCATCGGGGTGTTCTGTATCATGTGCAGCGGCAACCGCTTCGGCGCCGTGGCGCTGTACGCCCTGATCAATCTGCTGGGCGTGATCGTGCTGTGGTTCTTTGAAGCGATGTATCTGCACATGCTGTACGGCATGGAGATGAACGATGCCATGCGGGATATTTTCTATATCTTCAGCCCGGTGGTCCGGATGGCAGAGGAATACAGCTGGATCGATATCACCCATTTGAAGGATATTTGCACGGCGGATCATGATTTGCTTGATAAGGGCTTTATGTTGGATACCAGCCAGTGCATTTACGGCGTTACCGGCTACAGCCAGCTTTGGCCCTACCTGGGGATCTTGGTACCCATCGGCCTGGCGTTTTCCGCCGGGGCGCTGCTGCTGTACCGCAAGCGCCACTTGGAAAGCGCCGGAGATTTCCTGGCGGTGAAGCCGGTGGGCATTCTGTTCACCCTTGTGGCCGGCACCTGCGTAGGCGGCTTATGCTATTATATCGCCGCGGAGACCTTTATCGGCATGGCCGTGGGCCTGGTGGTGGGCTTCTTCGTCTGCCGGATGCTGCTGGAGCGGACCGTCAAGGTGTTCGGCAAGAAAAACTGGCTGCAGCTCATCGCTTTCTGCCTGGTGGTGGCCCTCAGCTTTGGCCTGACCTATTTTGATGTCTTTGGCGTAGCCAGCCGGGTGCCGGATACGGAGGATATCCAGTCCGTCACCTTCGCCAACCGCTATCTCAGCGAGTGGGAACTGGAGTCGCTGGATGTGCAGGCGGCGCAGCCGGAAAGCCAGGTGGTCACTGTGGGGGTGGATCCTTACTATGCCTACGGCAAGGAGGGTCAGTTGACGCTGACGGAGGGAAAGGACATTGACGTCATCCGGGAAGTCCACCGGCTGCTGATCCAGGAGGGCGATGCCCATCAGACGGAGGATTATTCCAATATCTCCACCGTTACCATCCACTATGTGCTGAAAAACGGCAGCACCATGACCCGGTATTATTACACCGCCAATAAATCCGAGGCCATGAAGCGCCTGGCATCCTATATTGCCCTGCCTCAGTTTGTGCTGGGCTTTGAAAACCCGGATGAGATGGTGAAAAACCTGAAGCATGTTTCTGTTTATGACAGCAGAGAGAACCGGGAAATCGAAGATCCGCAGTGGCTGGAAAAGCTGTTGAATGCGCTGTTTGAAGATGCCACCGCCGGCAATTTGCACCACGAGGGTAAGGATTTTGTATTTGAGCTTCAACTGGATTTTGAATATGAAGACGGCCGCTATAGCGGGCAATATATCTATATCACCGAAAAAGCCACCAGCACGGTGCAGTGGCTGAAGGAATATAAGGCCTGGCTGGAAGAAAACGAGGCAGCCGCCGTCTAAGACCGCTGCGCCCTTCTGACCGAATGATCGCAGGGCGGGCTCTTGCTCCCGCCGCAAAACAAAATCCCCCCGACAGCTTGATGAATGAACCGCTCCCTGTCAAGTAGACAGATGAAAAAACAAAAAATAGTTTTCTCCAGGATCTCAGAAATGGGGTCCTGGTTTTCTTTTAGGCAGCCTCCAAAAGACTGCGGTAAGAAGCCGGCGGCA
>SVLC01000035.1 GCA_015068155.1 Oscillospiraceae bacterium | reverse complement strand
CGCCACTAAGTAGATCACCGAAGCAATCTACCCCGTTCGACTTGCATGTGTTAGGCACGCCGCCAGCGTTCGTCCTGAGCCAGGATCAAACTCTCAAAAAATTGTATCTAAACAACCTTTACAGGCTGTTCAAATCATTTTTTGAATAATCTGCTCTAGCAAATATACTCAAGAATTTTCGTTGGCTGTTTCTTTCGATTCTTACATCGATTTCTTAAACAATCCATTATAAATTGTCCAAGGTGTTTATAGTTCGTCTTTGTGTTATTCAATTTACAAGGTACATCCGCTCGCCGCAGCGAACTTTTATATTCTAGCACAGACTTTTCATTTTGTCAAGATGTTTTTTACAAATTTTCAAAAGAATTTTTGTGCTATTTGCTGTCCTCCCGTCGCCGTTCATCAGACAGCTTGCCTATGATAGCACCACTTTTCCTATTTGTCAAGCATTATTTTTCATTTTCTCAAGCTTTTTTCTTAGGGGAACAACCGGCTACTTTTGGCAAACATTGGCAGTGATCTCCGCCAGCGCATCCGCCGCTTCCATCACATTCTCACCGCTTCCTGCCAGGTCACCCAGGCAGATCATACCGCAAAGCTTCCCATTTTCCACCACCGGCAGCCGCCGCACCTGCTCCCGCCCCATCAGATGGGCCGCAGCGGTCACATCCATCTCCGGCCCCGCGGCGATCACCCGACCGGTCATCACATCCCGCACCGTCGTCGTGCCCACATTTCGCCCGGAAGCCACACATCGGGTCACCAGATCCCGATCCGTTATCACACCGCAGATCCGTCCGTCGCTGCCGCACACCGGCATAGCGCCCACATTGTAATGGGTCAACGCTCTGGCGGCCACCTCCACCGGTTCATCCGGATGGATCCGCACCACATTTTTCGTCATAATTTCTCGCACTTTCATACGGAGTCTCCTTTGCTGCTATTTTTACTTCCAATTATTCCCGTTCTCTATAGCATTATACCCATTTATATAGTATAATTTCTGTAAGATTTTCTCCGCAAAATGCGATATATTAGATGAAGGGAGGCGCAACTATGGAAGACAGAGAGATCATCGCCCTGCTGTTTGCCCGCAGCGAGCAGGCCATCACCGCTTTATCCAACAAATTCGGCCGCCGGCTGACGCGGCTGGCCCGCAACATCCTGCCCACGGCCCAGGATGCGGAAGAAGCGGTCAATGATACCTACCTGGCGGTTTGGAATACCGTACCGCCCCATAACCCTGACCCCATAGCTCCCTACATCCTTCGCATCTGCAAAAACATCTCCGTCAGCCGCCTGCGGGCACTTACCGCCCAAAAGCGCAGCGCCTACGAAGTGGCCCTGGATGAACTGTCCGAGACCGTTGGCCGCAATACCCTGGAGCGCATCATAGAGGCCCGTATTCTGGGTCAGATCATTGACCGTTTCCTGGACCGTGTTAGCCAGACAGACCGGGTGATCTTCCTGCGGCGGTATTGGTATGGCGACCAAGTCAAAGACATTGCCCGGCGGGTAGGTATGACAGAAAACGCCGTTTCCGTACGGCTCAATCGGTTGCGCAGCAACCTGCATCACATCCTTGTTCAGGAGGGATATTATGAACGATAAACTAAACGACGCGCTGAACGAAATCAGCGACAAGCACCTTTTGGAAGCAGAAACCTATCAAAAACGCCGTTTCCCCTATTGGATCGCCGCCGCTGCCGCGGTGCTGACGCTGGCAGTGGGACTTACTTTTGGGCTGCTTACCCCCAGCAACCCTGACGAGCCGCTGCTGGATCACAGTCGGCCCGCCCCCACTTACGCCTCACCCACTGCGCCCACCCTTCCCACCACCAGACCTACCGCGCCGCCTCCCACCGATGCCGCCCCGCCTTCTTCCCCTGCGCCCTCCAAGCCGGACATCCATCTGACCTACGCCAACCAGGTAGCATCCCCCTCCTATCCTCAAATGGTGCAAGAGCCTCAAATGAAGGATTTTCCCGATTATCAAGCCTACCGGGAAGCTTACCAAAATTGGCGCGATGATCAGCAGCGGCAATATAACCAGCCGGAAGGCTATGCCGACAGCCTGACAAACTTCTTCTCTTCCAGCATCGCGCAATTCCTCCAGGGCGAGGGTAACACCACGTATTCTCCATTAAACGTCTACATGGCCATGGCCATGCTGGCGGAAACCACCGGCGGCAACTCCCGGCAGCAGATTTTGGACCTCTTCGGCGTAAATACTATTGAAGAGCTTCGCACCCAGGCCGGTCATGTCTGGAACGCCCACTACTGCGACGATGGCCGCAGCACCATTCTGATGGCCAATTCCCTGTGGCTGGATCACCAATTCCCCTACCACCAGGAAGCAGCCGACCGCTTAGCCCAGTATTACTACGCATCCACCTTCCACGGCGACTTAGGCACCGAGGTGGTGGATCAGCAGCTCCGCCAGTGGCTCAACGCCAACACCGGCGGTCTTCTGAAGGAGCAGGCAAACAATGTAAAGCTGAGCCCCAACACCGTCTTCGCCCTGGCCTCCACCATTTACTTCACCGCCGGTTGGACAGACGAATTTTCTAAAGAAAACACCTACGACGAAATCTTCCACGCCCCCACCGGCGATATGCAGACCCTCTTCATGCACCAGACCCGCCGTGATACCTACTACCGGGGCACCAACTTCGGCGCCATCTGCTTAAGTCTTAGTGGCAGAAATCTGATGTGGCTGATCCTGCCGGATGAAGGCTATACCACGGAAGATATCCTGAAAAGTGATGAATATCTGCGGCTCACCCTGGATCCCGGAAGCTGGTACGGTATCACCTACGAGATCCACCTGAGTCTTCCCAAATTCGATGTTGTGCAGCAGCAGGATCTGATCCAGGGCATGAAAAAGCTGGGCGTCACCGATGTTTTCAATGCTTCCGCCTCGGATTTTTCCCCCATCAGCAGCATGAAAAACCTGTTTGTCAGCCAGATCAACCACGCCGCCCGGGTCACCATTGACGAGGAAGGCTGCACCGCCGCCGCCTTTACGGTCATAGATGCCCCAGCCGCCGGTGTCCCCGGCCGTGTTGAAGAACTCTACTTCACCCTGGACCGCCCCTTCCTGTTCTTAGTCACCAGCCGGGATAACCTGCCCCTCTTTGCCGGCACCGTCAAGGAGCCGTAAACCAAAGCAGCATGTCATTCTGAGCGAAGCCGCCACAAGGCGGCGAAGTCGAAGAATCCGTTCTCTATCTTTTAAATATACGGATCCTTCGACTCCGGGCATTCGCCCTCCGCTCAGGAGTGCATTCTTTACCCCCTTCGTTAATCACGCAAAAACAGCGCCGGAGGTTTCCCTCCGGCGCTGTTACTGTACATTATTACATTAGAACTCGCACTTCTTGGCGATATAGGCCTTCAGTTCGCTGATCGGGATACGCACCTGCTCCATGGTGTCGCGGTCACGGACAGTGACGCAGTTGTCAGCAGGGGTGTTCTCGTCGCCCACGGTCTGGAAGTCCACGGTGATGCACAAAGGCGTGCCGATCTCGTCCTGGCGGCGGTACAGCTTGCCGATGGAGCCGGTCTCATCGTAATCCACCATGAAGTCCTTCCGCAGTTCCCGGTAAATGGCCTTGGCAGGCTCGCTGAGCTTCTTGGAAAGGGGCAGCACAGCAGCCTTGTAAGGCGCCAGAGCAGGATGCAGATGCAGCACGGTGCGCACATCGGGCTTGCCCTTCTTGTCAACGCCCACCACTTCCTCGTCGTAAGCCTCGCACAGGAATGCCAAAGCTACGCGGTCGCAGCCCAGGGAAGGCTCGATGACATAGGGAATATAGTGTTCATTCTTTTCCTGATCGTAGTATTCCAGGCTCTTGCCGCTGGCTTCCTGATGGCGGCCCAGGTCGTAATTGGTGCGGTCGGCAATGCCCCACAGCTCGCCCCAGCCGCCGCCGAAGGGGAACTGGTACTCGATATCGGTGGTGGCGCGGGAGTAGAAAGCCAGCTCTGCCGGATCATGGTCACGCAGACGCAGGGATTCTTCCTTGATGCCCAGGCTCAGCAGCCAATTCTTGCAGAAATCCTTCCAGTAGGCGAACCACTCCAGATCCGTATCGGGCTGGCAGAAGAATTCGCACTCCATCTGCTCAAATTCACGGGTACGGAAGG
The DNA here is from genome assembly GCA_015068155.1 of Oscillospiraceae bacterium. Lineage (GTDB taxonomy): Bacteria > Bacillota > Clostridia > Oscillospirales > Oscillospiraceae > Faecousia. Next base: position 17,839 of record SVLC01000035.1, on the reverse strand, counting down.
TGAAGTTGCCGGGGGTGATCTCGTTACGGAAAGCCTTGCCCACCTGGCACACGCCGAAGGGCAGCTTGCGGCGGGTGGTGCGCTGGATATTGGCGAAGTTCAGGAAAATGCCCTGGGCAGTTTCAGGCCGCAGATAGGCAACGGAGGAGGAATCCTCGGTAACACCGATCTTGGTCTGGAACATCAGGTTGAAGTTGCGGATGGAGGTAAAGTGATGCTTGCCGCAGTTGGGGCAAATAACATCCTCGTGATCAGCGATGAAATCGTTCATTTCATCGGTGTTCATGGCGTCCACATTTACATTCTTGCCGCTTTCGGAAGCGGAGATCAGCTGGTCAGCACGCTGACGGGAGCCGCAGCCCTTGCAATCCACCAGCGGGTCGGAGAAAGATCCCACATGGCCGGTGGTGATCCAGGTCTGAGGATTCATAATGATGGCCGCATCCAGGCCCACATTGTAATCGGATTCCTGGACAAACTTCTTCAGCCAGGCCTTCTTTACATTGTTCTTGAACTCAACACCCAAGGGGCCGTAATCCCAGGAGTTGGCCAGGCCGCCGTAAATTTCGGAGCCGGCGTACACATAACCTCTGTTTTTGCAGAGATTAACGATCATATCCAAAGTCTTTTCGCTGTTTTTCATTCTATTTCCTCCAAAAATGGAAAATTTTCAATCATTATATCTAATATTCCCAATGAAATCAAGTGGAATGTGCAAATTTCTGCCGCGCAAACCGCCGTTCACTGCTCCATCATCTTTCTCTGCAGATCCGGATGCATACTTTTTTCGTTGGTGCGGTATTCCTCGCCCAGGTCTGCGATCATACTTTCATATACCCGCTCGCCCAGCTCCACGGAAGACATGCTCTTCGCTTCCTCCGCGCTGATGATCTCCACCAAATGCACCTCTACCTCCGAGGGCTTCAACTGCAGCAGCCGGTCCATGGCCCGTTTGCTGCCCTGCAGCGTGCATACCACCACCGGTACATTGGCCTTTTGGGCGATCTTGAACGCGCCGCCGCGGAAATGCCGCAGCTTACCGTCCAGGCTCACATATCCCTCCGGGAACAGACCGATGGAGGCTTTGTCGTCTTTGACGATCTGAATGCACTTGAGAATAGTCTTCAGCGCTTCCCGGTCATTTTCCCTGTTCAAGTACTGGCACAGCAATTTATGCATCACCGCGCCCACCAAAGGCATATCTTTGGTCTCTTTCTTGCCGATAAAGGCCAGTTGGCTTTTGGGGAAGCAGTGCATCAGCAGCGCCGGGTCGATATCACACAGGTGGTTGCACACCAGCAAAAATCTTCCTTCACCGGGAATATGCTCCACGCCCCGGGTCTTGATCTTCACCCGTCCCACGCAGATCAGAAAATCCAGCCACAGGTGGACCAGCCAGCGATAAAAAGCGCTGTCGTTTTCCTGTTCTTTTTCCTTGTCTACCACCGCGCAGGCCAACATCAGCAGCAGCGCCGCCAAGATCAGCCAGGCGATCCAGCCGCCGATAAAGGCCGCCACCGCCGCCACCAGGCCGCCACAGAAATATACACCTACAGCGCTCAGCAGCGCCAGTACCGTAATCATTAGCAGTAACATAACGTTCCTCCGCAGACTTTTTCCATCTTCATTATACTCTATTTTTTCCCATATACAAGAAAAATTTACATTTTCGGAGTTTTTTTACAAAATGCTGGAAATTTATCGCGTATACTGATATAATACTATAGATTATATATTCCTCTCCCGCGAAATTTGCTATTACCCTATACAGGAGGTTTCTCCATGAAGAAATTTTTGCGTTATGCCGACATTATCACGCTCCTTGCCGCCAGCCTGGGGCTTCTGCTGCAGGCCTGGATCTTCCGGGGCGGCACCGACGAAAACGGACTCTATCCGGCCGGCCATCCTGCCTGGATCCTCACATGGATACTATCTGCGGCGGTACTGATATTCATTTGGCTGCTGACCCGTCAGGTGGGCAACAACCGCAGCTATAAGGATAATTTTCCGCCCTCCTTGCTGGCCTGCCTGGGTCATATATGCGCTGCCTTTGCCATCGGCCAAACCGCCATTCAGCAGATGACCAACGGCGCGTTGTGGCTGGATACCCTCGCCGGCATTGCGGGTCTGCTAAGCGCCCCGGCGCTGCTCTACGGCGCCTACTGCCGCTTCACCGGCAAACAGCCCTTCTTTATCTGTTATATGCTGCCCTGTGTGTTTTTTGCGCTGTATGTGTTCTATTTGGGCCGGGAAGTGGGCGGCGAGCCGGAAACCGTGCGTTACCTGGTGCGTTTTTTTGCCACTTTGGCGCTGATTCCCGCCTGCTATCAGATTTGGGGCTTCTGCGTGGGCAGCGGTGAGCGCACCCATTGCCTTTTCTGGTGTTTCCTGGCCGGTTATCTATGCATTGTCAGCGTGCCTTCCGGCGGTCACGGAACCATGTATCTGCTGCTGGGCATCTGGATGCTCACCGGCCCTTGTGTTCTGAAATATCTGCCCCGGAGGAAAGCCGCCGTCGTTCTGCCGGAACCGGAAGTTGCCGCCGCAGAAGCAACCCAGCCCGAAGTACCTGTGACCCTGGAAGAAACCTTCCCCGATCCCAGCGAACCCCAGCCCTCCGCGCCGGAGCAGCCCTCCGAGCCGGAGCCGGAGCTGGATCCCGATGCCATTATCGCTGACATTCTCAAACAAATTGACAGCCGGGTGGAATAACCCCGCGCCGATCATGCACGAAAGGAGGCATTCCATGTATCTGCCGCATTCGGTCCGCTATTGCATTGATAAACTGGAAGCTGCCGGATATGCCGCCTACGCCGTGGGCGGCTGCGTTCGGGATGCCTGCCTGGGTCTGCAGCCCCACGACTATGACCTTTGCACCGCCGCGCCCCCGGATGTTACCGCCGCCATTTTCTCGGATCACAATTTGGTCCGCGCCGGAGAAAAGCATGGCACCATCGGCGTGGTATGGAACGGTCAGGTATTGGAGATCACCACCTTCCGCACGGAAGGGGCCTATTTGGACAATCGCCACCCGGAATGGGTGAAATTCGTACCGGACATCCGGCAGGATCTTGCCCGCCGGGATTTCACCGTCAACGCCATGGCCTACTCCCCCACCCGAGGCTTTGCCGACCCCTTCGGCGGACAGGACGATCTGAAAAATCATATACTTCGCGCCGTGGGAGACCCCTCCCTGCGTTTTGCGGAAGATGCCCTGCGGATCCTGCGGGGCGTCCGCTTCGCCGCCAGATTCGGTCTGCATCCGGAGCATGCCACCCTTTCCGCCATGGGATCTTTGGCCCCGTTGATGGACAGTTTGGCCAAGGAGCGGATCTTCGATGAGCTCAGCAAGCTGCTGCTTTGGATCTCTGCCGACCAGCTCATCACCTTTGCCCCGATTTTGGCCCAGGTCCTTCCGGAACTGCAACCCACCATCGGCTTTGACCAGCGCAGTTCCCATCATGTCCATGATGTTTTTACCCACACCGCCCATGTGGTGGCGGGCGTACCTGCCGATCTGACTTTGCGCTGGGCCGCCCTGCTCCACGACATCGGCAAACCTGCCACCTTCAGCCTGGATGAACAGGGACAGGGCCATTTTTACGGCCATGCCGAAAAAAGCGGCGAACTGGCCGATGCCGTTCTGCGGAGGCTGAACGCGCCCACCGCCCTGCGGGAGGATGTTGTATTCCTCATTGAAAAGCACATGACCCCTCTGCTCCCCGATGGCAAGCTGCTGCGCCGTCGGTTGCACCAATATGGCGAGCGCCGCCTGCAAATGCTGCTGCAGCTTCAGGCCAGGGACTTCTGCGCCAAAGGCGTTACCGCTGATACTGGGGATTTTGAAACAGTCACAGCGATGCTGCAGCAAATTCTGGCGGACAATGCCTGTATTCGTCTGAAAGACCTGGCAGTAAACGGCCACGATCTGATGGCCTTGGGTTACAGCGGCCCTGCCATTGGCCAGAAGCTTCAATTCTTATTGGAGGCCGTGCTGGACGAACGCCTGCCCAACGAAAAGCAGGCGCTTTTGGCCGCCCTGCAAACCGAAATTTGATTTTAGGAGGAAATCCCATGAACATTGCCATCGTTACCGGCGCATCTTCCGGCATGGGTCGGGAATTTGTACTGCAGTTGTCGGATTATGTAAAAGTTGATGAAATTTGGGTCATCGCCCGCCGCACCGCCGCCCTGGAAGCGCTGCAGCAGGGGCTCTGCACGCCGCTGCGGCCCATTTCCCTGGATCTGTGTGACAGCGCCAGCTTTGACAGTTTTCAGGCGCTGCTGGCCGCGGAGAAGCCCCATGTCAGTCTGCTGGTCAACGCCGCCGGCTTCGGCAAATTCGGCGCATTCCAGAATATTCCTCTAGAAGAGGATTTGCGCATGATCGATCTGAACTGCAAGGCTTTGGTAGCCATGACCCGGCTGACCCTGCCTTACATGGGTCCCGGCAGCCATATTTTGCAGTTGGATAGCCTTTCCGCCTTCCAGCCCGTGCCTTATATCGCCACCTACGGCGCCAGCAAATCCTTTGTCCTCAGCTACACCCGGGCCATTAACCGGGAACTGAAGGGCAGCGGCATCCGCATGATGGCCATGAACCCCGGCTGGGTCAAAACCGAATTCTTCAACCACGCCCTGGAAACCAACGGCAGCGAAGTGCAGTATTATAACAAGCTGTGGGAAGCCCGGGATGTGGTGGCTACCGGCCTGCGCGACCTTTACAAAACCAAAAAGGATTACTCCATCCACGGTTTCTCCGTAAGGATGCAGGTGCGGGCGGTGAAGCTGCTGCCCCATAAAATGGTGATGAACACCTGGTGCAACCAGCAGAAAAAGCCTAAGAATAACCAGGGTCTGACCACCAGGTAAATTGCGGCTTGCCCTGCAGTTCCCTGTCGGCATCCGCCCCGGAGATGTCCCTCGAAAATCTATATTCCAACACAATGGAGACATTTTATGAAAAAGATTCTTTCTTTCATCCTTCTGCTTTCTCTGCTGCTGACCTGCACCGGCTGCTTTGTCCCCAACACCGACGGGCTCACGCCCTCCGGCAGTTTGCGGATCCATTTCATTGATGTAGGGCAGGCCGATTGCATACTGCTGGAAAGCAGCGGTCAATTCATTATCATCGACGGCGGCAACAAGGCCGACAGTTCCCTGGTGGTCAGCTATCTGCAAAGCCAGGGCGTCCAGGAGCTGGAAGCCGTGATCTGCACCCACGCCCATGAGGACCATGTGGGCGGTTTGCCGGGCGTGCTGGCGGTATACCTTACAAAAGCCGTATACGCCCCCACCAAGACCTACGCCTCCAACATCTTTGACGATTTCCTGCACTATGTGGATCAGCAGCGGCTGGAGATCACCATTCCCAGCCCCGGCGACAGTTTCACCTTCGGCGATGCCACCGCTACCGTACTGGGTCCCGTCAAAAGCTACGCCGACCCCAACAATACCTCCATCGTTTTGCGGGTGGATTTTGGCGCCACCAGCTTCCTCTTCACCGGCGACATGGAGACCCAGGCCGAGGACGACATGCTGGATTACTGGGGTGAAAGCTACGATTGGCGCATGGATGTGCTGAAGGTGGGCCATCACGGCTCTGAAACCTCCTCCGGCTACCGTCTGTTGCGAGAAACCCTTCCTACATACGGCGTTATTTCCGTGGGAGAAGGCAACAACTACGGCCATCCCGACGAATCCGCCCTGTCCCGCCTGCAGCAAGCGGAAGTAACCCTCTACCGCACCGACAAGCTGGGCACCATCATCGCTGTTTCCGACGGCAAGGACATTAGCTTTACCTGGCAAAAAGGCAGCGCGCAGCCCGTCACGCCGCCCAGTCAAAGCGACACACCCGGCACCACCGCCCCGACTGTCAGCTACATCGGCAACAAAAATTCCAAGAAACTGCACCTACCCGGCTGCTCCAGCCTCCCCAGCGAAAGTAACCGGGTCTACTTTGATGACTATGACGAGGCAATTGCCGCCGGTTACGAACCTTGCAGCAAGTGCTTCGAGCCAACTCCATAATATAAAAAAGACGCTTATGGTTGCCCATAAGCGTCTTCTTTTTTTACATTATTACTTCTTCAGGTCCTGATATGCCTGCTCGTACAAAGCATACATCTGGAGGACTTCCACAGGCAGCTGTTCCTTGTTTTCCAACTGCTCATAGAAAGACAGCACCTGGGCAAATGCATCCAGGAAAGCGGTCAGGTTTTCATCCTCCGGCGTGTGCATATACACCGCATAGGCGATCTCCGCCTGCAGCAAAGCAGGAATGAAGCTCTTCAGCTCCGGATGGCCGTTGCAGAAGTAGCGCTCCAGCGCAGGATAGTACACCTGGTTGATGCCCAGCGTGAAGAAGGTGTTCTTATCAGCAGCACTCAACACGCGGAATGCCATCATCAGATTGCCCACATCCGTACCCTGATACACCTGGCCGTTGTACTCAGCCAGCAGCAGGTCTGCAATACGCTGCATCAGCGGACGAATAGCCGACTCGCTGTACAGATCCCACAGCATGTAGGACGCTTCCTCGTTGATCGTGATACCGGCGGAAACCATGAAGCTGGTAAACAGATTTCTGACAGCGGAGAAGTAGAAATCCGGCGTCAGGGTGATCTCCTGGATCACATACTCTCTGGTCACCAATTCGCAGGCCACATCGCCGCCCATGGCCATCATCTGGCTATGGAGCGCGCAAGCCTTCTCATACAGCGCCATCGCAACAGGTATTGTCCGGTTCTTTTCTTCCGGAGTAATGTCGCTGCCCAGCGCGTAACTCATCAGCTCATCGAATTTCTGCAAGGTGGCCATCAACTGCTCCAGGATCGCTTCCTGCTGGCCCAGATCCACAGGCTTACCGGCAGAGATCCGGCTGTAGATGGTCAGATACTTGGTATAGCCCTGACCCAGGTACTTATCAAAGATCGCCTTGTTCTCCTGGCTCAGCGCCTGATACTTGGCAGTCAGCGTTTCCATCAGGGCGCTGAAATCCGCCACAGCAGTATCCTTAATGCCCCGCAGGGAATAATTCTCCATCGCCAGGATCAGCGTCTGGAAGCAGGAGAAGACCTCTTCCGGCGTCATGCTGGCATAGAAGGATGCCACCAGGGTCATCATCGTGCTGTATGTACGGTTTTCGCACTCCAGCACCAGCACGGTTCCTCTGGAGGAATCGTACAGGAAGTTGACGGAGGAAACGAAAGCATACAGCTCGGTGGGAGACATATCCACCATTTCATCGAACACAGCCCGGAACTCCGCTTCGTACTCTGCGTAAGTAGCGCCCTGCTTTTTCAGATAAATATCGATGAGAACCAGCAGCTTTTCCCATGCTTCCTGCACATTCTGAGAATCCAGGCCCTCGCCCATGTGATACAAATAGCCTCTGGGGCCACATCTCAGGTTCGCTTCGTTCAGGCCATCAACATCCAGCAGATTGTAAATGTTGATGTGCAGCTGATTTTCGCCTTCCAGGATGGCCTTGGCGCATTCCAGTGTCTGGGCGTAGTAGTACATAAAGCCTGCGGTATCGTACAGATAGGCATTGGAGGTTTCATACTGCATCATGAATTGCTCCATCTGCACAGCGTTCATGAAATTGAGATACCAATCGTTCAGCGGGCCTGGCAGCGGCAGTGTCTGCCACATACCGTTCTGCAGTTCCGCCATGCCATCGACCTTGATGTACATGTAGAAGGAATAGAGGATATCAAAATAGTCATCATTCTCTCTCCAGGAGGAGACGCAGCGGTACAGTACATTGTAGTTGCTGTTGGGGTAGCTGCCGATGATGATCTTGGACACCGCGTTGGCCACAGCCATCTGGTTCTCTTCCAGCGTCTGCACAGTCCAATCCTTGGGAATGACCGTCAGCAGATCGTGGAGGTTCATCATGTAATTGAACATCTCCACCAGCGCCTGGGCAGTTTCCTCTGTGTGCATGATCACCAGATCGGCAACGGTAGCCTGCATGAAGGGAACATCGCCGAACTGCTCGTTGATCTGCTCCAGCAGGGATGCATAAATGTTGATAGGATCTTCATCGTTTGCCAGTCGCTCCGCCGCGGCCTTCACCGCCTCGTAGCTCTTACCCGTCAGAACCAGGTCACCGCTGGAGGAGATTCCAAATGCCTCGGAGAAGCTGGTCAGCTCTTCCAGATACAGGCCCCGCAGCGCCAGCGTACCGGGGAAGAGGATGCTGTGGAATGTAGCCTCATCAATGAAGTCCCGATCCCGGGGGGTCAGTCCCAGATAGGTCTCGATGGCCGCAATGGCATTCTCCTTGTCGCTGTCGGACAGTTCCGGCAGGGTCTCCTGGGTCCAGTCCAAATGCTGCAGCTTCTGTGCCAGATACTGCACCATATGCACATCACTGTAAGCGATCTCCACATCGAAACTGGCCTGCTGGCCGCCGTAGCTCACCGTAATGGTCTGGGTGATCACCTGATCCCGCTTCTCGTAAGTCATCTGGCTGGGATCGTAACCGCTGACCATTTCGGCAGACAGCGGCACATGCTTGGAGAATGTGGAAGGGCTGGCTGCCTTTACGGTGATGTAACCGCCGCCCAGGTTCAGTTCGGTCTCATGACTGGCATACTTGCTCTGCTTAGGCGCAGTGAGCTGGATGCTGTCCACTTCGTGGACCGTCACCTGGAACGCGCACTCATAGTCGCCGTAGGCCACAGTAATGGTCGCCTGGCCGGCTTTGGAAGAGTCGAAAGACTTCAGCGTAACTTCCGTGCTGTTCAGATTTACGTAAGACTTGGTACCGTCATCTTTGTTGATGCAGATCTTGCCCTTGGAGTTGTCGTAGCTATCGCCAACAAAATAGTTCACTTCATAGCCTTCGGCAACCGTCCGGGCCACCACATTGACTTCGATGGTGGTGGTTTTACCCTGGTAAGTAACGGTCAGGGTTTGTTTGCCAAGCTGATCCTTATTGTAACCGGTAACGGTCACCTCTGCGGAATCCATGGGGACGGGGTTGATAACCCCGTCCATTACCGCAGACAGAACACCGCCGTGAAGGTCCAGCTCCTGCCCCTGCACATAAGTTGCCCGGGGCATATCCGTTTGCTGTACATAGATTTCGGAAACACCGTTTTCACCGCCGCCACAGCCGGCCAGCAGTACGCAGCACAGCGCGGCCAGCATAAGCAACGCCAAAACGGTTCGCTTATTATTCATCTTCATGGCATTTCACCTCATTCAGCAGCCTCGACAGGCTCCCATACAGCGTACAGAACGGTTCCCTCAGGCGCAGCGATCAAAGTCCGCTTATTGTAGACCGCCTTATTGGCGCCGGGGGTCAGCGCCCAGCCCTTCAGCTCATAACCGGCGCGTTCGGGAGTCAAAGAGGTGTCCGGCGCGTCGATATTGTCGATGCTGGTTTCACCCTTGACCACAGAAACCACATAGCTGCCATCCTCGGACAGCGTGCAGCCCCAGAACACGGTACGGTAGGAAGAATTCCACCGCTCATTCCAATAGGGGTTGATGGTTTCCGACTCGCAGAAGAAGCTGGCCTTGCTCAAGCCGTAGAAAGCGTGTCTGCCAATCACTTCAATGGAATCCCGCAGAACCACGGAGTCCACCTTGGTGCAGCCGCGGAAAGCAAAGTCGCCAATGGTCTTCAGGGAAGCAGGCAGGATGATCTCGCTCACCTCGGTGCAGCCATAGAACGCATAGTTGCCGATGGTCTCCACACTGTTGCCGATCTGAATGTTCTTCAGTTCGATGCAGCCGCGGAAAGCGTATTCACCGATGGTCTTGATGCTGTCGGAGATGGTCAGATCATTCAGGGTTTCACACTTGTAGAAGATGTAACCGGGCAGATCCAGAATGCCTTCGCCCAGCACCACCTTCTTCAGGTTGGTGCACTTATAGAACGCACGGGAACCGATGGAGGTAACGCTGTCGGGGATCTGGATCTCCGCAATGCGGGAGCAGCTATGGAAGGCGCGTTCGCCAATATGCTCCACGCCCTCGCCGATGATCACATCGCCCTTCAGGGGGTCCTTACCCTCCTTCATGTCCTCGATGCTGGCATACAGTTCACTTTCGCCCAGGTTGTTGCAGCCATAGAAGGCGTAGTCGCCGATGAACTTGCAGGTGCCGGGGATGATCAAACCGACCATACTGGAACACTTATAGAACGCAGAACGGCCGATATACTCCACATTGGCAGGGATGGTGGTGATACCGCCCTGGCCAAACCAGGCCATACTGCAGCCATAGAAGGCGTAGTCGCCAATATAACGCACATTGTCATACCAGCCAAAACCACCCAGATTGGTGCAGTTGTAGAATGCCGCGTAGCCGATGATCTCCAGCGTGGTGGGCATCTGGACACCGGCGCCCATGATCATCGCCTTGCTGAAGCAGTGGTTTGCAATGCCGCGGGTGCCTTCCTTAATGTAGATGTTTTCCATGTAAATGGTATCTACCAGGTCGACCGCCCAATCGTCTACATACACCACATCATTTTTTTCATTGTTGAACAGCAAAGTACCCACATAGCAGCCGGAGCCCATTTCCATCAAGCTGTCGGGCAGATCCATGCTCAGCAGACGGGCGCAGTTGGCAAAGACGGAATCGCCCATCTTCACCAGGCCGTTGCCTACATGCACAGTATTCAGGTAGGGGCAGGCAGTGAAGGCCGCATCTCCCAGCACCAGCAGGGCATCGTCAAACTTCACTTCCCACAGGTTACTGCTGTTGGCAAAGGCGCCGCTGCCCACATACTTTATACCGGTGAAGGTCAAGGTCAGGCCGTTCTTATCATCATCGGTGTAAATACCGGCGAAAGCGCCGTCAGCGATGCCATAAATGCCTTCCGGCAGCGTAAGTGTTCTTCTCATCTGGATCTTGTTGGCGATCACCCAGCCGTCCAGGCAGAACAGATCTTCAGCCGCGTCGAAAGCAGCGGTGTTCAGGAAGGCGTAAGCGCCGATCTTCTGCAGTTGGGTGCCGATGGTCACATCCGCCAGGGCGGTGCAGCCCAGGAAGCACTGCTCGGAAATGGTAACGGTGCTTTCGGGAATCACCACAGCGGTCAAAGAAGTGCAGTTACCGAAGGCGCCAACGCCCAGGGTCTGCATGCTTTGGCCCAGATCCACACTGGCCAGGCCGGCGCAGTTGTAGAAGGCATACTGCGCCACTTCCTTCATGCCGTCGCCCAGGTCCACATTGGCCAGGCCGGTGCAGTCGGAGAAGGCGTACTCGCCGATGTATTCCACATTGGCGGGCAGCGCGATACCGGTAAGACCGGCGCAGTTGGAGAAGGCGTACTCGCCGATGGACACCACCTGCTCACCCATGGTGACATTGGTCAGCGCGGAACACCAGGAGAACATATAGGGGGACACTTCCGTCAGCTGCGCAGGCAGCTGAATGGTCTCCAGCTTTTTGCAGCTCTGGAAAGCATACTCGCCGATGGAAGTCACGCTGTCGGGAATGGTGATGCTCACCATCTCGCTGCAGCGGTTGAACGCGTTCTTGCCGATGGTCTTCACATTGTCGCCGATCACCACGCTGGTGATCTTGCGGTTGTTGTTGAAGGCCTTGTCAGCGATGGAGGTGACGGGCTTGCCGCGATAAACGCTTTCCATCACCACATCACCGGTGGCCGTACCGGCGCCGACCACTTCGTACTCGGTGCGGTTGTTGATCAGCTTGTAGCGCAGGCCACTCTCCGCCTCGCGGACGAAGTTAAAGCTGACCCAACCCGATTCCTTGGCATCCGGATCGGCGCTGATCGCGCGGACTTCCACCACATAAGTGCCGGGATCCAGATATTCCAAAGAATAGTAGTTGGCCTGGGTGGTTCTCACCCGCTCGTCGCCGGAGATCCGGATCTCATAGGCCCGGGCGCCGGCCACTTTTCTCCATTCCAAAGTCTGGGTATCCATATCCAGCTTCAGATTGGTGGGCTCTGCGGCTCTCAGACCGCAGGCAGAAAACAAAATAACGGTGCAAAGGAGGATCACGCAGAGGCTTACAGCCGAAAGAATCTTTTTCATGTTTTCTCCTCCTTTACTCATTGTTGGCAGACATAGCCTGCTGGATTTTCTTATCACGGATGATCTCATGGGGCCACTTCCACTTGAACTTACGCACCGCGATATCCAACAGCAGCAGCACGATCACCGCGATGATGAAGGGCAGCTTGGGATCGATTTCCTTATGCAGGAACTGCGCCACATTCTCGTAGACCTGCCAGGCTTCGGTCACTACCTCGCCGCGGCCGCTTTCCGCCAGCAGCGCAGCATATTCCTCCGCTGCTTTCGTGTCTATGAACATATCGTACTCCTGGGAGTAGGCCAATGCCTTGTAGATCACATTCTCAGACAGGATCACGCCATCGACATCCTTCTTCTGGACGACGATCTCGTGGACGCCGGCGGTTTTGACCACAAAGTTCATACGGGTGTAACCCTCGCTGGCGTTTGCGGTCAGGGTCTGGACCTGGCGTTCAGCAGAGCCATCCGCAGCGGGGCTGCTGATGTTCACTTCCAGGTACTCCCCTTCCTTCAGCTCTGTAAAGATGTTAAGCTGCGTTCGGTAGTTATCTCCGCTCACTTCCAAACCGATGTCTTCCACCCGGATATTTTCCTTGGGCGCCACCGCTCGGAGAATGTTATTCAGAATGGCATTACCGGTATCCGTTTCCACAAACTTAGAGGACCATGTGCCATTCAGGTCGCAGGCGAAGGTACCAACCGTGCCCGCGCCAAACTGCCACTGGGTATAAATGGGGGTATACTCACCCTTCAGCACCACGGTGGCGCCTTCCTTGGCCTTCATGCCGTAGAAGCCGTCCAGCTCAGGAATATCTTCCTGCTTAATGCCGGCGGTGATGGAGGTGGTGGTATTGATGGTGGGCTGGAAGGTCTCATACATCACGGAACGGATCTCGGGGGCGGCCAGGTCCTCCAAAATGGCCTGAGGCACGCGCTCGATATCATTCACATCATGGTAGTTATCCTCTTCCATGCCGGCAAACTCCACCAGGGCGTTGCGCATATTGGCAGCCGCGGTGGCCGTACACTGGATGCCCACGATGGAGGTGGTAATGCCGGCCTTGGCATTTTCCTGCATCCAATATCTGTACTGCTCGGTATCATCACTAGACGGTTCGCCGTCGGTGATCAGGATGATGTGCCGCTTTTCAACTGTGGACAGGGCAGACAGCGCCTGACCTGCTCTCATCAGCGCCTTGGAGAAGACCGTGCCGCCGGGGCCCATGTCCTTCAGCTCGCCGATAGCGGCCAGGATCTTATCACGCTGGGTACGGGGGGTGATCTCAATGGCAGTGTCGTAATCCTCTGCCAGTGCGATAACGCCCACATAGTCTCTCTCGCTGAGCACATCCAAACAGGCTTCCGCGCCCTGCGCCGCCGCAAACAGCTTACTCTGTTCGTAAGGCTGGCTGGGGTCATTGGGCTGCCACATGGAGCCGGAAACGTCAACCAGGATCATAACGGCCACAGGCGGGGTGTACTCGATGATCTCCACCGGCAGCATTTCCTGGTACTTGGTGCCGTACATATCATCACGGGTGTAGGCATTGGCAGTCCATTCTTCATCGCCGGGGTTGTCGTCGATCTCGTTACCGCAGACGGTGAACAAACCGCCGCCGATATCATGGACATACTGGTAGAGAATTTCCACAAAGCCCTCGGGCATGTCCTCGTTGGAAATGTTGCACAGCAGCACTTCGTCGTATGCCCGCAGCTGGTCCAGGGTCTTGGGGATCCGGTCCGTATCGCTGACGTGCATAACGGTTACATTCATTTCCTCGTCGAGCATTCTGCTGATGGACTCAGACTCAGAAACATTGCTCTCCAGGATCAGGATGTTGTTGTAGCTCTCGATGTAAATATAGGAGTGGAACACGTTGTTCTGGGTCAGCTTATCGTCGCCGCAGGTCATTTCGAAGCTCATCTCGTGCAGACCGGGCACTACGAATTCGTAGGGGATCTTCACGTTCTGAACGCCGTCAACCACTTCCACTTCCACAGGCAGACCGGCCACACCGTTGTCATACGGAACGATACGCACGGTGCCGGCAAAGGAGCTCTGCAGGGTCAGGCTGATCTCGAAGGCCTCGCCCACCTTGATCTTTTCTTCAGGACGCTCCATGCCAATGATCTGCACTTCGTCGCCGGTGCGGTTACTATCGATATAAACGGTATCCACAGTAACGCCCTCGGCGGCAATGGACTTGATCACATTGTTGGCAACGCCGTCGGTCTCCACCGCGTCGGTGATCAGCACGATACGGCCGCCGTTATCGCCGGTGAACAAACCGGCTGTGTACTTCAAAGCCGCCTCGATATCCGTGGCGCTGTCATCCGGCAGAGGCGCCTTCTGATAGTCAATGAGTACATTTCTCATATTATTGGTCAGTTCCACGGCGTACACCTGGTCGAAACCGAAGGTGACCACACCCAGACGGAACTCACCGCTGTTGCTGTCGATTACAGACTGGATAAAGTCATTCTTTGCGACATTGCTGTCCGAATCACTGAAGGAGCTGTCCACCAGCAGGATAACCTCGTTATCCTGGTTGGGCAGATCATAGGAAATCGTGAAACCGGCCAGCACGCAGATTGCCAGCACCATGATGATCATGTGCAGCACCATGGAGGTGATGCGGTTTCTGGTGCCGCGATACCGCTTGTTCATACGGAAGTAAGGCACCAATGTCATCAAAGCCGCCAGTATGATTAGAAGCAACAGCCACGGGTAAGAAAAATTAATACTTAAGTTTGTCATTTTTCATTTTCCTTAATATTGCTCGCGAATATTTAGCCACCATTCGCAGAACAGCAGCACAACCAGCGCGATGGCAAAGTATAGTATCAGATCTGTAATATCCTCAACGGGATCCGTGTAAAGGTAGGGATTGACCAGCGTATCCTCGCGGCCCTGGATATTGCTTTCGGAAGCCGGGATCTTCACATAGAAGTTCTCGATGATATCCACGCCGGAGATGGGGGTCTGGCTGACGGTATACACACCGGGCTTCACCAGCAGCAGATTGCTGGGGAATTCCGTAATGGTGGTATCCACACCGTTGCCTACCACATTCAACTCCTCGCTTCTGGCGCCCAGGTCGATGGACTCATTGACATCAAATACATATTCCGTCACGGTGGAGGGAATGTAGTGCTCAATGAGGTTGTACATCATCTGGGGGAATTCCAGCATCAAGGGCAGGTTGGAATAGTTCAGGCTGAAGGACAGCACCGCGATCTTCTGCTCAGGCTCGTTCTTGACGATCAAAACCGGATCCTGGTTGCAGTAAAGCACGGGGGTGTAGCCGTCATAGCTGGTAATGGCAACATACTGGGTCACCGTGATCAGTTCCGGCTTCAGATTGCGCAGCACAGGATGCTCATCACCGGCCAGCAGAGTCTGCTCATTGTGGTGATAGTTGCTGACAGAACCCAGACGGAATCCGGCGCCGGTAGGCACTTCATCAGGATTGACCAGCAGCACCACACCGTCATCCGGCAAGCTGGCGGGCATGGTATGCTCGTAAATGTAGATGTCAAAGCCTTCGGTTTCAGGCTGTTCTTCCTTCTTGACTTCCACAAAATCCACATCCCAGCGATTCCGCAGCTGATCTTTGATAACCATCATAGCCGTAGCGAAATAGTTGTTGGGCGCAGAGGAACAATACTGGATCCGCAGAGGCAGCTTTTCACCGCCATACAGATAGAAGCTGTTGTCGGTATCCAGCGTATCCATTTCCTCGATATGCACATACAGATGATTGTAAGAATACAGGTTCTTCATGTCCTCTTCTTCCTCAACGGAGAAGATCAGCGTGGTGACTTCGCCATCCACACATCTGACATCTGCCTGCAGCTCCAAATCGTCGATGGTCTCATTGATGCCGGCAACGGTGCAGTACACGGGAATATCCGCATTCTTGCCATAGCAGGCCACATCGATCTCAAAACGATAACGGTTTTCTTCAATCACAGCGCGCACATTCAGGATGGCCGCGTTCCAGTCGGAAATATCCCGGACAGACTTCACAGTCACCTTGCCGGCGTCAATGTATTCCGTATCGGTGTACAGAACCACGGCCACATCCGGAATGATGGCGGTCACTTCTTCCGCCAGTTTGATGGCGCCGGCAATATCGCCGTTGCCATAGGTGCAGGCAGAATCCTTGGAAGGATCCACCAGCTCGTCCAGGGCAGCCATCACGTCGCCACGGACATTGGACTGCTGGACCAGATAAGAAGAAGTGGTGCTGGCCAGGATGATGGATACCTTGCCGCCCTCCTCCAGCATTTCATCCGCTTCCGTACGCACGGCTTCCACTGCCCGCTCGAACCGGGTCTGGCCGCCCACGTTGGCCATCATGGAGCCGGAGGCATCAATGATGATCACCTTTTCGGTGGTGACGGACACACTGTTGTCGATGAAGGGCTGAGCCAGGATCAAAGATGCAATGGTGATCGCCAGCACCTGGCACAGGAACAGCAGGATGTTTCTCAGTTTGCTGATCGGGATCTTCTTCTTTTTGTACTTCAAGCTCAATCTCCAGATAAAGGTACTGGAGATGATTTTATTTTGGTAATTGGGCTTGATGAGGTAAATAATGATCAGAATGATCAATCCGATCAGGCCCAAAAAACCTATAGGGGTTAGCCAACTCATCATGCCATGATTCCCACTTTCAGTAATTCTTTGAACAGCATTCTTTCGAGGGGCTCTGCAGTGCTGACAGTCACGAAATCTGCCTCACGGGATGCGCAGAAGCTCTGCATATCCTCCTTCACTTCCTTCAGAGCCTGCTCGTAAGCAAGCTGATTGGCGCGGGTGATGCGGATACGCATATTTCTGGGGTCTTCCATGCCGTTTGCTTCGCAGTCGATCAGGTTGACACGGCCATCGTAGCTGGGATCCAGCTCTTCCGGCGTCATAATACGCACCAGCAGAACCTGCTTCTTCTTGTATACCAGATAGTCAACGGCTTTTTTCCAGTCGCTATCGGTGAAGAAGTCAGAAATGATCACCGTCAGGCCGTCGTTGGAGCCCATATTGGGGCAGGAAGTAACGGCCTTGTAAATATCGGTCTCACCGTCAAACTCCAGGGTCTCCAGGGTGCTGATAGCATCGAAGAAGGCCCGCTTGCCTACGATGGTGCCGAAATTATCTTCGGTCTTCTCGCTCTTGATGAGCTTGAAAGACACCTTATCCATGTTATGTACGGACAGATAGCCCAGGGCAGCCGCTACGCCGATGGCGTAATTGGCCTTCTCAGGCATGTCCTTGCCCATGGATGCAGAGCAGTCTAAAAAGATCTGCGTATGCATTTGTCTTTCGTCTGTAAAAAGCTTTAGAAAGAACTTTTCAAACCGGCTGTACAGATTCCAGTCGATACGACGGATATCGTCGCCAAGCTGGTATTCCCGGTAGTCCGCAAATTCTACGGTCTGGCCGTAGGTACGAACCAAGTGCTTACCGCCAAAGAATCCGCCCAGGTTTGCTCTGAGTTCCAACGACAGGGTTTCCAGACGACTGAAAAACGCATCGTTTAAAATGGAACCTTTCATCAATTACTTTCTCCCAAACTTCTTAACCTTCTTGTCGGTTTCGGTGTTCTCTTCTACCTTGGGTGCTGCTTCCTTCAGCTTGTTGCGAACCATCAGCTCTTCCACGATCATGGCAACGATCTCGTCAGCGCTGACGCGCTCGGCAACGGCTTCGAAGGTCAGCTTGATTCTGTGACGCAGAACAGGCAGGGCCAGCTCGTTGATGTCGCTGTAGGACACGTTGTAACGGCCGTTCATCAGAGCCTTAACCT
>SVLC01000034.1 GCA_015068155.1 Oscillospiraceae bacterium | reverse complement strand
GCGCTGGCGATGGTTGGCACGGTCGCGGCTGTCGGCGGCATTGGCTACACGATGTTCCAAAAGCATATGGAGCATCAGGAGCAATGGAAGGACTTTGCCAACTACCTTATGGGCAGACGAAACCTCACCGAGTTTTTCAAATATCTGGAAGCGGAGCTGGCGGAAAAAATGAAGGACACCTCCGGCTGGGATATTCAGTTCAATCCCTCGGAATTCGTGGACGAGGACTACGCATTTTGGGAGTTTCCTGCGCCCATGACCTACACCTTCCAGGGCCGCTTTATGTACAATTATGTGCCGGAATTCGAGTTCGGGCAGGTGACCAATCCCAACGAGGACGGCTGGGCCGGCAGCCTGGAGCTGGATATGGAGATGGATATGTCCGCCTTTACCAACGGATGGGCCCATTCCATGCATTGCCTGGTCAACGACGATGTGATCGCGGTAATGCAGATGCAGGCCACTAAGGAAACGGGAAACGAATTGAAAATATGGGAGCCGTTTTATTGGAATTCCCACCTCTCCTGCCTCAATTTCCCGCTGAAAACCAACAGCATGGACCCAACCCAATCCCAAATCGTGTTCACCGGCAGCCTTGCCGGCGGGAGCTACATCTATAACCAGGGCGGAAAGGTGCACAGATATTACTCGGT
The DNA here is from genome assembly GCA_015068155.1 of Oscillospiraceae bacterium. GTDB lineage: Bacteria > Bacillota > Clostridia > Oscillospirales > Oscillospiraceae > Faecousia. The sequence continues at coordinate 21,954 of SVLC01000034.1, read as the reverse complement.
CATAACGGAATATCCGGACGAAGATGGCAATTTGATCAAAGTCATGGATTGGCGCGAGTATAACAGCCGGACACTCACAAAGGAAGGCTTTTCCCAGGAATGGGAGCATTATCTTTGGCTTTACACCGGCGATACACAGCACGAGGGGGAAAGCAATATCACCGACTACGGTGATCTTCTCAACGTGGAGCTTGTGCTCTCCTACACCGAAGCCAAGCTGGTCATCGACATCACCAAACCCCTCAGCGACAGAAAATAGCAAACGGAGGTACGCAATATGAAAAAGCTTTTGAGCCTTTTGCTGGCCCTTGTCATGGTTTTTGCCCTGGCGGCCTGCGGAAAGGATACCCCTACAACGCAGGGCGGCGAGGATGATCCGCTGAACCGCAATCCCGGCACTACCCAGAGTACACCGCCTGCCGGAAGCTCTTCCACTACAGGCAACGGAAATGTGAGCTTTGAGGACATCATGAACGGCTCTCTGCCTACGGATATTATCTTCGGCAACATGGATGAAGCTGCAAAGCAGCAGATCATTGCCGATGCCGCCAGAGAAGGCTGCACCGTTACCTTTGATGCCGACGGCACCATGACTGTGGTGTCCCCGGATGGCTTCGTGACGGTCCAGCACCCGGACGGCAGTTGGACCTACAAGGACAACGAAGGCGGCGAAGGTCAGATGGGCGGCAGTTGGCCGAATAATGAATTTACCCAACTGGTTCCCAAGCCCGACATGGATATCCAGTATGCGGGCGAGGATGAGGGTGAGTTTGTCGTCACCTTCGCCGGCGCCACTTTGGTGCAGATCAAGGCCTATGCTGACAAACTGCGCAGCGTCGGTTTTACCCTGAATGAAGAGGTGGAGGAGCAAGAGGCCATGGGAACGGCGTTCTATTCCTTCTCAGCCTGCAATGCCGACGGCTATCTGGTGGAACTGATGTATACAGCGGAAATTTCTGTGCTGACCATTGGCGTCGCAGAGCAGCCGGAGGATCCCGGCGATTCGGATGACCCTGACCAGCCCTCCGGCGCCAATTTCCCGGCCATTCCCTTTGAACATGAAACTGTCGGCGCCATGGACAATTACCTTGCTTTTAGATCTTACACCGCAACTGTTGAACAGGTTCGGGCCTTCGTGCAGACCCTGCGGGATGTCGGCTATACCCTGAATGTAGAAGAGCAGAACCAAGAGCTAATGGGGTATGTCATCTATTCCTTCTCTGCGTATAATGCGGGTGGCTATATGGTGTCGGTATTCTTCAATTCCGGCAGCACCACCATTAGCCTTACCTATGAAGGCGCCGTGCCCGAGGACCCCACGCCCCAGTGGCCTGCGGGTCTGCCGGTTTACCAGGGCGGCAAGGGAACCGATCCAAGGGAGGACTCTGTAGCAATTTACGGAACAACCTGGGATGAAATGCTGGCCTACATCGAACTGCTGAAACAGAACGGCTTTTCGTTTATGGATTTCTATAACAGCGGATTGACCGAGGAGCAGATGCTCTCCTCTCTGCAGCAGTGGTGCGGCACCAACGGCACGATTTATATCACCGTTGGTTATGGCTATGGTGATCTGGGCCTGGGCTACGGCGAAGGCGGCATCGTAACGATTCTCATTTACTTGCAAAAACCTGGCACCGAATGGTAAAACCCGCGTATCACAGACCATGCCGAAACGATTAGGAAGAGTAAATTGGTGTTTATCATGTCATCCTGAGCGAGCAAAGCGAGTCGAAGGATCCGTTCCCCGTAGTCGAAGAATACGGATTCTTCGACTACGGGGCCCTTTGGGCCGCTCCGCTCAGAATGACATATTCGGTACGGATGCTAAGCTAAACAACAATTTATAGCATAAAACGACCTCTGAACCAAGTGGCCCAGAGGTCGTTTTATTATGTTACCAGCGCTTTTTCGTTGGTAAATTGTACAGCGGTTGATTTGCGTAGCTGGCGCTCACGGGATCGGGCGCAGGGGAGGGATCGAGGGTTTCCTCTGTGGGTGCGTTGATCAGGCGGGACACGATGCTGTTGATGATTTCTTTGCCGGTTTCCGAGGTAATGAAATCTGCCGACCAGGTGCCGTCCAGGTCACACATAAAGCTGCCCACCGTGCCCTTTCCGTAATTCCACTGGGCGTACAGCGGACCGTAGGGGCTGCCCAGGATCTCGGTAGCGCCTTCTTTCAGCACGCTGTAGTAAGCGCCACCCAAAGAGGGAAGCCGTTCCTGGGTGATATTGGGGAAAATGGCGGCTTCGGTGATGTGGGGAGTATAGTTTTGGTATTGGAACGCTCTGAGCGCGGGGTTGCTGAGATCGTCCCGCGTTGCGTTGCTAACATTTTGGAGTTCCTGTACATCGTAGAAGTCGCCGCCGACAATCTCGATCAGCTTTAGCATTACACGCTTGGAAGCTTCGTCACACTGAATACCGACGATAGACATGGTAATACCAGCTTCCGTATTCAGCGCTGCCTGCTCCTGGTACATATCCGGATGATCACCAGGCATACCGTCAGTAATCAGGATGATGTGACGCTTTTCTACCTCGGTATTGTCCAGCAGCGAATGACGTGCAGCTTCCAGCGCGGGCCAGAACATGGTGCCGCCGCCATAAGAAACCGTTGCTTCGTCAATGGCAGCGACGATCTTACTGTACTGGGGACGGGGGATCAATTCGATATTCTGATCGTACATATCACCCAAAGACATAACACCCACATAGTCCCTTTCTGTCAACACATCAAGACAAGCTATCGCGCCCTGCACCGCTGCAAACAGCTTACTCTGTTCGTAAGGCTGGCTGGGATCGCTGGGCTGCCACATGGAGCCGGAAGTATCCACCAGAATCATAACGGCCATGGAAGGGGGCGTGAGGTCCACCGGCAGCATATCCCCGTAGCAGTTGCCGCCCACATCTTCCGGGTGATAAGCATCCTCGCCGCCCACGGTCAGCAGACCGCCGCCAAAGTCCCGGACATAGCTTTCCAGCAGCGCGTCAAAACCCTCGGGCATATCGTTGTGGGAGATGTTTACCAGGATCACTTCGTGGTAAGCCTGGAGCTTTTCCGGCGTGTCCGGCATATTGATGGGGTCGGTGATGTGGATCACGGTGAAGCTGTGCCGGCTGTCGATCATGGAGCAAAGGGCTTCGGATTGACCGACCACGCTTTCGAGAATAAGGAGCTTTGCGTTTACGATATAACCGCAATCCCGGCATTTGCCGGTATCATCGGTGCTGTGGGGAAGTGTTTCCTGCACGGTATCACATGCCCGGCAGCAAAGCTGATGGCCGTCTTCACCTTGGCTGTAGTACCAAATGTGGGATTCTTTGCTCAGCAGCAGATCATTGCAGTGGTCGCAGAACTGATAGAAGTCTGCTTCCGGGCAGGGCGTTCCCTCCGGGGTGCTGCTGTGGCGGATCCGCTGGCCGTAGCTGTGGCTGCAGGGAGCCAGCAGCTGCTCGGCTTCTGCGATCCTGGCATCTGCGGCAGCGCCGTCCTTCAGATCCAGGGATTCCAGCGCGGCCATCATGGTGGAAAGGGCGGCGACCCGGGCATCCCGGGCGGCAGAAAGCTGAGCCGTAAGTTCCGTAAAGACCGGGTCATTCGTGCCGTCGGGCTTTCCCTGAAAATCATCGGTTACATAGGCAAGAGCCTGGGAATAACCGGTTTCGGCGGCGGATACGGCATCCTGCAGCCTGGTGATCATGGCGGCGACGGTCTCCGGCGTGACATTGCCGGTGGTTGGCTGGGTGGTAATGGTGGTGGGATTCGTGGCGGGGATATTTGCCGGCAGCTTTGACAGCGCCCAGGGAGCGGCCAGCATGACCAGCAGCAGCGCTAAACATGCGGCAAAGCTACCCCATCGCCGCAGGGCGCCGGGCTTGTGCAGCGCCAGGAATTTATCGGCGCTGTCCACATACATGGCATGCTGCACCAATTTTTCATCAGCCTGGTCCATGGCTTCCAGTAAATGGATGGTTTTTTCCTGTTTGGACTTCATAGTTCCACTCCTTCCTTTTCCAGAAGTTTCCGCAGGGCCGTGCGGGCCCTGTGGAGCCGTACGGATACGAAATTGGGGCTGACAGCAAAGCGGTCCGCCAGGTCCTGGACGGATTCCAGGAAAAAGTAGCGGCGGATGAACAGCACCCGGGTCTGGGGTTCCAGTTCCCGGAGAAATCTGTTGAGGATCTGCTGCAGCGCTTTGGCTTCGTGGCGGTCTTCTGCCCGGCTGCGGGCGGGGATGCAGCCCTCCAGCTCGGACAGCAGTACGGCGCATTGACTGTTTCGTTTTTCGCGGGTGTTAAATTTGAATCGGTTGATGCCGATGCGGCGGGCAATGCGGCATATGTAGGATGGGTAATGGACGGGCCAGGTGGGCGGTACGGTATTCCAAATGGAAAGCAGCACATCGTTGGCGCATTCTTCCACATCCTGTGGATCGGTCAGGGCCTGGCGAAGGGTGTTTTTGTAAAGGGAACCGTATTTTTCGGCTGTGTAGGTCAGACCCTGCTGGTTTCTGGCAAATAAGAGTTCTATGATCTTCTCATCTTCCATTTCAGATCCTCCTTTCGGTGTTTTCTCTTCACCTATTAAGTCAACATTTTTTGCCGTATATTACAGATTGCAGAAATATTTTCTTGGCTTGTGTAAAAACCTTGATTTATATCCCCCCACCCGGCTTGTGCGGAATGGGGGGATTTGCTATTATTTTTATAAAGGTGCCCCGGCTGGCTGCAACCAAACCGGGGCGTGCCGACCTGGATCGTCAAAGAAAGGCAGGCGCGATCATCATAGCACAGCCTGCCGAAAAAAGAAAGAGGTATGTTATGAAAAAGTTTATTTGTTTTCTGTTGGCGACCGTGGTATGTTTGAGCCTGTTTGCAGGCTGCGCAGATCCCGATGGAGAGAACGGGGCTGTCCGCACCGTGACCGATACCTGGGGCAGGGAAGTGGAAATCCCGGAGCATGTGGATGCCATCGTTTGCCTGGGTTCCGGAGCGCCCCGCATTGCCGCGTATCTTGGTGTGATGGATATGCTGGTAGGCGCGGAAGATCATGACAAAAAAGGCGTTACCGTCCTGAGGGACTATTCCATGGTCTACCATGCGGAACTGGAAAAACTGCCTGCGGTGGGCGCAGGCGGCGGCAGCGGCGCCAATAACGGCTATGCCGAACAGATCATCGAGGTCCAGCCGGATGTGATCCTGGCCGGCTTCTCCCAGGAGGCTGCGGAGGAATTGGAAATGCAGACCGGCATTCCCGTGGTATGCGTCCGCTATTTAAGCATCAATTTTGTGGATGAAAGCTTCTATGCCGCCATGCGGGTATTTGCGGAAGTGGTTGGCGCCCAGGCCCGCTGTGAGCAGATCCTGAAATTTATTGATGACTGCAAACAGGATTTAAGCGACCGCACCAAAAATATCCCTGACAGCGAAAAGAAAACCGCTTACACCGGCGCGGTGACCTTCTCCGGCAGACACGGCTTTGCCGGTACTTATGCCAATTTCGGACCGTTCTTGGCTATCAACGGGCGGAATGTAGCGGATGAAGTAAAGGATACCAATTATTTTGAGACCGATCTGGAGAAGATCGTGGAGTGGGACCCGGATGTGATCTTTCTGGATCCCGGCAACATGGACCTGGTGAACGACGAATATAAGACCAACCCCGGTTACTTCGAAGCGCTGCGGGCGGTGCAAAATGGCGAAATTTATACCATGCCGTCCTTTAATAACTGCGGCACCAATATCACTTATGCCATTATGAATGCCTACTATGCCGGTATCGTGCTGTTTCCGGAAGCCTTTGCGGATGTGACCATGCAGTCCGTTGCAGAGGAGATTCTGGGCACTATGCTGGGGGAAAACTTCTTTGAAGAAATGGAACAGGCCGGTTTGTTCTACGGCAAACTGACCTTGGGATGATTGTATGGAGAAAAACGACCTGACTGCTTACAACCAATATATACGGAAAAAATGGACGGTTCTGCTGATCACGCTGGGACTGTTTTTCGTCAGTGTGGTACTGTCACTGTCGGCAGGCTCTGCCAGTTTGTCCATGGGAGATATTCTGCGGACACTTTTTGGCGGCGGTAACCGACAGGAAAACGCCATTGTTTGGAATGTGCGCATGCCCCGTGTGGCCACGGCTACTGTGGTTGGCATTGCGCTGGCGCTTTCCGGCTGCGTGATGCAGAATGTGCTGCGTAATCCATTGGCATCCGCATCCACCCTGGGAGTTTCTCAGGGCGCATCCTTTGGCGCAGCCGTGGCCATTGTCTGTTTTGGGGCGGGTATTCAGGTCAATGCCGGCGGCGCAGCCTCGGCGCTGACGGTGACAAATCCAACCTTAGTGACATTGTGCGCTTTTTTGGGGGGCATTACCACCACGGCGGTGATCCTGGCGCTGGCCCGCTTTCGGGGTACATCACCTGCCACCATGGTGCTGGCAGGCGTGGCCATCAGTTCCATGTTCACCGGCGGCACAGCGCTGGTGCAGTATTTCTGCGATGATGTGATGGTTGCCACCGTGGTGTATTGGACATTTGGAAGCCTGGGCCGGGCCGGCTGGAGCGAAATCGCCGTCATTGCGGCGCTGACTGGCGCATCCTTTGCCTTTTTCTACTGCAACCGGTGGAATTATAATGCCATGGAAAGCGGCACCCATACGGCAAAAAGCCTGGGCGTTCCCGTGGACCGTCTGATTCTTGTCAGTATGGCATTGTGCGCCCTGATCGCCTCGGTGGCGGTGGCCTTTGTTGGCTGTATCAGCTTTATCGGTTTGATCGCGGCCCATATTATGCGCCGGTTTGTGGGCAACGACTACCGTTTCCTGATTCCCGGCAGCGCCCTATGCGGCGGTGTGCTGCTATTGTTGTCGGACATCGTATCCCGGGTGCTGATCGCCCCAACGGTGCTGCCCATTGGCGCGCTGACATCCTTCCTTGGCGCGCCGCTGTTCCTGTATCTGATCGTGAAGGGAGGCAGGGGCAAATGATCGAGATCAGAGATATTCATTTTTCGTACCCCGATGCGGAAATCCTGAAAGGTGTTGGCTTCACTGCGGAAAGCGGCGAAGTGGTGGGCTTGCTGGGCAACAACGGCGCCGGTAAGAGTACGTTGGTGACCTGCCTGAACCGTATTCGCAAGCCGCAAAGGGGCGAACTGTTCATTGACGGACAAAGCGCCTTCCAAATGAGCCGCAATGCGCTGGCGCGCACCATAGGCTATGTGGCCCAAAAGAATGAGCTGACCCGCAGTACCGTGTTTGATTGTGTGCTTTTGGGCCGCAAACCCTATATCAAATGGTCCGTATCCCAGGAGGATCTGGATCTTTGCCATAAGATCATGGAACGGGTGGGCTTGCTGAATTATCAGATGCGCTATCTGGACGAACTTTCCGGCGGCGAATTGCAAAAAGTGATGCTGGCAAGAGCCTTGGTGGCCCAGCCGAAGCTGCTGCTGTTGGACGAGCCTACCAGCAATTTGGATCCCAGAAACCAGTATGAGATGATGGCGCTGGTGCGGGAAATGGCCAAGGAACAGGGATTTACGGTGGTCACCGTGATCCATGATCTGAATCTGGCGCTGCGTTTTTGCGATAAATTTTATTTTCTGAAAGAAGGCCGGGGCTATTGCTACGGCGGCCTGGAAACCGTGACCCCGGAGACGCTGGCTGCGGTTTACGGCATAAAAACCCAGGTGCTGGATGTACAGGACCGAAAAATCGTCATTATTGAATAAGGAGAATACATATGAAAACCTGGAAAGATTGCGTAGCCTTTCACGGACATGAATGCGGTGGCCTAACCATCGGATATAAAGCCAGCCTGTATGCGGCGGAACTGCTGAAACTGGAGTTTTCCGACGATGAGCAGGTGGTGTGCATTTCGGAAAATGATGCCTGCGGCCTGGATGCGATTCAGGTCATGCTGGGCTGCAGCATTGGAAAAGGCAATCTGCTGTTCCATATGCGGGGAAAATCGGCCTATTCCTTCTACAACCGGAAAACCGGGGAAAGTGTTCGCCTGGTGCTGAAGCCAACTCCCGCCGGCATGACCCGGGAAGAATCCTTTGCCTATCTGCAGGCTGCTGAGCCTCAGGCGTTGTTTGCGGTGAAGCCTGCGGTCATTGCGTTGCCTGAAAAGGCGCGGATTTTTCATTCCTATACCTGCGACTGCTGCGGCGAAACTACCGGCGCCAACTGGATCCGGCTGGCCGGTGAGCAAAAACTCTGCATGGATTGTTATGAAACCTACGATCGGTTTGATGTATAACGGCCGATTTTAACCGAAAATGGAGGATTTCACGGGGATGCGTGAAAAGTTCTCTGTAATTCATCATATTTCCTCTTGCTATTTCTGAAAAAAGAGGTTATAATATGTCGGTAAATTCGAATTGGAGGCTATGATTATGGCTGTTAAGATTGAAAAAACCACTATTATTGGCGATGTGCTGGATGTTGCCCCTCAGGCGGCGCCTCTGTTCTTCGCCATCGGCATGCACTGCCTGGGTTGCCCCTCTTCCCGTGGCGAAACCGTCGAGGAAGCTTGCATGGTCCATGGCATCGACTGCGATGCTTTCCTGGCACAGCTGAACCACTTCCTGGAGGCTTACGAGGCCGACCAGCAGAGCAAGAACGCCTAAATTACCGGCAACGCCGTCCCGCAATCTGCCGGGACGGCGCTACTTTTATGATTGTTAGTACGGTAAATTGTTGTTTAGCTTAGTATCCGTACCGAATATGTCATTCTGAGCGGAGCGGCCCAAAGGGCCGCGTAGTCGAAGAATCCGAATTCTTCGACTACGGGGAACGGATCCTTCGACTCGCTTTGCTCGCTCAGGATGACATGATAAACAACAATTTACTTTGGAGGAACATTTATGAAAATTCCCCTTTCTGATCGTTTGCTGGAATGTGCCAGCTATCTCAGCCACGGCGTTCGCATTGCCGATATCGGCTGCGACCATGGCTATCTGGGTATCCATCTGCTGAAAAATTGCAATGCAAAATCCATAATCGCCGCCGATATTAAGGAAGGACCTTTGCAGAGCGCAATGCGCAACGCTGAAAAATACGGCGTGGCAGATAAAATGACCTTCCACTTGTCTGACGGCGTAAAGGATATCCCCCGGAATTTTGATGCTTTGGTATGCGCCGGCATGGGCGGCGATACCATGATCCACATTTTGGAGGATGCGCCCTGGCTGCGGTCGGAGCAGTATTATTTGGTGCTGCAATGCCAAAGTAAAACGCCTATGCTGCGCCGCTATCTTTCTGACACCGGATGGTACATCGTCGAGGAAACCGTTGTCCGGGACGGCAAATTCCTGTACACGGTTATGGCGGTGGTATGGAACCCGGAAGCGCCCAAACTGACCGCAGGACAGTGTTATATTAGCCCGGCTATGCGCAATAGTGTCGTCGGATGTGATCTGCTGGATTATTACAACCGTACGATTGCGGGTCTTCGCCTGGCTGTGGAGAATCAAAATGATGAGGAGAAACAGCAGGTGCTGACGGAACTGCAGACCGATCCCGCGCTGCAATGGCTTCGCGCTGCTGCGGCTAATATCACCGTGGGGGATGTGCTGGCATACATGGAGACCATTGCGCCCCGGTCCATGAAAATGGATTGGGATAATGTGGGCCTGCTTTGCGGCAGCCGAGACACCCTTGTTTCCAAGATTTTGGTTGCCCTGGATCCCTTTGAACATGTTTGCCAGGAAGCTGCCCAATGGGGCGCGGAGCTTGTGGTCACCCACCATCCCGTTATTTTTCAGCCCATGAAGTCCATTACCGATGACAATGCCGTTGGCCGCGGTATTATGACGTTGATTCGTAATGATATTTCCGCCATCAACGCCCACACCAATCTGGACCAGGCGCCCGGCGGTGTCAATGATGTGCTGGCCCGGACGCTGGGCCTTGAGAACATTCAGGTCATTGATGAGTGCGGCGTGGACGAAGAGGGAAGACCCTGGGGCTTGCTGCGCCGCGGCGAAATCCCGGCCTGCGCACTGCCGGACTTCCTGGCGGATGTAAAGGATAAACTCTGCTGCCAGGGCTTGCGCTATGTTGACGGCGGCAAGCCGGTCTGCAAGGTGGCGGTGGGCGGCGGCGCCTGCGCCGGAGAATTGCGGGCAGCGGTGAAAGCCGGCTGCGATACCTTTGTAACTTCCGATGTGAAATACAACCAGTTCTGGGATGCAAAGGAACTGCAGGTCAATCTCATTGATGCCGGCCATTTCCACACGGAAAATCCCGTGATCGGGGTGCTGGCAGAGAAATTGCAGGCTGCTTTTCCGGAATTGGAAGTAAAAATTTCAGAAAATCACAACGATTGCATGAAATTCTATTGATTTTTGATGCATAAGGTGCTAAAATATATTGGAATTTTTAATAAACTACCGTGAAGGGAAGAAACATATATGTCCGGACATTCCAAATGGCATAATATCCAAAAAACCAAGGGCGCCCAGGATGCCAAGCGCGCTGCGGCTTTCACCAAGATTGCAAAAGAACTGATCGTGGCGGTGAAGGAAGGCGGCGGCATTACCGATCCTGCCAACAACTCCCGCCTGGCTACCGTTATCACCAAGGCCAAGGCTGCCAACATGCCCAACGATAACATCAAGCGCTGCCTGGAAAAGGCCTCCGGCGCCAGCGGCGGCGACAACTACGAGACCATCACCTACGAAGGCTACGGCCCCGGCGGCGTCGCTGTCATCGTGGAGACCATGACCGACAACCGTAACCGTACCGCCGGTTCCATGCGCCACCACTTTGACAAGTATGGCGGCAATCTGGGCGCTTCCGGCTGCGTGAGCTGGAGCTTCGACAAGAAGGGCGTGCTGGTGATCGACAACTCTGAGGAGGAGCTGGATGAAGAGACCGTTATGATGGATGCCATGGAAGCCGGCGCCGATGATTTCGAGGCCGACGGCGATGTGTTCACCATCTACACCCTGCCCGATGATTTTAACGATGTGGTAGCAAACCTGGGTAAGTATACCTTTGTGTCCGCACAGATCGAAATGGTGCCCCAGAACTACCAGAAGCTGGAGAGCGAAGAGCATATCAAGCTGATGGAAAAGATGATCGAGATCATGGAAGATGACGATGACGTGCAGAACGTCTGGCACAACTGGGAACAGGAATAATTTGAATCAAAAAACTCCCTCCGGCCGGAGGGAGTTTTTGCGTTTGCCGCAGGGCAGGGGAGCGCCGAATCAAGCAAGGGCGGGAGCAATCTCCCGCCCTACGATATTTTACAGCGCCTTCAGTACTTCCTTCACAAATTCCCAGGTGCGGCCCACGGAGGCGATGCCCAGGCGTTCGCGGCTGGTGTGGATGTCGTGCATCTCCGGTCCGATGGATACGGCGTCCAGACCGGGCAGCTTCTCGCTCAGCAGACCGCATTCCAAACCGGCATGGATAGCCACTACCTCGGCTTCTTTGCCGTACATATTACGGTAGACTTCCACCATGGTGTCCCGCAGTTTGGAATCTTCCTTGTACTCCCAGGCGGGGTATTCGCCCATCTGGCTGTAATTGCCCCGGTATTCGGTAGCGATATCCCGCAACTGCTGCAGCAGATCTTCCTTTTCCTGGTTGACGGAGCTGCGGACGGAGAAGGTCAGCCGCAGATCCTCTTCCAGCCGGGAAACACCCAAATTCAGGCTGGTCTGCACCAGGCCGGGGATCTTCTGGCTCATCTTCTGCACGGAATTGGGCACGGCGCAGATCAGGGAGATGGCTTTGGCGGTATCCTCCTGGGACAAGGCGTTGCCCCCCAGGGCGTCGGCATTGTAGGCTTGGATGGATGCGGTGGGCTCAGCGAAGTTAGCCCGAATCTCGGCCTGGAGTTGTTCGGCAATGGCATTGATAAAGGTCAGATCGTTGCCCAGAGCGATGGCGTGCGCCTCGCAGCTATAGGGGATCACATTGTCCTTAGTGCCGCTGCTGTAGGACACCAGGCAAAGCGGCGTTTTCTCCTGAATACGGCGCAGGAACTCGCCCATAACTTTGCTGGCGTTGGCCCGGTTCTTGTGGATCTCCACACCGGAGTGGCCGGACTGCAGACCTTCTACCACCAGGCGAATGGCAGGACCATATACGGCCTTGCGGGCAAAGGGTACGGAAATGGTGGCCCGGGCACCGCCGGCGCAGGAGACCGTGAAGATACCCTCGTCTTCGGAGTCGATGTTCAGCAGCATCCGGCCCTTCAGCATAGAAAGATCGATGCCGGCCGCGCCAAACATACCGGTCTCCTCGTCCACGGTGATCACCAGCTCCAGCGGGGGATGGGCAATGCGCTTGTCGGCGGCCAAAGCCATGGCGATGGCCACAGCGATGCCGTCATCGCCGCCCAGTGTGGTACCACGGGCGAAAATATAGTTGCCGTCGTGGGTCAGATCCAGACCCTCGGTTTCCATGTTGATGGGGCAATCGGCATCTTTTTCACAGACCATGTCCATGTGGCCCTGAATAATGACGGGTTCGTGGTCTTCCATACCGCAGGTGCCCGGAACGAAAATAATGATGTCGTTCAGTTCGTCCTGGATGTAACGCAGGCCCTGCGCTTTGGCAAAGCGCACCAGATAATCGCTGATGATTTTGGTGTTGCCGGAGCCGTGAGGCATGGAGCAGATCTCCTCGAAATAGCCCAGCACATCGGCAGGCTCCAAACCTGCCAGCTTGATGGTGTTCATATTGCATTCTCCTTTTGCATTTTTTCTTCATTGTAGCATATGCGTACAGAATTGTCCAGTTAAAGCATGGAAAGAAAGCGAAATTGTTGCAGCGGCGCAAATGCAAAAAGACCACGGTTTACCCGTGGTCTTTCGTTGATTACACCAGATTCAGAGCCAGGCCCAGGACAGCCCATGCCAGAGCGATCCACTTGGTCCAACGAGCCAGCATCTTGTCCCAGCTATTGCCGGTCTTATCCATGTAGGTATCGGCATTGCCGGCGATGGCACCGGACAGGCCGGCCTCCTTGCCGGACTGCATCAGAACAGCGCCAATCAGCGCAATGCTGACCAGAACCTCCAGAACGATCAGGATGATCTTAACAACTTGCATTTGTATACCCTCCCTCCGCACGCGGCAAACGCCACATAATGCGGATATATAATCCGAATTTTGGTTGCCTGACTGGTGGCAACACGATAAGCCAAAGTATTATAGCACAACAATCGTGAGATTGCAAGTCCTAATTCGGCATTTTCTAAATTATTTCTGCACCCAGTTGCCGGTTGCCAGACAATTGAGGTAACCCTCGATAAAGGGATCCAGCGCGCCGTCGATCACACTGTTGATATTGGAGGTCTCAACGCCGGTACGGGTGTCCTTGACCAGAGTGTAGGGCATGAACACATAGTTGCGGATCTGGCTGCCCCATTCGATCTTCTGCTGCACGCCTTTGATATCGGCGATATTGGCCAGGTGCTCGCGCTCACGGATCTCCACCAACTTGGAACGCAGCATTTTCAAGCAGGTTTCCTTGTTCTGGAACTGGCTGCGCTCGGTCTGGCAGGACACCACGATGCCGCTCTTGTGGATCAAACGGACGGCCGAAGAGGTTTTGTTGACCTTCTGGCCGCCGGCGCCGGAGGAACGGTAGACCTGCATTTCATAGTCCTCGGGCTTGATCTCGAAGTTCTCGGAATCGTCGTCGATCTCGGGGATCACCTCGATGGCAGAGAAGGAGGTCTGACGGCGGCCATTGGCATCAAAGGGGGATACGCGGACCATGCGATGCACACCGTTCTCACCCTTAAGGAAACCGTAGGCATTTTCGCCTTCCACCAGAATGTCTGCAGACTTGATGCCGCCTTCGTCGGCTTCCTGATAGTCCATGATCTTATAGGTGAAGCCGTGCTGCTCTGCCCAGCGGGTGTACATGCGGTAGAGCATGGAACACCAGTCCTGGGCCTCCAGACCGCCGGCGCCGGCGTGGAAGCTCATCAGGGCGTTGTTCTTATCGTACTTGCCGGTAAGCAGGGTCTCCAAACGGCATTTTTCCATGTCGGCGGTGAGGGCGGCAAAGCCTTCCTTCAGTTCTTCCAGCATGGAGTCGTCATCTTCCTCGGCAGCCATTTCGCAGATGGTCATCAAATCATCCCAGGCGGCGCACATCTTCTGGTAACGCTCCACTTTGATCTCGGTCTGCTTGGTCTTGACCACGATCTTCTGGCTCTTGTCGGGATCATCCCAGAAGCCGGGGGCTTCCTGCATGGCGTGCAGACGCTCCAGTTCGTTTTTCAGACCCGTCAGGTTCAGAGAATCTGCCAGACCATCCAGGGCGGGGCGGCAATCGTTGAGTTTTTGTTTGTAGTTGTCAAATTCAATATTCATAAGGAAAATTCTCCCCTTTTTAGACATTTCGATATATTATAGCCGAAAAAGGAGAAAATGTAAAGAGGAAAGTTAGCAAAATTCAAAATTATAAGTTACAAATTCAAAATTATTTTTCGCTGGGTTGCCAGTCTTGGTCTTCAAAGATGTAATCGTCCACATCCATATAAATGTCGTTTCTTTCCATATTTTCCGCTCCCTTCTGCCATCATTTTTCCATTATATGCAGCCGAGAGCAAAAAATGTGCCGGATTTTCATTGACAGAACCGTATTTTTTCGGTACAATACTGGAGCATACGCATCCGTAGCTCAGCAGGATAGAGCGGCCGCCTCCTAAGCGGCAGGTCGGAGGTTCGAATCCTCTCGGGTGTGCCAGGCTGTCAGCAGTAATTGTGTGTGAACGTTGTATCTGTTGATTGCAAAGATGGCGTAACCTGTATTCACACATGGGCGATCGTAAAGCGGGGATCGCTCCCCGTCGCCATACCAAGGCCCTGCATTGGAGGGCCTTTATGCTTTTTGGGAGGAACGCTGCAAATGAAGAAAAAGCCTAGCTACTTTGCATTTAATACTCCCCTTTCTCCACAGAAGCTGTTGACGCAACTGCCCGAGGCGCTTCGGGAGTATAATGCCGTCACGGATAATCCCTGGTCTAATCTGCGGTATGAAATTCCCAAAGGGAGCCACAATCGCTTTCGCATTGGATTGGAACGCGCCGGGCACAGTTTCGGCGGTTACTGGTACTGCGCCACTATGGAAGAAACCGAAGCAGGCTGTCGCATTGCCGGCAATATTGTCTTCAACCCTGACGAAAATGATGTGGGCCAAGGCTCCGAAGAAACCCTTTGGGACAAGATGCAGGTCGGCCTTTTGTGCGTTCTTCTGCTGATTCCTCTGATTCTCTTTTATATTGGCTACGGTATCTATCTTTTGTACCGCCGGATTCGGAATCTGCCAAAGGATCTTACCAAAGAAGAAAAACTGGTAGACTTTATGACCAAGCACCTGGCCTGTCAACTCACGGAACGGTACTGATCCTATCCATCGGAATATATCGAAAGGCAGAACTTGATACCAGGAGATTGCCACGTCGCCGCCTTAAAGGCGACTCCTCGCAATGACAATGTTTTACAACAATTTGAAAGCCGAAAGTCATTACAGACTTTCGGCTCTTTTTGTATGCCGTTTGTACAGCATCCAGAAGGCGATGAACTGGGCGATAAAGGTAATGACCCAGGATACGCCGTAGCTTAAATACAGACAATCGGTGGTGTGATATATCTGGAACACGGTGCCGATCCACAGAAGTCTGACGCCGCACACGCCCAGCACCGATATGATCATCGGGACAATGGACGACCCCATGCCCCGCAGCGCGCCGGTGGATACATCCATGAGTCCACAGATAAAATACACCGCGCAGATATAACCCAGCCGCACCAGGCCGTACTCGATGGCGGTCTCGGAATCGGAGATATAGATGCCCAGAAGCTGGCGGCCGAAGCCGTACATCGTCAGACCCAGCACCGCGCCGGTGACCGCTACACAGCCAAGGCAGGTCCAAAGGATCTTCTTCACCCGGTCATACTGCCGGGCGCCTACATTCTGGCCGGTGAAATTCACGGCGGTCTGGTGGAAGGCGTTCATGGCGGTGAATACAAAACCCTCGATATTGGCCGCTGCCGTATTGCCGGACATGACGATATCGCCGAAGGAATTGATGGAGGATTGGATCATCACATTGGAAATGGAGAACATGGAACCCTGGATGCCCGCCGGCAGGCCGATGCGGATCATTTTCTTTAGCTGGGGGCCATAGATACGCATTTTCTTCAGCTCCAGGCGGCAGGCATCGGTACGGCCCATCAGCTTCATCACCACAAGGATAGCGGAGACTGCCTGGGAAATGATGGTGGCCAAGGCAACGCCCTCCACATTCATGCCGAGGCACAGCACGAAGATCAAATTCAGTCCCACATTGATCAGGCCGGATAAGCCCAGGAAGATCAGGGGACTTTTGGTGTCGCCGGCGGCCCGTAAAATAGAGGCCGCAAAGTTATACACCATGTTAAACACCATGCCGCCGAAATAGATCTGCATATACACCGTAGCCAATTCCAGCACCTCGTTTTCCGTGGGTGTGTCCATCCACACCAGGAAGGTCCTGGACAGCGCCACACCCACGATGGTCAGGAAAATGCCGCTGATGATTGCTGCGGGGATAGCGGTGTGGACGGTGCGGTGAACGGCAGCGTCGTCACCGCTGCCCAACCCGTGGGCAACGCCTACGCCGGCGCCTACGCTCAGACCGATGAACAGATTGATGATCAGATTGGTGATGGCGCCGGTGGCGCCTACCGCCGCCAGGGAATTGCTGCCGTTGGCCTGGCCCACCACTACCAGATCCGCCGCGTTGAACAGCAGCTGCAGCCAACTGGTAAGAATAATGGGAATGGTGTACAGGATGATACTTTTTAGCAGGGGGCCCTGCAGCATAGTATGATTATTTCGGTTCACAGTCTCGCCTCCGTGGCAATTCAAAGTTGCAGGGGCCGCCCCAAAGCGGCCCCATCGGGTTAGATGGTGATATCCAGGCCCAGCTCGCCGGGCAAAAATCTGGGACACACGTTTTCAGAAGTCATGATCACGGACGCGGCCAAATGGGCGCCGATCTGACAAGCTTCCGCCATGCTTTTTCCATAGGTAAGGCCAATGGCCGCGCCGGCGCAGAAAGCATCGCCGGCACCGGTGGTGTCCTTTACATTGACGTTGCGGGCAGGGCAGAAGCCGCTGATGCCGTCTTTGTGGGCGTATACCGCGCCGGCGGCGCCCATGGTGACGATCATACTGTTGATATTGGCCCGAGTTACTTTTTCCACCAGCACCGCTTCCATTTGGGACGCATCCAGGTGGGAATAGTCGTCGGAGAACAAAATGCCCGCTTCCTGCTGATTGCACACGAAGCATTCCGTCTGCTGCAGAAAATCCCGGCGCTCCACGGCAATGGACATATTGGCAACCACCGCGTAGACCCGCTTCTGATATTTCTGGGCCAGGCGGAATACCCGCTTGACCACTTCCTTATCCATATCGATCTCGATGATGATGCTGTCGGCATCCCGGATGATCTCGTCGCCTTTTTCCTCCAGAATGTCGGCGATGGGCCTCAGGTTGGGACGTTTGGAGATAGAAGCTGCCACATCGCCGTCGTTTTCAAACACCGCCAGCCAGGTGCCCATGCCGTCGGGCGTCACCCGGATATAGTCGGTATTGACCTGGTGGTTTTGCAGCTTGCGCACCACATCCGCGCCGATGCCGGTGTTGTCCACCAGGCTGACGAAGGTGGGCCGCAACTCCACATTGGCGATGTCCTCCGCCACATTCCGACCTACGCCGCCGTGGACCTGCTCTACCCGGCCTACATTCCGGCCTTTGGCCACAAAAACATCCTCCGGATAGCCTTTGATATCCACGAAAACCGCGCCGATCACCACAATGCCCATAATCGCACCTCCGCATTTTTTCATCATTATAGCATGGTGTATCAAAAAAGCAAGAATAAACAAGAAAATAGCAAAAAAATCCAGGTTTTTCAATATTTTTTTGTTAATAATTGCTCTTGAAGAATGGAAGCGAGAGTGCTATTATGTTGTGCGTTGATTATATTATAGGAACCGAGGTCTTATCCGTGGAAACTAATTTGATTTGCCTGGCCGTTGCTATCATCGGCGGCCTGCTTTTGTCCCGTGTAACCAAGCGTCTGAATCTGCCGGCCGTTACAGCCTATCTGGTTGCCGGTCTGCTGATGGGCCCCTTCTGCCTGGGCGCGCTGGGTGTTCCCGGCCTGGGCTTTAACAGCCTGCATCAGGTGGAGGGCATGAGCATCGTGACCCAAACCGCTCTGGGCTTTATCGCTTTTGCTATCGGCAACGAGTTCCGCATGGGTCAGTTGAAGACCATGGGTTCCAAGGCCGTTACCATCGGCATTCTGCAGGCTGTGGTTACCACCGCTTTGGTGGATGTCGTGCTGATCTGCCTGCACCTGGCTTTCCCCAATGTGATCTCTCTGCCTGCTGCCATTGTGCTGGGCGCCATTGCTTCTGCCACCGCCCCGGCCGCTACTTTGATGGTTATCCGTCAGTATAAGGCCGACGGCCCGCTGACCAAGCTGCTGATGCTGGTGGTGGCTATCGACGATGCTGTAGGTCTGCTACTGTTTTCTGTGTCCTTCGGCATTGCTTCCGCCCTGGAAAGCAGCGGTTTCTCGGTCATCGGCGTGGTGGTAGAGCCTTTGCTGGAGATCGTGCTGTCCATCGGACTGGGCGCGCTGATGGGCTTTTTCATGGACCGTGTGGAGCATATGTTCCATTCCGGCAGTAAGCGTTTGGCCATCTCCGTGGCCTTTGTGCTGCTGACGGTGGGTCTGTCCATGCTGAAGTTTGAGATCGGCGGCGTGCATATCGGCTTCTCTTTGCTACTGGTATGCATGATGACCGGTACCATGTTCTGCAATATCTGCGATACCTCTGAAGAACTGATGGAACGCGCGGAAAAGTGGACCGTACCCATCAACATCCTTTTCTTTGTCATTTCCGGCGCGGAGCTGGATCTGCAGGTGCTGATCAATCCACTGACGCTGTTGGTGGGCGTGATCTATATCGTCGCCCGTTCCACCGGTAAATACTTCGGCGCTTACGGCAGTTGCCGCCTGACCAAGTGCAGCGACGCGATCACCAAAAACCTGGGCATCACCCTGCTGCCCCAGGCCGGTGTTGCGCTGGGTATGGCCATTACCGCCGCTACCCTTGCTGATGGCGCCATCGTGCGCAATGTGGTGCTGTTCAGCGTGCTGGTTTACGAGCTGGTGGGCCCGGCGCTGACCAGAATGTCTTTGCTGAAGGCCGGCGAGATCCGTCCCGAGGGCAAGACCAGCTCCCGCAAGATCAACGAACCCAAAGATCCTGTACAGCTGCATTGATTTGCATATCCGTTCCGGGGCGACCGCTTTGGTCGCCCCGGAATTTGTATGTACACCTTCCGTTTTTCATCGTTGCATGACATCCCCACGCCCTTGTCCGCATAGAATTTGGGCAGGGGAGGGATGTCCCGGTGAGAAAACTGCCGATTTTTTATAACGCGCTGATGCTGACGGGGGTGAACCTGCTGCTGCGGTTGATATCAACCGCGTTTCAGGTGTTTATTTCCGCCCGCATCGGCGCTGCCGGCGTGGGTCTGCTGCAGCTGACACTAAGCGTGGCGGGGATGGCGCTGACTGCCGGTATTGCCGGGATCCGTACTGCCACGATGTATTTGACGGCAGAGGAATTGGGCCGGAAACGGCCGGAAAATGTAAGCTGGGTCTTATCCGGCTGTTTTTTGTACAGCCTGCTGTTTAGTCTGCTGGTGGCAACGGCGGTTTATGGCTGCGGGCAGAGAATCGCCGGAGATTGGATCGGCGATATCCGCACCCTGGGGGCGATCCGCCTGTTTGCGGTGTTTTTGCCGGTGTCCTGCCTGACAGGGGTGATGACCGGCTATTTTACTGCCGCCAATCGCATTGGCACCTTGGCGGCGGTGGAGGTGGCAGAGCAGCTTTGTTCCATGGCAGTTACCACGGCGGCATTGTTGTTTTGGGCCGGTACAGATCCGGGCAGAGCCTGCCAAAGCGTGATTTTGGGCAGTTGTGCCGGCAGTGTGCTGACACTTTCCGTGCTGGCGCTGCTGCGGATCCTGGAGCGTCCGAAAACCGGCCCCCGGATTGCCGTGGCCAAACGGCTCACCCAAACGGCGCTGCCGCTGGCGGTGGCGGACGATGTAAAGGTGGGCATCAACACGGTGGAAAATCTCATGGTACCCAAGCGCCTGGCGCTGTTTACAACCGATGCCCTGGCGCAATTCGGTATGGTAGGGGGCATGGTGTTTCCGATCCTTATGTTCCCGGCCTGCATTCTCTATGGTTTGGCGGACCTGCTGATCCCGGAATTGGCGCGATGTAATGCCGCCGGCAGCCGGGTGCGGATCCGTTATTTGGCTCGCCGTAGCCTGCGGGTAGCGGCGGTGTACGGCATCCTTTGCGGCGGTATGCTTTACCTGTTGGCGGAAGCCTTATGCCTGGCGCTGTATCAGAACACCACGGCGGGGGAGTACCTGCGTTGGTTTGCGCTGCTGGCGCCCATGCTATACTGCGATGCCGTGGTGGATGCCATGAATAAGGGCCTGGGTTCACAAAGAATTTGCGTCCGGTATAATATATTCACCTCCGCCATGGATGTGGCGCTGCTGTTTTTGCTGCTGCCGAAATACGGCATCCAGGGATACTTTTTCAGCTTCCTGGTGACCCATGTGATCAACTTCGGTCTGAGTCTGGGTCTGCTGCTGAAAAATACCGGGCTGAGGATCCCGTTCCGCATGATTCTAACGGCGGTGGGATGCCTGCTGCTGGCGGTGCTGACAAGCTGCCGGATGCCGGGACTTTTTGGCAAAATCGCGGTATTTCTGCCATTGGCTTTGGGATCCATGTATGGCAGCGGCATCTTGTACCGGGAAGATGCCCGCTGGTTGGGGCAATTGTGGAAAATCGGAAAAAATCCAGAAAAAAACGAATAATTTGAAAAATAACATTTGACAAAACAGCAAAAGAGCTATATAATAGTCCAGCATGATTGTGAAGAAGGGGGATACTATGCTGTTAGGACTGTCTAAGATCATTGATTGCCCCGGTGAAAGCCTCCCTTTTTCTGCCAGTATCGACCTGAGCGATCTTCGGTTTGGCACCTGCTATCCGGTATCGGAAAGCGTGGAGGCCCAGGGCATTGTGAGAAACACTGCCGGCGTGCTGATGATGACAGGCGAGATCCGTACCTGTATCCATGGCGTGTGCGACCGCTGCGCCTCGGCGTTTGACCGTCAGATCCGGCTGCCGCTGGATGTGGTGCTGGTCACGGAACTGGCTGATGAAGATCATGAAGATGAAAAGGTATTCCCTCTGGAGTCAGATAGCGCTGATCTGGATGACATTATCACCACGACTTTCGTGCTGAATATGGAGTCCAAGCTGCTGTGCAAGGAAGACTGTAAGGGCCTGTGCTGCCGCTGCGGCAAGAACCTGAACGAAGAAGCTTGCACTTGCCAGAAGGAGATCGATCCCCGACTTGCTGCTTTGAAGCAGCTTCTTGAGAAGAAATAATCAATACGAATGCTGTAAAAAGCAGTTTGACCAAGGAGGTGTCACCATGGCTGTCCCTAAGTGTAAAGTGTCCA
Source organism: Oscillospiraceae bacterium (assembly GCA_015068155.1). Classification (GTDB taxonomy): domain Bacteria; phylum Bacillota; class Clostridia; order Oscillospirales; family Oscillospiraceae; genus Faecousia. Next base: position 332 of record SVLC01000034.1, on the reverse strand, counting down.
AGGCCCGTCGCGATAAGCGTCGTGGCGGTAACTGGAAGCTGTCCGCTCCCAATGTAACCGTCTGCTCCAAGTGCGGCGAACCCGTCCAGCCCCATAGAGCTTGCAAGGCTTGCGGTAACTACAATGGCCGTCAGGTCCTGGCCGCCAAGGCTGACTAAGGCAGGAAAATGCAAGAGGAAGGCTTTCGAGTCTTCCTCTTTTTCCTTATACCCGGATGCTGCGGGAAATTGTTGTTTAGCTTAGTATCCGTACCGAATATGTCATTCTGAGCGGAGCGGCCCAAAGGGCCGCGTAGTCGAAGAATCCGTATTCTTCGACTACGGGGAACGGAT
>SVLC01000033.1 GCA_015068155.1 Oscillospiraceae bacterium | reverse complement strand
CTGCCGCCGGCTTCTTACCGCAGTCTTTTGGAGGCTGCCTAAAAGAAAACCAGGACCCCATTTCTGAGATCCTGGAGAAAACTATTTTTTGTTTTTTCATCTGTCTACTTGACAGGGAGCGGTTCATGCCGACCCAGAGGGATTTTCTTTAGCCTTCTTTCCAATACCGCTGGATGCCATTGGCTTCCAGGATCAGAACGAATTTTTCAAACAATTGGGGATCTTGCCGCACATCGGCGATCGCAACTCCCTGCTGCAGCGCAAACATAGCCAGCATACCGGCCACTTCGCCGATATTCCACTCCACCGGATGCAGCCGATAGCAGCCGCCAGACAAGTGGGTAGCGCTGATATTTTTGCAGGCCGGGATCAGGTTGGTCATCTTTTCCGGGATCATGGCGCCCAGAGGAATCGTAAACCGTTCGCTGGGCTCATAGAAGAAGGTATGGGTATCGGTGGTGATGTGCAGATCGATGTGATAGCTGCCCACGCCCACACTATCGGCAAACACGGGGTTGCCGCCCTTTTTGATCATCTCACCGGTAACGGTGAACAAACCCTTAATACGCCGGGATTCCCGGATGTAGATAGACTTGGAAAGGCCATCCTCCGTTCCCAGATATTCACCGGCCAGCCGGAAGAAGGGATAGCCCTTGCCGCCGTCGGCCCGGGGACACTCGGTCTGCAGCCAGTAGACGAAGGACAGGGTAAACTGCCGGGCCCGATAGTCCGCTTCCGCCGGGTCCTCACAATCGAAGACATTCTCCAGGAAGTAGTCATTTTGGGGCCAGTTCACCAGCGTCACATCGTAGGGTTGACTGCCGTCGGTAAAGTATGCCGCGTTGACGATCTTGCGGTACTTAAACAGCGGGAACAGCTCGTTGCCGTTTTCATCGGTCTCGCCGGGGAACATACCGAAGCGCTTCGCCTTGCCGGTGGAGGAATCCGGACCGTACATAGAGAACACCGGATACTTGTCGTAAGGCATCATCAGGCTGCGGAATTCATCATACATCGCCGGCTTGGGAATGGTATAGTCGCCGGTCAGGCGATTTTCCAGCGCAGCAGTGTAGGTAGCCGGCTGCATATCCCGGGGATTTGCCACTTCCGGCGCGCTGGTCTCGCCAAATTCCTCCCGGCTTTCGGCGCCGACACGGTAAGCCGTGCCGCTGATGGCTACCAGTTCACCGGTATCCGTACCGTCCAAGAACAGCTCGCCGGTGATCTTCACATCCTCCCCGCCGATGCGGCAGGTGACACTGTGGATCCGATCAGCGGTGGCATCACAGCCCACCAGCTTTGCGCCGGTGATCACCGTGAGTGTGCCGTCTTTTTCATAGGGGGCCAGCATTTCCTGCAGCAGCCGCAGCGCCAGGCGGGGCGGATGGGAGATATGGCTGACCTCGGAATCACCGGGACAGAAAGCTTCCCGGATCTTGATCTGATTGGAATAGCCGGGCAGATTGCGATAGTAGGAACGCACTCTGCGGCGGTACTCCCGATAGGAGGCAGTGCAGCCCTGCTCGCCGATCCAGCGGTGCTCATCCGGCGGAACCGCCTGGGATGTGAGCTGGCCCCCGATCCAGTCGGTTTCCTCCAGCAGCAGCACTTTCCTGCCCTTACCTGTCTTGGCCGCGGACCAGGCGGCCAAGGTGCCGCCCAGACTTCCGCCAACAACCACGACGGGTGCAAATAATTCCTTCATAACAACACCTCAGCCATTAACCCTTGACGCTGCCCACGGTAACGCCCTTGGTGAAGAACTTCAGCACGAAGGGATAGATCAGCAGAATGGGCAGGATGCTGAAGATGACCATGGCAGACTCGATATTGGCCTTCTGGATATTTTCCATGGTGGGATTCAGCACATCGGGGTCGCTCTGGATGTAGTTCAGAATGTACAACGACAGCGGATACCACTTTTCCTCCGTGCCCAGGTACAGCAGAGCAGAGGTGTAGTTGTTCCAGAAGGACACGGCGGTAAACATACTCACGCTGGCCACGCAGGGCAAGGACACGGGGATCATCACCTTGAACATGGTCTGCAGGCTGTTGGCGCCGTCGATCTTGGCGGATTCTTCCAGCTCCTTCGGCACACCTTCCAGATAGCTCTTGATCAGGATCATGTTATACACCTGCACCACGGAGGGCAGGATCAGCGCCCAGGGCGTACGGGTCAGACCCAGGGTTTTCACCAGGATGTAGTTGGGCACCATACCGGCGCTGAACACCATGGTGATGATGAAGAAGATCATAATACCCCGGCGCAGGGGGAAATCCTCCTTGCTCAGCGCATAGGCGGCAGCGTACATGATCAGCACGGACAGGCAGGTGCCCACCACAGTGACCATCACGGAAACGCCCAGCGCCCGCCAGAAGCCCGCATCGGTGAGGATGTGCTTAAAATTGAACCAGGTAAAGCCCTTGGGCAGGAAGTTGATCTCATAACCGGCCGTGGAGAAAGCCGTGGCCAGCACATTGAAGAAGGGCAGGATGCAGACGAACGCCGTAAGGATCAGCACAACGGTGTTGATGGTATGGAACAACGGGCTGTCGCCGATGCGGTTGCCCTGCTTGGTCTTTTCAGTTTTTCTCATCTTTACAGTATTCATAGCATCACCATATTCCCGTTCCCATTGTCTTCTTAGACAGCTTGTTTGCACACAGGATCAAAAGCAGAGAGATCAGGCCGTTGGCCAGACCCACGGCAGTAGACAGGCCGTAGTCCCGGGAGCCGGTACCCAGGCCCAGACGGTACACATAGGTACCAATGATCTCGCCGGTTTCCCGGGTGTAGGAGTTCAGCATGGCGTATACCTGCTCAAAGCCGGCATCCATCAGATAGCCGATACGGATGATCAGCATGGTCATGATGGTGGGCATGATCAGCGGGATGGTCAGATTCCAGATCTGACGCACTTTGCTGGCGCCGTCCAGCTTGGCCGCTTCGTACAGCGAAGGATCGATGGCGGAAATGGCGGCGATATAGACGATGGAGCTGTAGCCGATCTCCTTCCAGCCATTGAGGATCACCACCAACCAGCGGAACCAGCCGGGTTCACCCATATAGTAGATGGGTTCGCCGCCCAGAGCTACGCCGATGTTGTTAATGGGGCCGTACATACCGAACAGGCTGTTGAAAATACCGACGATCACGACCCAGGAGAAGAAGTGCGGCAAAAACACGATGCCCTGGACCATCTTGGAGAAGCCCTGCTTGCGGACTTCGGAGATCAGCACCGCCAGAATGACGGGCATGGGGAACAAGATCACGATCTTCATGACGGAAATGATCAAAGTATTGACCACATAACGCATGATCTCCGGATCGGAGAAAATGATCTTGAAGTTATCCAGCGTCCATTCCGCCCGGGCAAAGGCTTCAAAGGCGTCATATCTGCCGAAATTGGGGTTATCTTTGAATGCGATCAGAATGCCCACCATGGGCAAATAGCAGAATACCAGTGCGAAAGCGATCGCAGGGATCACGAAAGGAATCAACGAGCGATGCTTATGTACTCTTGACCTAAGTGTCGAGGTCATTATAATTCGCTCCTCTCCAAAGGATTATTTCTTGTATGCTGCGTACCAGGCGTTGATAGCATCGGTGGCCTTTTTGCCGCCCTGCTGAGAATTGAGCTTGGTCAGGAATTCCTGGATGCTGCCGGTGCCGTCCTTCATCATGATGTAGAACTGGTCCTGGGCATATTCTTCCATAGCGGAACGGTTGGAGTTGTAATCCTCAATGGGAGGCGTAAAGTCTACCACATTGTACACGCCCACCTGGTCGGCATTTTCCATCAGGATGGACCAGGCGCGGAACAGCTCAGGCTGCTTGCGGACACGGGCCTTCCAGTACTCGGTGTAAACGGTCTCGTTGGAGCCGGTCAGATAGTAGCTGGCATCGTCCTTCTCCGCAAAGTTGGCGGATACGGGCAGGTAGCCTTCATTGGGGCTGTAGGTCCAGTGGGTGTTCTCCTCACCCAGCACGATGGAGCGGAAGTTATGGGCATCGTCGGTATCCTTGATCTTGGAATTCATCCAATCCAGGGCGTAGCCGGCGTTCTCAGCCTGATAGAAGGGGATGGCAGAGATATAGGTGTAGCCGCTGGCGCGGTAGATCTTCTCGGGATCGGAAGCATTTTCCTTCAGAGAACGCAGGTAACCCAGGTAGTTCTCCAGGGTGCCGCCGGCTTCCACAGCGGAAATGGTGCCCTTAGCCTGCATACCGGTGATAATGCTGGGAACGCTCCACAGAGAGCCGGCGAAGCAAGCGGCCTGGCCGTTGATGAACTTGTTGATGGCATCGGCAGCGGTGTTGGTGCCAACTTCCACATCAATGTAGCCGGCCTTGTACAGCTTATGCATGTATTCCACATACTCCTGGTAACGGGGCGCATTCATGTAGTACAGCACCTGGGTCTGGCCGTCGACCTCATACTCCTGCCAGTCGGCGTAGATGCCGAAAGCGGCGGAAATGGTGTAGACCAGGGGGGAATACTTGTCGAAAGTCAGTGCGGGCTTGCCGATCTTCTCGGTCAGCACCTTCAGCACGTTTTCAAACTCATCCAGCGTAGTGGGAATGTCCAGGTTGTTCTGCAGCAGCAGGTCCTGGTTGAACACGATCATATTCTCGATATTGTCGCTGGAAGCCCGCTCGGGGATGCCGTAGATGCGGCCGTCAACGGTAACCACATCCCAGGACTCAGGAGAGATGTTGGCCAGAATATCGGGAGCGAACACTTCCAGCGCATCGGTGATATCCACCAGCATATCGTCCTTCACCAGGTCGCTGAACTGGTCCTTGGTCAGCTTCATGACCTGGTAATCCCGCTTGTCCATCAGTTCGTTGTTCAGAACCTTGGAGCTGTCGGCAGCGGGAAGCTGGGTGTAAGTCACTTCGTAGCCGGTAAGCTGCTGGATCAGCTGCGCGGTGCCGGCAGAATTGACTTCGTCAATGGACTTGCCGGAGTTGGGCATCAGCACGTTCAGCTTGGGCTTTTGGGACAGGTCGATGTCATAATTGATCTCATACTCGCTTTCGGTGGTGCCGCAGGCAGCGAAGAAGGTCGCCATCATTGCGATGCACAGCAGAAGCGCCATGAGTTTCCACATAGGTTTCTTCATGAAAATTCCTCCGTGTTATAGTTTTTAATTTACTTGCGTTTTTTACCCAGGATAACCGCCACAACGACCACAGCCGCTGCCAGGACCACCGCGCCGGCGACACCGACGATCACACCGATGTCGCTGATCCCGGCAGCACTGCCGGAGGCATTGGTAGAAGGCGTGGTAGCCGGATTGGAGGGAACGGTCGGTTCGGTCGGTTCGGTAGCAGGGGGATTTTCCTGATTCTGGCCGGGCTGCTCCTGCTCGGGCGCTTCTTTTTCCTTCTCCACCAGCAAAATGGCGTTGGAAACGCTGCGCATAGAGCCATCGGAGGGCTTATTCCGCAGAGTCAGCACATCGTCGATACGGACGATCACCGTGGAAGAACCGCCGCCATCCAGTTCCAGCGCATACTGGGCGCCCAAAACCTTTGCCAGTTGAGCTTCCTGGTTGACGGTGATGCCCACGCTGTAGCCGGACTGTCTGCCGTCTACCACGCACAAAAAGCCGGTGCCGTCTTCCTTAAAGCCGACGAAGGTGCGGGGAGCCTTTGCGTTGCCGCTGTTGTCGGTGTGGCAATTGGTGTTGGCAGTGCCGTTATCCACCAGGATATCGTAGCCGCCCAGCACCCAGGTGCAGCCGGCAAACTGGCCTGCAGGGATCTCCACCAGGTCCACTTCCACATCATAGGTCACATTGTCGCAGAAGAACTGGGCATTTTCTCCCTTTACCACCACGGCAAACTGGTTGCTTTTCAGGGTAAACGGATCGTTATCGCCCAGGGTATTGGCCTTCATCCGTCGGCAAGTGCCCCAAACCGGGTACTGCTCCAGATTGGTCGATTCGGTGGCGCAGACATACTTGGCCGCGCCTTCAATATTGTAGGTGCCCGGTTTGGTGTAGATGGCGATCTCATTTTCACCGGGTTCTTCGTTATACTTATCGATTTCGAAGAAGGTGCGCTGGCCGTCGACCACGACCACCAGGCGTCTTTCCACTTCGGTCATGCGGCCAACAACCACCTTGCCCCGGTTGTCAAAACCGATGCAATGCTTGTGGGCGAAAGCGCCCTTGCTGACCACGATGCCGTCGTTGACATAGGATTCGATATTGGAACCGCTGCCGAAATCAAAATAGTCGCCGTTGGTGGCGAACATAACCTTTCGGCCGGTGGTGTTCTCGTAATCCTTGGCAATGTTCATCACATTGGTGAGGGTGGTTTTGGAGCCGTCGCGGATGCTGTGGATGACCCACTCATACTCCGCATCGGCGGAAGTTGTATCGTATTGACCGTAGAACAACTTCTGCACGCCACCTTCATTCAATTCCTGCTCCAGGTATTCAAAGCCGTTATTGGTATAGGAATAGGTGGGATTTTCCAGCAAATCGGAAGAAAATGCTGCAAACGCGCCCACCGGCAGCATCAGCACCGCCAAAACCGCTGCCAATACGCCTAAAAACTTCTTTTTCATGGTTATCTCATACCTCCCTGAGATTTGGGTCGGCAGCCAAAGCTGCCGGATCGTTTTTCCGTCCCCCGGTGCCGTAAGGCACCGGGGATCCGTGATAAATTTTTAGTTTTCCTTCTGCTTGAAGGTAAAGCCGGTCAGGGTAGCAACTTCGCCGAAGTACACGGTACCCTTCAGACCGCGCAGATCCAGAGCCCACTGACGGTGCACATTGCCGTTGCCGTCATTGGGGAAGATGATCAGGGTCTCGCCCTCCTGCAGCTCGGAGAAAGCCACGGTTGCATAGGTTTCATGGTTGAAGGTCAGAGGCGCGGTGGACTTGCCTTCCGCAGTCCAGAAGCCCACATTGGCGCCGTCATAGATCTTGACCAGCACACCGTACTGATCCAGCACGATGGCGCAGCCGTAAGCATTGGTCTCGAAGGTGCCGGTGAAGTTCTTGTCGTAGATGATCATGTGCAGACCGGCAGCCTGGCTCTTGGTAACAGGCTCGTTGTACAGCCACTTGCCTTCCTCAGCGGTGAAGGTGTAGTCGCCAAAGGCGATGACCTTGGAGGTGGTCTTGAAGTTGACGCCCAGGCCGGAGACTTCCGCGCCGATGAGCTTGTACTTATTCAGGAACCAGCGGGAACCGCTGCCTTCGATGTTGTTATCGCCGCCGTTGGGCGCAACCAGCAGGGTCTCGCCTTCCTGCAGGGAGGCAAATGCCTCGGTCAGGTAACCGGCAGGGGTACACTTGGAGGCATCCACGATGCCGTCGGGGTTCTCTGCGTCGTAGTACTTGCCGTTGGCGCCGTCGTAAACACGGACCAGGATACCGTTCTTGTCGATAACAAACGCCTCGCCCCAGCCGTTGGCGTACTCAATGGCGCCGGTGTAGTTGGGGGTATAGATGATGAAGGCATAGTTGCCGATGCTGGCCAGGTCCTTGTCCACAGCCACCAGCTCCAAGTTCACATTCATCTTGTGCTCGCCGATGAACAGGGTGCCGATGCCGTCGGCCTTGACCTGCACTTCCCGGGTAAACTCGGTGGTCAAATCGCCGTCGGTAACGCTCAGGGTAATGGTGTAGGTGCCAACTTCATTGATGTTGAAGCCGCCGTCATTCACGATAGAGATGGTCTCGATAGTGATATCATCGTCCACAGCAAAGGTGCCGTTGTCATCCTTAGCCACCAGGCCGGCCAGGATCGCAGTATTCAGGTCGAAGGTCTCATCGCCCATCAGAGCCAGCACCTTGCTGATGCCGGTGATGGTGGGCTTCTGGTTGATGTAGGGGGTCAGCACGTCATTGTTGTCCACCCAGTACAGGCGAACCACATTGCCGTAGCTGCCGATGACGTTGTAGTTCATGAAACCGCGGCCATCGGTATCGGAGGTGGAGCCGAATTCGCTGCTCTGCACCACAATGGCGAAGCCGCCGGCAGGAATGACCATATTCTTGGCAAAACCGTTGGAAACGGTAACAGTGTCCTCGCCAATGGTCATGGTGGTGACGCTGGAGCCGGCACGGGTGGGGTTCTGGGCATTGACCAGCTTGCTGTTGGCGCCGTCGCGGCCTTCCAGCACCACGCCGTTGGCATCGATGATGGCGCTGCAGCCATAGGTGCCTTCCACGGTCAGGACGATGTCCTTATCGGAGGTGTTCTTGAACACGCCGCTCTGCTTGCTCAGCTGGCTGTCGGCGCTCAGTTCCACATACATGGCGTTGGGGAAGCTCAGCACATTGCCCTTCCACTTGTTCTCGCCCAGGTGGTTGTGGGTAACTTCCAGAGCCAGGGCAGACTTGGCATCCAGCACGGTGATGGTGCGGGTAGCGGTAGTGGTCTTGTCGCCCAGCTTTGCTTCGTAGGTAATGGTGTAGGTGCCGGGGGTGTCGGTGTCGAAACCCTCGTCTTCGGATACGAACAGGGTGGCTTCGGAATTGCTGACGGTAACACCGAACAGCAGATCAAAATCATCTGCGGTGTACTCGCCGGCATAGATCTCCATGGCGGGAGGGGTAACGGTGATGCTCAGATCACCGGCGGGAGTTGTGGGCTTCGTTGTCGTAGTGGGTTGGTTGTTGGAAGGCTTGGGGGCGGTGGTAGTAGCGTCATTGTTGCCGCCGCAAGCGGTCAGCGTAAAGGACAGCACCAGCATCAGCACCAGCAGCATTCCAACGATCATTCTCGTTCTTTTCATGTTTTCCTCCTGATATTTTTATTTATTATGTGACTTATCAAAGTCGGATTTACGCATTTTCCTGGGTCTGGTCGGGATCGGCAGGCTTCTTCCGTCTGGCCATCTGGAAAATGGCCACGCCGGTCACCATCATCACCACCATAGCCACCGCCAGGATCACCCACAGCTTGCCGAAGAACTCTTCGTTGCTCTGCTTGTCGCCGGCAGGATCAGACTTGTTGGGCGTGGTGGGGTTGGGGTTCACGGGAGTAGCGGGTTTATTGGCTTCGGGCTGCTTGATGCCATCTTCGGTGACGGTAGGACGCACGGGATTTTCCTCAGGATTCCAGTCGCCGCTTTCCACCAGGGAGATGGACATACGGCTGTCCAGCAAGGAGACCATTTCCTTGAAGGTCTCCACCATACGCTGGCTGGAATAACCCTTGGCGTAGGAAGTGCCGGTCATGCCATAAAGACCCTGAATGGCCTTTTGGATCTTATAGATGTTCACAGCGCCGTCGGTGGGCATCGCCTTGATCTCCTCGAACTTGGCCTGCAGCTGCTGATACTGCTCCTCGGTCATGCCGCCGGCAGGGATGTACAGCCGCTGGGCGCGGTCCAGAATGCGGTCAAAATAAGCCTGCAGCACCTTGTCCAGGCTGTCGTGGGGACGAACGGCGGTGGTGCTGTTGACACCGGCCATCAGCACCTGCTGCACATCGGCATGGCCGATGATCTGGGTGGAGCAGAAGATGACATAGCCGTTGGCGCCGGCCAGGTAGGATGCTTCGATCTGCTCTTTATTCTGCCATGCGGGCAGGCCGGAGTAGGAAGAAGCCAGGCCGGTGTAGTAGTAGCAAATATTGCCGGCAGACTGGATCATGGCGGTAACATTCTTCAGCACATCGGAAGCATCGGTGTAATAAGCCATGGGGGTGGCGATATCGATCCAGCCGTTGGCGAACCAGGTCTTCCAATCCTGCTTCTTGTTATGCAAAGACTCGGTCACGGAGGCAAACACGGAGGTGCTCAGCACGATGTCCTGGGTATCCTTGACCTCCAGCTTGATGCGGCGGACATATTCGGTAACGATACCGATCCGGTAGTCCACCCATTCGTCATAGTTGGCATCCGCCTCGGCCTGGCCGCCGGCCAGATACTGGGCGTTGAACAACTGCTTGAACTTACGGGCCATCTTTTCCCGGTCCGCCTTCTGGGCATCGGTAAAGGTAATGCCCTTCAGCGCCGCGAAACCTTCCATCGCTTCAATGGTGTAGCCGGAATCCTCGGCAGCATCGGTAACGGGATAACGGATGTAGTCCAGATTCAGGCCGGCCACGCCGGGCACCTTCTGGAACAGATTCAGATAGTAGGAGATCAGCGCGTCCTGCACATTCTTGTTGGCAGGATCCAGGAAGATATAGGCGCCGCCTTCGTTGCGCTGATAGATGGTGCCGTCATCATTGTACATGATCCAATCGGGATGATTGGCAACGATGGGCACGGTATCCAAAGTGCCGACATAGAAGTTTTCCACCCAGGCGTGGACCTCGATGTCATATTCCTGGCAGCAGGCCACAAAAGCGGTCAGATAGTCAGGATATACGGTGCTGCCGTCCTTGGTGTAGCTGGCGGACAGCTTGGGGTTATAGGGGAAATCCGCATAATCGCTGCGGAAAGAGGAATAGCCGTTGTACCAGGTCTCCACGAAAATGGTATTGATGCCGATTTCGGCATACATGGACACATTTTCCTGGATCTGCTCATAGGACATTTCGATGGGTCTGTGCCACACGGCGCGGGCAGACACGGGCTTGCTTTCTGCAGCGCCGGTCTGGATCTTTCTTTGCAGGCGTTCCACCTGCAGCTGGTAGTTATTGTACTCCATCAGATTGCTCAGCCGCTGCTGCTCGGTCCAGTTGCCGGCATCCAGGCCAGCCTCGATCCGTTCCTTGACGGTCTTCAGCTCTGCCAGGGCAGCCTTTGCCTCGGTAATATAGCCATTGATGGTTTCCACATCGATATCATAAAGCTGACGGATACGGTTTTCGGCCACCGTGATGGTGCTGTTCACATCGGTGACCAGATTTTCATAGTAACTGTTCAGGGTGGTGGAGACGGTGTAGCTGTTGGTAGCCTCGTCCAGCACCACGGTGGCGCCCAGCACAATGTTGGAACGGATAAAATCTCTGCCCTTACCGTGACCGGAGATAACATAGCCGCCTTCGGGGATCTCGGAAACATTGACGCCGATCTCCACCACCACGCCTTCGGCGTTGACAGCGGCCTCATAGCCGTAAATATTGGTGCCGGTGCCGGTGGAACCGTTGTAGCTCCAGCCATGCTTGTAAATAATGGTCTGATTCTCGCCGCGATAGGCATCGAAAGGCGTGGTCTCCGTCTCCATGCCGGCGGGGTTGCTTTCGGGGGTAGGATCGATGAAGTGGTACTCGCCGCGAACGGTGCCGCCGAAGCGGATAAAGTCGAAGCCCACCATCTTCACATTGTCACCCACCTGGAACAGCTCACCCTTCACCAGCAGCTGGCGATAGCCTTCGCCGTAGGCGCTGAGAACGAAGCTGTTATCGGGGATCTCGGAACCGGAGTCATCGCCGGTGCCGAAACCACGGAAGGATGCCACCCGGAAGGTATTGTCTTCAAAGTTGTATACGCAGGTCATTTCGGTGCCGAAGATGTTGGTACCGGTCTTGGCGCCGAACTGATAGTCATAGTAGACCACCATGGGGGCGGAACGGGTCACATTGGTATAATCCACGGCGATACGCTTGCCGGCATCGGATTCCACCGCCTTGGTGGGAATGGTCAGCTTTTCGCCGCCCAACACCACAGCATCGCCCACCTGGGCAAAGTTGGGATTGGCGCTTTCGCTGACGGAAAGCACGAAGCCTCCCACCGGGATGTAGGTCTTGCCGTCGCCGGCGGTGTTCACCGCCGTTACCCGGAATTGACCGCCGTCGGGCTCACAGGTGTACTCGGTGATGCCTGCGCCGGTACGGCCGGTGGTGGTATCGGGATACAGCGCGGTGTAGATCACGGTATCCGCATCGGCCACGGGCTGATACTGGATCTCGAACTTGGTCAGATAGCCGGAGGCGGCCTCTTCATAGAAGTTCACCGGATCGGAATATGCGTTTTCGATGGTCTTGCCGCCTACGGTGACGGTAACACCGGTGACGGAAAGGCCGCGGTTGAACTCACCGTCGGCAAAGGCCAGCAGCGCGCAGGTGGACAGCGCCGCCAGGATCAGAATGCCGCAGAGGATCTTCCGCAGATTGGCAGAACTCTTCATATTTTTTCTCATTTCTTCTTCCTACCCTTTCTAATAGCATGGATGCAGGCTGCGCAAGCCGCTGCCACAGCCGCAATGGCGGCGCCCAGGCCCAAGGTCCGGGCCAGGTTGGCAGGTTTCGGATCCGCAGGCTGGGTCTGCTGGGGTTCCGTGGGCTGCTGTTCCGGCTGAGTGGCCGGAACATCCGGCTCCGGTGTTTCCTCGCCGGGGTCGGTTTTGTTGGTCAGACGGTCCGCCTTTACGCTGATGTAGCGCAGCAGCTGCTCCAGCGGCTCTTTGGCCAGTTCCAGGTTGTCCTCGGTGACGAAATTGCCCAGGTTGTAACGCACCAACAGCCGAAGCTGCTTTTGGACCTGTTGCATTTTCTGCACATCCCGGTCATCAGCATCCGCCGACAGTGCTTGAAGCTGCTGCAGCAGGCTTTGGACCTTTTCCGCAGGCTCTCCTGCCTGGGTCAGCAGTTTTTCCACATTTGCGGCGGTGGCCTCGATCAGCTTTTGGGCATCCGCATGAGGCAGCAATGCCGGTGCGGTTTCCTGTTGGAACTGCTGCTCCAGCAATTCGATGTAGCCAGGCGCATTCAGAATGGACTGAGAACCGAAGAACACGAAGCCATCGGCGCCGGTGTCTTTGGTGGTCTGCATTTGCTGCAATACCCGCTCATTGGACAGATTGTGATAGGTAGGCGAAATGCCGGCATAGCAATAACAGGCAGAAAGTCCGGGCAGCATACCCTCCAGCGCGTTTTTCAAAGAGCCGATATCGTCGTAATAAGCCATGGGGGTGATGATATCCAGGTATCCTCTGGCCAGCCAGGTGTTGAAATCTTGCTTCTTGTCGCCAAAGGACTTTCCCTGTTCCGGGAATACGGCAGTGGACAGCAGCACACCTGCATGCTGTGTACGGACCATATCGTAAACCTGGCCCACAAAGGCAGTCACGCGGCCGGCCCGATAATTGACCCAATCATTGTAGCGCTCTGCCACCATGGCCACCTTTTCTTCCCGGGTGGCATTTTCCGGGAACGCAAAGCCCTTTTCCTCGGCAAAGCCGTTCATGGCCACCTCGGTATAACCGGTGTCGTCGTAACGACTGGATACAGGATAGCGGATATAATCCAGGTTCAATCCGGCAATGTCCGGGAACTTGGTCAGCAATTCATGATAGAAGTTCACCAGATACTGCCGCACCTCGGGATTGGCAGGATCCAGGAACAGATAACCGCCATACTCCTGACCTTCGCTTTGGCGAATGGCGCCGTCCTTCGTCAGCATCAGCCACTGGGACAGATGCTTGGTGAAATAGTTTTCATCCACGCCGATGTAAAAGTCCTCCACCCAGGCGTGGACCTCAATGCCCCGCTTGGTAGCCTCCGCCACAAAGGCGCTGAGATAATCGGGATAGGGACTGTAGTCAAACTTGTCAAAACCGGTGTAATACGGGATCAACGAGGAACGGTACACCGTCATGCCGTGGTAGAAGGTCTCCAAAAACACCAGGTTCACGCCGGTCTTCTGCAGGGTATCCAGCACGGAGCAGATGCCCTCAAGATTCGTCTCCTCCCCGGTCACGTTGGGCCGATGCCAAACGCCCCGGGCCTGGATCACACGGTCTTCTGTCACGAAATCCGTTTCAGTTGCTTTTACTTCCAAATTATCCATAAATCCTCCTGCTGGCAGGGCCAGAGCCGCTGTCAGAAACCAACAGATCATTCTTTTCTTCATGGGCATCACCCACGGCTGCGCAGGGTCAGGTCCACCTCAAACATCCGACGCCAGGGCATCCGGCACCGGTCGATGGCATATTTTTCCGCCATCCGGGGCAGAAGTGTCTGCATATAAACCTCCAGCCGCTGCCGTACCAATTGGGCCACCTGGCCGTTTTCTTCGCCGACGTTGAAATAACCGAAGCCCATGGGCTCGATCAGCGCCGTCACTTCCCGGCGGACGTGACCGCAATAGCCCACATCTTCATACAGCCGCTGGGCGGTGAACAAAGCATGTTGAGCAGATTTTCCAAAGAGCCAGGCAAACACCGCCTGGCAAGCCACCGTACCCAGGGTATTGGAAGATGTATTCCAGCCGGCGTAAGCCGCCAGTTCTTCCAGCTCCGTTCGCTGAGCCAGCATCTGCACCAGTTCGGCATCGCCGCCGTTGCAGTAGGCGCAATCCGCCACCGCCGCCAGCTTGCCTGCCCGGACATCCGCGGCGATCCGGTCGCAGAAGCCTTTCAGGTCCCGAAGCTTGTAGCCTTCGGAGGGGTCTTGCCACACCTCCACCGGGCTGTGGGCGGGATAATTCAGATATAATGTAATATCCGGCATTTCCTCGGTAACATGGCAGCCGCTGGTGGCCAGCAGCACCGGAATGGTCTGTCCCACCGGCCGGTCCTCATACAGCGGCACCATTTTGGGGGCGTCCTGGTGGGCATACACCAGCTTTACTGCCGGATTGCGGCCCATCAGGGCGCAAGCCGCATTGGCAAGCAGGCTCATGCCCACTTCGTCTGCACCGGGATACATAGGAATCGGCTCCCGCCCGGTGGCCGCCACCGCCTGCTTCAGATATTCCCGGTCTACGGTGGTATAACCGTAGGCAGAAGAATCGTCCTGGGGGATCACCAGCACCTGGAAACAATCCCGGTATTCCGTAAGGATCTTCTCCAGGATCTCCCTGTTCAGGCTTCTGCGGTTTTCAAAATCCGCCAAATAAGGGCCGGTTTTTTCCTGATATGTATCCAGCAGCGCCTGGGCTTCCGTTTCGGACAGCAGGCCGAGCGCCTTTTTATGTTTCACCTGTCCCGTCAGGAAGATCTCCCGGCCGCAGGTCTCGTAGTAATCCGGCTCTTCATCCGCAGACGAGTAGGACGGACACCGCATGATCAGCGCAAAGGCGAATATTTTCAGCCTGGGATTGCGCTGCTTCAGATGGCGCACCGCTTCCAAACGCTGCAAAAGTGTCTGCCGGGTCATGTGGTGGATACGGGAGGGAATGATACCGCCGTACAGCAGCATGTCCAGTGACAGCACGCAGGCATCCGCGTCCACGGTTTCCCGTGTCAAAAAATCCATCACACCGGTTAGATCCGCCGGCTTCTTCTTGTCGCCCAGAATATGCTTTTCCGGCACAGCCAGCCGCACCGGGGTTCCCTGGGCGATCTGTCCGGCGAATGCATAGTTGCAAGGCCGTTCGTCCAAGGGAAGGTATACGATCTTCATAGGCACCACTCCTCATCTTAAGCAGAATTTTCCTTTGTATATTATAGCCCCTCTATACACCGATGTCAATGTCCGTACTGTTTTTTGGCAGATTATGAAAATTTCCCAGCTATTTTTTGTGTACTTTTTGTTTGCTTTTTTACACAAAAAAACAGCCCGCTGTTTTGGGCAAACAGCAGGCTGTTGATTTTGTTAATCGATCCGGATGGTTTTGATCTCAAAGGGAACAAATTCCAGGGTAATTTCCTTGCCGGCAGGCAAGTTCTGCTGTACATCCTCCAAAATATTGCACAGCCGGAAGCTCCGTTCTTCCTTCGTGCGGAGGGTGACCGCTTCGCTGGCGCCCAAGCTTTCGTACAGACGCAGCACAATGCCGCCGTCCTCGCCGTATTTCACGGTTTCCGGGATCACGGTCCATCCGCCCTCCAGGGCAAAGGGCGCCTGCAGCTCCTGCCGGGCCGTCAGCACCGGCATTTGGTTGAAGGCATAGCCGGCCCGCACCGTTTCCATGCCGCAGCCGCCAACATGGGGCAGCAAACCATAGCGGAAGAAATGGGTGCCCCGGTCGCCCCGGGCATCGGGGTGGGTGCCGCTCTTGTGCAGGGTCAGGCCCAGGGTCTTGCCGTGGCAGGAAACGCCGTACTTGCTGTCGGACAGCAGGCTCATGCCGATTTTATGCTCGGACAGATCCGTCCACTTGTGCGCGCAGACCTCAAATTTGGAATGGTCTGTCACATCGCTGGGATAGCAGTTGCGCTCCACAAAGCCAAACTGGGTCTCGCAGCGATAGTGCTGAGCAAACAGCGTGGTATCAAACCGGGCCTGGGCCAGGGTCTGGGTATCGGCCCAATCCAACCGATTTTCAAATTCGATGAGGGCGGTATCTGCCCGGAACTTCATATCCACCGTCAGCCTGGAGGCATGGCCCAGTTCATACACCGACCGCAGGATCAGCAGATCCCGGCTCTGCAGCACGGTTTCCATGGATACGAAACGGGCATTCTGCAGTTTCTTGGTATAGTCGGCGTCGATGTCCCAGTTGTCGTAGATGTAAGGCACATCTTCGCCGAATTGGATCAGCCCCAGGCCCTTGCCGGCCAGTTCCCGGCCATTACAAACCAGGGAGGTGATCACGCCGTCTTTGACCTTGGCGGTGTAGCAGGCATTTTCCACCGTTTGGCCGTCAAAGGTCAGGGTATGTTCTGCCGGGGCCGCCACGCCGTAGCCATAAGCATCGAAGCCGAAGCGCGCAACCGTCTTATTTTCCCCATCCAGGCCCACATAGCTATGGGCGCCGGGCACAGCGCTGTCGGCAGGCAGATATTCGTTCCTGGCAAAGGGCAGCGTGTTGAAATAGCGCTTCTCCCCTTCTCCGCCGGCGATCAAGATCCTGGCTTCCGCCAATGCCTGCTGTTGCTCGGCGATGGCGATATCCGTAGCCTCGGCGATACAGGTGCCAGGCAGAATATCATGGAACTGATTCAGCAGCAGCACATCGTACAGTTCGTCAGTCTTTTGCTTGGTATTCTCGCCGGCAAAGACGGAGATCAGCTCCGCATCGTGCATAGCTTCTTCCAGCCGGCGGTTGTTCTGCTTCAGGGCATGGCCGGAAGTATAGGTGCCACGATGCAGCTCCAGGTACAGCTCGCCGAAATAAGGCGCCAGAGGCCGGTCGGTGGCCTTCTTCATGAAATCGGAAACGCTGGTGTGCTCCACCACGGCGCTCTTGCAGTGTTCTTCCGTATACAGCGCCCGGGTCACCATCTGCTCGGAGGGACCGCCGCCGCCATCGCCGAAGCCGTAGGCCATCAGCACGCAGTCGCTTTCCCGCTTATCCCGGATGGCCGCCAGCCGCTTGCCCACGCTTTCTTCGTCGATCCAGGTCTGAATGGAGTTGAAATGCACCGGCACGGAAGAGCCGTCAATACCCAGCCACAGGAAGGTCTCATAGGGGAAGGTATTGGTGTCGTTCCAGCTCAGCTTGGTGGTAAGGAAATATTTCACACCGCACTGCCGCAGAATCTGGGGCATGGCCGCGGAATAACCGAAGGTATCCGGCAGCCAGAAGGTATCGGACTCATAGCCAAATTTCTCCCGCAGGTACCGCTTGCCCCGCAAAAACTGACGGCACAGCGCCTCGGCGCCGGTGAGATTGCCGTCACATTCCACCCAGGTGGCGCCATTGGGCTCGATACGGCCCTGCCGGATCAGCTGGCCCACCTTTTGGAACAGTTCCGGATCATCCTCTTCCAGCCACTGCAGGTACAGCACCGTGGACAGGAAAAACTTATAGCCGGGATAGCGCTCCAGCAGCGTCACCGCGTTGGAAACGGTGCGGCGCAGCTTCCGCCGGGTCTCCGCCACCGGCCAAAGCCAGGCCGTATCCAGGTGGCTGTGGCCGATAATACCCACATAGGGTTTAGGCTCCGGACCGGACAGGAAACCGTCGATCACGGCAATCGCCTGCCGCAGCGCATCTTCCGCGGGGCGGATCTGCTTGATGGGCAGCAATTCAAACAACTGCTCATACACCTTCTCCGCCGCGGCGGCGGTAAAGCTGCCGGGCGTCTGCTCCCGATACCAGGCATTCAGCAGTTCCAGCTTTTCCGTAAATTCGTAAACGGTCTCGTCGTATACCACCAGTCCAATGGCTTCATAGGTCCGATGGGGATAATGCCCATCCATGCCGAAGGTAAAGGTGCCGTCATAGGGCATGGTATTGGGGAAGGTATGGGAATAGTAGGCATCCAGGGTCACTTCGTCGCCATTTTTCAAACCCTCCAGCCACAGATACCGGTGAATGCGGAACATGGGCTCGCTGGCATGGTCGATATGGTCCAGCATACCCACGCTTCTGCCGTTGACGGCGATCTGATGCTCCACCGCGCCGGTATTGGCAAAGAGCCGGTATTTTTTTCCGGGTTCCAGGCCCTCCGCCACAAATTGGAAGCGGCCCATTTGGAATTCACCGCCCCAGTGATCCCCTTTCTGCACAGGCCGGGTAATGCCATTTTCCGTCAGTGTTACCTGCGGCGCCAGGGTCTGGGTGATCAAAAAGGGCTGATATACCTCTGCCAGGCGCATCACTTTCGCCACCAGGCGATCCACCTGCTTTCCGATCAACATAATGCTTCACGCTCCTTGTTATAATCGATAGTACCATCATAACAAATCCTGCCGCATTTTACAAGATGTTTCTGCATTGGAAAAATTTCAGAAAATTTTTCCAAAAGGAATTGGCATATTGGAAAATATGCTGTATAATGGATGCAATTCCAAAAAACGCAAAGGAGATTGACTATGAAGCGCTCTGAAATCAACAAGGCCCTCAAAGAACTGGAAGCCATGTGCGAAAAATACCATTGTTATCTGCCTCCCTTCTGCCATTTCACCCCTGAGGAATGGCAAACCAAAGGCCACGAGTATGACGAGGTCCGGGATTGCTGTCTGGGCTGGGACATCACCGACTACGGCATGGGTGATTTCGACAAGATGGGCTTCTCCCTGATCACCATCCGCAACGGCAACCGGGCCATGGCCGACAAGTATCCCAAGGTCTATGCCGAAAAGCTGCTGTATCTGAAGGAGGGCCAGTACTCCCCCAATCACTTCCACTGGTACAAAACCGAGGATATCATCAACCGGGGCGGTGGCAATGTGCTCATCAAGGTCTACAATTCCCTGCCCGATGAATCCATCGACTATGAATCCGATGTCACCGTCTACACCGATGGCCGGGCCTACACCGTTCCCGCCGGCACCCAGATCCGTCTGACCCCCGGCGAGAGCATCTACATTCCCCAGTATCTGTACCACGATTTCGAGGTGGAACCCGGCTCCGGCGACGTACTGCTGGGCGAAGTGAGCCAGTGCAACGACGACAGCAACGACAACCGCTTCAATCCCCCCATGGGCCGTTTCCCCGCCATTGAAGAGGATGAGGCGCCCTACCGTCTGCTGTGCAACGAGTACCCGGCGGCAAAATGAGGTGAGTCCATGATCGATGTAGTTGCATTGGGCGAATTGCTCATTGATTTTGCCACCCAAGGCACCGATGCCGACGGCTACCCCACCATGGCCGCCCATCCCGGCGGCGCCCCTGCCAATTTCCTGGCGGCGCTGACCAAGTTCGGCGCCAAGACTGCCCTGATGGGCAAGGTAGGCACCGATACCTTCGGCAAGCTGCTGCTTTCCACTCTGCAAAATGCCGGCATCGACACCCGGGGCATGATCGAAACCGACGAGGTGTTCACCACATTGGCCTTCGTCACCTTCGATGCCCATGGCGACCGGGAATTCGCTTTCTCCCGGAAACCCGGCGCCGACACCTGCATCCGCTTTGAAGAGCTGGATCTTTCCCTCATCGACGAAGCCAAGGTCTTCCATTTTGGCACCCTGTCGCTGACGGATGAGCCTGCCCGTTCCGCTACTTACCAGGCGGTGGCCTACGCCAAAAGCAAGGGCAAGCTGATCACCTTCGACCCCAACCTCCGCAAACCGCTGTGGAAGGATCTGGACACCTGCAAAGAGCAGATGCTCTGGGGCATCCGCCAGGCCGATGTGATGAAGATCAGCGACGAAGAGGTGGAATTCCTCTTCGGTTTGGGCGTAGAAGATGGCGCAGCCCATATTCTGAAGGAATTCGGCGTGAAGCTGGTGTTCGTCACCTGCGGCGCCGACGGCTGCTATTTCTCCAACGGCATCGCCACCGGCAAGGTGCCTTCCCTCTCCGGCATCCAGGTCAAGGACACCACCGGCGCCGGTGACATCTTTGGCGGCAGCGCCGTGTGGAAGCTGCTGCAGTTGGGCAAGGCCCCGGAAGCCCTGACGGAGGAAGAACTGCGGGATGTGGTGCGCTTTGCCTGCACCAGCGCCGGTCTTTCCACCACCCGCTCCGGCGGTATTTCCAGCGTCCCCAGCTGCGAAGAAGTGCTGTCCCGGATGTAACGCATAAAAATATGGCCGCAGTTCATAGAACTGCGGCCGGTTTTTCATAAATCTACCGTTTATCGCTGGGACAACTCGATATTCTCAAAGTGACCGTTTCTATCGAACCGCAGCAAGTAGGTACCGTCCCCATCCACATAAAAATTCAGCGTCCGGCTGGTTTCATTGGGTACATGGTTCAGATAGTCATATTCCACCAAAGAATAGTGGTCCGTAACATCGCCGGAAACATTGTACTGGCTGATCCAATAAACATGGCCGTTTAAGCACCGGATCTGATCCTGGTAGGCATACTGATTGGAACCGAAGGTATAAACAGACAAAACAGCCGTATCGCCCCGGCGCAGAATGCCGATATCCTCGCTGTCGCTATCCCGGTAATACAAAGCGCAGGCCTCGTTTGCAGCATCGTAACTCACCGAGAACACATAATAGATATCCGCGGGCAAAGCATATTCGAATACGGTTTCACCGGAAGTCAGATCCAGCACCGTAATACCTGCCGGCACAGCCACACTCAGCAGGCCATTTTGAACAGCAAAGCTCATAATGGACCGATCTTCTTCCCATGCCGCCGAAAAAACGGGCTCAGCGGTCTTTTTCTGCAGATCATAGCGGAAAATATGGGCTTGCTGAGAAGCCTGGTCCATGTAGGAATAGTAGGCAAAACCATTATAAATGGCCACATTTTGCAGCTGCATCTCTTCTCCGCAAACCGCCCTAAAAATCGTCTCCGTGGTTTTATTCTGCATGGAATAGACTTTATAAGTATAGAATTCCTCGCTTCGCTCACACCAGATCACATATTCGTCATCGGCATCCATAAACCAAATGGATACATTCTCTGCATTGTACACCACATGCAGATCCTGGGCCGTATCGCTGACGGAGATCCCATAGTCGCTGCCGCCATACCAGCCCACCAGGCTCACCCAATAGCGGGTCGTTTTGACCAATTTTACCGGATAATCCCCGTCCGTTGGAAAGGAAGCCAGTTCTTCCCCGATTTCTCCCCGGGGAATATAGGGATCGCATCCCGACATAGCCAGCAGTAACACCGCCAGCAGAAAAACTGCAATCCATTTTTTCATAGAAATACCTCCCACCAGGTTCTGCGGCATTCCATCAGGACTTTCTGACAAAAGAAAGTGTTTCGCCCAGGTCCTCATCGTCCAGCAGCAGCTTGCCGCCCTTTAATTCGAACTTATCATAGTCCATGCTCTCATCCCAATCCTTGGCGGAGAAGATCTGTCCGTTATTGACATAGTAGATCAGCGATTCGGTGGACTTCATATCCTCAATACTGGCGGCTGCCTGCTCCTGACAGACCTTCCGCAGGGTAGTCCCCTCCTGCCGGTAAGCCGCATCCACCTCGGACTTGCTCATTCCCATCGCCGACAACTGCCGGTAGGTATAGTCCACAAGGAAATCCACAAAGGTTCTTTGGAACTCCGCCGGATTCTCCAGCTCCGCTTTCATTTCCAGCTTGCCGTCATTGGAGAATGTCATGGTCAGCTTCATGGGGATGATCAAGCCACTGAGGCCCATCTTCTTGCCGTCTATGTCGTAATATGCCACCCAGGTGCCAAACAGGTCCTTGCACTTGGATGTCTGGAATCGCGCATCCACATTGATCTTTTCGCCCTCCGTCTTGCCGCAGATCCGGCAGTGTTTTGGAGCGTCTGTGGTAGCCTCCTCCCAGGTATGTACATCGTTGGGTTCGCCTTCTTTTTTGCCGCACAGCTTGCAGGTTTGAGGATTCTGGCAGTCGGCTTCCGCCCATTCATGCTGGCAGAAGCAGCCAGTCAGCATCGTCAGCAGCATAGCCACCAGCAACACAACAGAAATTCCGCGTACTCTCTTCATAGCGCATTTCCTCCTTATTTTGTAGCCTCTCGGCTTTTTCACAGTATATCATGCTTCTGCATTTTACGCAAGTGCGTAAATGTTTTTATTTTTACGCACTTGCGTATACGCCCCTGCAGATAACCTTTTACAATAATTCCGAGGTGATGGGAATGGGCGTAAAAGACGCAGTCGTAAAGCGGTTTCAGCAGCTATGCCGGGAACGAAACATTAAGATCAATGAACTTGCCAACATATCCGGTGTGACCGCTTCCACCGCCTATTCCCTGATGGACAGCAGCCGCCGGGACGTATCCATCGTTACCATCAAGAAATTTTGTGACGGATTGGGCATTTCCCTGGGCGAATTCTTTTCCACGCCGGAATTTGACGCGCTGGAACAGGAGATTCAATAACCGCAATGTTCTTATCCTACAGGATACACTACCATGCCTTGTGATACAATCTCATTTGCGCCAAATGACATAATTTCTGCGTCAATGATCCTATCCCGGGCTTTTTACAACAAAATCGAGTAGGAGGGGCTTTTAGCCCCGACCTCTCACACCACCGTGCGTACGGTTCCGTACACGGCGGTTCAATCGCATAAGTGCAACGACTCGTACCGAGCAAGGATACTGTAGTATCCTGCCTGTGCGAGTCGTTCATTTGTTATTGAGCGTTGTAGCACCGGACTTCCCGCTACATTCCAGTAAGCTTTAATGTAACCCCACTTATGGGCATAGTATTTCGGTATGCCCAGTTTTGTCAGGTTTCGTATCCTCGCTTTTGGGACTTTCCATTGTTTCCAGATGTAAACACGAAGTCTCCTTCTCAGCCACTCATCCCATCTCTGCATCGTTGTCTTCATGCTCGCTATCCCGAAGTAGCCCAG
>SVLC01000032.1 GCA_015068155.1 Oscillospiraceae bacterium | reverse complement strand
CAGGGTCTGACCTCCGCCATCGTCAACCCCAACGACCTGCGCCTGATGGAGACCATCAAGTCCTGCGACATCTTCAAGAACCACGTCCTGTACTCCGACTCCTACCTGGATCTGTAATTAGGACAAATAAGAATGTCATTGCGAGCCAGTGCGCACACTGGCGTGGCAATCCCCTGGATAACAGGGTGCCCCAGTGATATATAATCCCAAGCATTTGTGGCTGGGAGGGAAGTCTCCCTCCCAGCCATTTTGCATTTTGGAGGTGCCAGTATGAACAAAATGAAAAGCCATGCTGTTTTTATTCGCAGTCTCATGCTGTTTGCTTTGGGCACTTTCCAAGCAATGTTGATTCTTTTTGGCGTAGCGATGATCATGGAGCACGTGATTTGGCCTGGTGTATTGGTGTTGCTTTGGTTAGAAGCTTCTTTAGTTGGATTTGGCATGTTGTTGATGCATTGTATTCCGGTTGTAACCTTGGAAGAGGATGGGATTCGTGTCAAAAAGTTCGTTAAGACCCACTTTCATCCATGGAATGATGTTGAGCGTGCAGGGTATCAGTGGACGCGGGGAGCACATGCCACCAAATATAAGGATTTGGTGCTGGTGTTGCGTAACACAGGGAAAATGATCCATTTGCCGCCACTGTCTGAGGAAGTACGTCTGTTTGTGGAGAGCCACTATGGCCCGCTGGATTTCGACCGTACCGAGGAAAAACGAGAAACCTAAGCGCCGCCAGGCGTCGACCCCCGTGTCATTGCGAGGAGCGAAGCGACGTGGCAATCTCTTGGTGCCACTGTCGTCACCGCAGAGCACATCGAACGTTGCACCGGGAGATTGCCACGGCCCTAAAGGGCCTCGCAATGACAGACTTTATCTGCGGTGCGTATTTGTTGACAAATCCCGCGTCGGCGGGGGAGTGGCGCGTTAAGGATGCCGCGCCCTACAATATCTCATATCTCGTAACTCATAACTCATAACTTCGTATATCCAGCCCGTAAGGGCTTCATATAAATTCAAAATTACTTATTGGAGGAAACAATCATGAGTGTATTAACCGAACTGATTTATGGCGGCAGCAACGCCGTTGCCGGCCTGGTAGAGGGCGCTGTCAATGCGGCCATCGAAAAGTATGGCGCTGACAAGGAGATCGCTTTCCCTGATACTGCCTATTATTTCCCCACCATCTATGCTGCCACCGGCGTGAAGGTGAAGACTTTGGGCGACCTGGTTCCCTGCGTGGGCGTGCTGAAGAGCCTCATCACCAATCAGGAAGACCTGGGCCAGGCCCTGAATGCCGGCCTTGCCACCGCCGTGGGCGCTGAGATTATCGAAGGCCTGAAGTGGGTGGAGAATGCCAATCCCTACGAGAACGAAAGCGGCATCGGCTTTGTGCCGGATCCCATCATCCGTTCCCTGGGCGTGCCGCTGGTCACCGGCGATATCCCCGGTGTTGCTGTTGTGCTGGGCAAGGCTGAGAACGCCGAAGATGTGATCAAGGTGGTCAAGGACTACCAGTCCAAGGGCATCATGACCTTCCTGGTGGGCGATTGCATCGAGCAGGTTGCCCAGGGCGTCAAGATGGGTCTGGAATTCCGCGTTATTCCTCTGGGCCATGACGTCACCTCCGTTATCCATGTTGTTACCGTGGCCGTCCGTGCCGCTCTGATTTTCGGTAATGTCCAGCCTGGCGATCTGGCTGGCCTTCTGAAGTACACCGCTGAGCGCGTGCCCGCATTCGTCAACACCTTCGGCGCCATCGACGCCGTTGTGGTTTCCGCCGGCGCCGGCGCCATTGCTCTGGGCTTCCCCGTCATCGTGGACATCGACCTGGGCGAGAATCAGGTTCCCGGCGCGCTGGTTTCCGTATGCGATCACAACAACACCGTGGCTACCTCTCTGGAGCTGCGTAATATCAAGATCAAGGTCACCGAGCTGCCCATCCCCGTGGCATTTGCCGCCGCATTTGAAGGCGAAATCATCCGTAAGGCCGACATGCACAACGAGTGCTGGTCCTCCAAGAACGCCACCGCTGAGCTGGTGATGATGAGAGAACTTTCCGAAGTGGAAGATCACAAGATCACCGTCATCGGCCCCGATCTGGATGCCGAGAAGGAACTGGCCCTGGTCACCTTCGTGGAGGTTGCCGGCAAGAAGATGCAGGTGGACTTCGAGTCCGTCATCGAGCGTAAATTCCATGCCTGGTTCAACTACATGGAAGGTGTCATGCACACAGGCCAGCGTAACCAGGTCCGTGTCCGTGTGTCCGATGCCGCTTTCGAGGCCGGTCTGCGGATGAAGGACTTCGCCGAAGTGCTGTATGTGATGGTTAAGAACGAGTTCGACGCCGTTGTGGATAAGTGCCAGGTCACCATCATTACCGATCCTGCCCAGGCTGAGGCTTTCCGTGACGAGATCGCCATGCCCCGTTACGCCCAGCGCGACGACCGCCTGGCTTCCATGACCGACGAGGCTGTGGATCGCTACTACACCTGCATCCTCTGCCAGTCCTTCGCGCCTGCCCACTGCTGCGTGGTTACCCCCGAGCGTCTGGGTCTGTGCGGCGCTGTGTCCTGGCTGGATGCCAAGGCTACCAACGAGCTGGATCCCAACGGTCCCTGCCAGCCCATCTTCAAGGAAGGCTGCACCGACGAGCGTACCGGCCGCTTTGACTCCGTCAACAAGGCTATCTATGATGCCACCCACGGCGCGGTTTCCAGCGTGACCCTGTACTCCATCCTGGAGGATCCCATGACCTCCTGCGGCTGCTTCGAGTGCATCTGCGGCATCGAGCCCATGAGCAACGGTGTCATCGTTGTCAACCGTGAGTTCAAGGGCATGACCCCTGCCGGCATGACCTTCGGTGAGCTGGCCTCCTGCACCGGCGGCGGTGTCCAGACTCCCGGTTACATGGGCCACGGCCGTCACTTCATCAGCTCCAAGAAGTTCGCTTCCGCTGAGGGCGGTATCGCCAGAATCGTTTGGATGCCCAAGGAATTGAAGGACGATGTGGGCGAGCGCCTGAACAAGACCGCGCTGGAGCTGCTGAACATCGAAAACTTCACCGATATGATCGCCGATGAGACCATCACCACCGATTGCGAAGAGCTGTACTCCTGGCTCACCGAAAAGGGCCACCCGGTGCTGAACCTGGAGCCTCTGATGTAATGTCAAACCAATAGGGGAGGGGCATCGCCCCTCCCCAAAGGGAGAATGTATGGAAACTGTTTTTGAAAATCGTTGCGAACTGTGTGAAACCATGATCATGGATTACCACATGGCGCAGGATAAGAAAATGCGAACACTGCGTATGGTTGTTACCGTTGTGGGCGCAGCGGTTTTGATCAAAATGTTAGCAGGTGTTCTGCAGGAAACAATTGGAACGGTGTTTGCTTTTGTCACGATAGCAATTAACCTTACGGCCATGTACTTGCTTTGGTTTTCCACACCCATGGTAATCAAAAAGACGGTCGGTTATTTCCGGGACTTTACCGGATGTGAGTCGGCAGAAATGACATATCAGTTTGGGGATGCCATTCGGGTTATTTACAATGGCAAAACCATGGAACTGCCCTATAGGAAGATCACATTGGTAGACATTTTTGCGGATCATATGGTGCTGGGCATACAAAAGAATATGATGTTGTTTGTTGCTGTCGACGGTTTCACCAAAGGCACCTTCTCCGAATTCAAGCAATTCCTCCGGGAAAAGCGCCCGGATCTGAAAATTCCGGAATGATATGTAACGACTACCATGTCATCCTGAGCGTAGCGAAGCGAAGTCGAAGGATCCGCCTTATATCTGTGAGGAGAATGACCAATAGGGGAGTATGTATGGAAACTATTTTTGAACTGAATGGTGGAGCGAATTACAAAATGGCTGTGGAAAATGCCAGAAAATACGGCGTTGGCCCACGGATTCCTACAGTAATCGCTACAGGTATCCTCTTTTTGTTTATCATCCTATATTCTGCAGTTTCGGGCATCCTGGAAAAATGCTGGATATTCTATACGGTAGTGATTGTGGTATTGGTGATCACATTTTTCCTGCCGAATATCCTGGTGTCCTTAGGCTGGCGTTCTTTGAAAAAGAAGAATGGCGGGGTGCTGCCGGGATATACGATCACCATTGGTGAGAGTATAATCGTAAAAAGCGGTGAGCAGGAGATTGTATACGAATTCCAGGATCTAACAGAGGTTGTTCACTTGAAATACTCCTATAAGCTTCGCTTTACAGGCCGTAGAACCACATTGATAGATGTTAATTGCTTCACCAAGGGCACCTTCTCCGAATTCAAGCAATTCCTCCGGGAAAAACGCCCGGATCTGAAAATTCCGGAGTAAATGTCTTCCCCCGGGGGGAAGGTGGATTGAAATCCGTCCATACTTGGACGGATTTCAAGACGGATGAGGAATGGCGATATGTTGGTTTTATATGCATTTCGTAAATAGGAAGCAGTTATGGAACAGAATAAAAAACGCAAACCAATATCGCAAAACCTTCGAAAAAACGCCACAAAGGAAGAAAAACTTCTGCGGTACAATTTTCTGCGACTCTATAAACCGCAATTTCGCAGACAATATGTGATAGGTAACTATATTGTTGATTTTTATTGTCACAAGGCAAAACTTGTGGTAGAATTAGATGGTTCACAGCATTGTGAACCTATGAATATAGAATACGATCATAAGAGGACACTATATTTGCAATCCTTGGGATTGTATGTCCTTAGATTGTCAAATTTAGATGTGATACGGCAGTTTGGAAATGTATGTGATGTGATAGATCAAATAGTGAAGTCGAGAGCATCTGCAACTTAACGAACTGCAAATGATGAGGTGGAATATCGCCATTCTTCATCCGGCCCTTCGGGCCACCTTCCCCTCGGGGGAAGGCATTATTACCTCCGAAAGGAATCTTACATATGAAAGTAACCTTCCAAATTGAGGGCGCAAGCCCAGTTTCTATCGAATGTAACGCCGGTGATAACCTGCTGGAGTTGGCGCGTCGGGCCAATGTGGCCATCGACGCTCCCTGCTCCGGCAACGGCTCCTGCGGCAAATGCCGTGTCAAGCTGATTGAAGGAGAATTGGAATCCTTCAAGAGCCGCCATATCTCCGACGAAGAATATAATGCCGGCTGGCGCCTGAGCTGCAATGCAAAGGTGCTCACCGATTGCACCGTTTGGGTGCCGGATATCGCCAGCGCCTACCAAAGCCGCATGAAGACCGCCGACCTGTCTTCTCCCAAGGAGATCGCCATTTTTGAGGATTGCCAGGCAGATCTGAAGGCCAGCGGCATCGAATTTACCAACTGCTTCCGCTCCGTGGTCATTTCCATGGCTGAGCCTACCCTGGATGACACCATGCCCGACATCGAGCGCTTTACCTGGGCCGTTCAGGATGCCCTGGGCGTTGCCAAGGTAAAAGTACCTTTTGCCGTCATGGCAAAGCTGGCTACCACTCTGCGCAGCTATCACTGGAATGTGTGCGTCAAGGGCGAAATCCAGGGCGACAGCTTCCTGTGCATGGAAGTTTGTGACCCCGAGGATACCGCTATCGTCGGTTGCGCCATTGATATCGGCACCACCACCGTTACCATGGTTCTGGTGGACCTGGAAAATGGCAAAATCCTGGCCAAAGGATCTTCCGGCAACGGTCAGATCCGCTATGGCGCAGATGTGATCAACCGGATCATCGAGCAGGGAAGACCCGGCGGCAGAAAGAAGCTGCAGGATGCCATCGTCAAGGAGACCCTGACGCCCATTATTGCCAACCTCTGCAAGTCGGCCAATCTCAATGCCCGCAGCATTCTGCGGCTGTGCGTGGCGGCTAATACCACTATGAATCACCTGTTTGTGGGCGTGGATGCCGAGCCGGTTCGTATGGAACCTTACATCCCCAGCTTCTTCGGCTGGGAGGGCCTGCTGGCCGGTGATCTGAAGCTGCCCGCCAATCCCTTGGCGCCGGTGCAGATCGCGCCCAATATCGGCTCTTATGTGGGCGGCGATATCACCGCCGGTACACTGGCCGCCGGTTTGTGGGACAAAGACGAAATGAGTCTGTTTATTGACCTGGGCACCAATGGCGAACTGGTATTTGGCAACCGGGATTTTTTGATGAGCTGCGCCTGCTCTGCCGGCCCCGCCTTTGAAGGCGGCGATATTTCCTGCGGCATGCGAGCTACCGACGGCGCAGTGGAGGCCTGCACCATCGACAAGGATACCATGGAGCCTACCCTTACTGTGGTGGGTGATGAAGGCCAGCGGGTGGTAGGTATTTGTGGCAGCGGTATTATCGACATTATTTCTGAGCTGTATCGCTGCGGTATCATCAATGCCCGGGGTCTGTTTGACAGAGAAGGCCAGCGGGTCAAGCGGGATCAGCACGGCATGGGCCGCTATGTGATCGCATTCCCGGAAGAAAGCGAGACCGGCCGGGAGGTTTCCATCAATGAGGTGGATATCGATAACTTTATCCGTGCCAAGGGCGCTATTTTCTCCGCCATTGACACCCTGCTGAAGTCCGTGGATATGGATATTGAAATGATCGACCATGTGTATGTGGCCGGCGGCATCGGCAGCGGCATCAATATGAAAAATGCCGTCAATATCGGCATGCTGCCCGATGTGGACTTGAGCAAATACAGCTACATTGGCAATTCCTCTTTGACCGGCGCTTATGCCATGGTGCTTTCCAACCAGGCTAATGCCAAGTGCGCCGAGGTAGGCGCCAATATGACCTATCTGGAGCTGTCCACTTACCCCGGTTATATGGATTCCTTTGTAGCTGCATGCTTCATTCCCCATACCGACCGCAGCTTGTTCCCTAATTCTATTCAGGAATAATGAATAATACACATAACCAAAAACTGGATACCAACGCAAAAATGCTCCGTAAAAATATGACAAAAGAGGAGCGGCACCTATGGTATGATTTTCTGAAAATGCTGCCCATTGTGGTGCATCGGCAAAAAGTAATCGAAAAGTATATTGTAGATTTCTATGTTGCTTCAGCGAAAGTTGTAATCGAGTTGGACGGCTCACAGCATTATGATTTAGTCGGCAAGCAGGCGGATGCGGCGCGAGATGCCTACCTGAATTCACTGGGAATTACGGTGCTACGATATTCCAATGCAGATATTAACCTGCGTTTTTCATCTGTGTGTGAAGATATTTGGAACAGGCTAAAGCCTTCTCCTTGAGGAGAAGCCTTATCAAAAAACAGGAGATAGAATATGCAAATCGAAAATCACAAAGAAGAAGTACCCTTCGCCCACTACGAGGAGCAGTTTAAGAAGCTGGATGCCGCGGAAGCTGCTGCCCGTACCGGTGTCAAATGGGATGGAAAAGAATTTTATGTTAACTTACTGGGCCGGGAATTTGCCATTACCCACCCGGATTATGCCATTCGCGCTTTGGATAACGGCCCCGTTCCACCGCTGCCCACCCAGACCTTCCTGCTGCGCTATCTGCAGGAAAGCAAGAAAGTAGCCTGGTGCGGTACTTGGAAGACCTTCCGGGAGATGCCCTGGGGAGAAATGTACATCACCCCCTACACCGGCCGGGTGCTGACCCGGGCCGCCTATACCTTCAGCTTCAAGCTGAAGGCATTTGCTGCGGCCTGCGAAAAGATGGGCGCCATCAAGCTGCCCCATGGTGATGCCGGCTACCAGTTTGAGCTGGTGCCCGGTTTCCATATTCAGATCCTGATCTGGCAGGGCGATGAGGAATTCCCTCCCAATGCCCAGGTGATCTATTCTGACAATTTCGCCGAAGGCTTCGCCGCCGAGGACCGCGTTGTCGCCGGCGATATCCTGATTTCTACCATTAAGGCGAATATGTAAGAGGTTTTTTATGGAAAAGGTGCAGTTTTACGGATGCTACGATTTCAATAAAGAGTGGTATCTGGTGGAAATGATGATCGACGAATCCTCCGACGATGTGGATCTCTATGAATTTGTGGTTCCCGAGCCGGAATTGCATGAAAACGATTGGCAGTGCGCCTATATGGAGCAGTTCCTAAACAAAAAGGGTACAAAAAAGATCTGCCGCACCTATGATGAGCCAGATCCTGGTGTCCAGCCTTGCCGAGTGGCGTTCTTTATCTTCAAGGACGCGCCCAAGACCCTGCGGACACCCTATGGTGAATTCAAGCTGGCGGGCAGTCCTATGCCGGATCGGCTGAAAAGTATCATCGAATTCGAGGAAGACTGATAACAGGTAGGGGCGATAGTTTTCTGATACATTGGTCAACGTGAATCCGTTCGACAAATTTGAATTTGTCTAACAGATTTGCGACGCACCAGAGCCTCCCTTGTGTAAAGGGAGGTGGCACGGCGAAGCCGTGACGGAGGGATTGCAATGCAGTCAAAGCATAATAAGCAGTTAGTACCTTTTGCAAAGCAACTGCGAAAAGAAATGACAAAAGAAGAACGGCATTTGTGGTATGATTTTCTGCGTACCTATCCTGTTCGATTTTCACGGCAAAAGGTATTAGGAAAATATATTGCTGATTTTTACAGTGCGGAAGCGAAGCTGGTAATTGAACTGGATGGTTCCCTACACTACGAAGATGGCAATGTGGAGAAAGATGCGGAGCGTACTGCATTCCTGGAAAGGTATGGATTAACTATAATTCGTATCCCTAATAATGAGGTCAGTCGCAATTTTCGTGGTGTTTGTGAGTATATCGATGCTGCCGTAAGACAATCCCTCAGTCAAAAATCAGAAGATTTTTGACAGCTCCCTTTACACAAGGGAGCCTTGGGCGCACCCGCGCCTGTACAACTAACTTAAATTTGACGAAGGAGGCCTTAATTATGAGATATGTAAAGTTAATCATAGCAACTATCATTGTTGGTATCGTTTTTTCTTCTTGTAGTACAGTGGATAGTGGACAAGCCGAATACTTTGGTTTCAAAACAAGTATGTTTACTGTTATTGAGGAGAAAGACACACATGGTGGTTTTCATGGTGATGGCTCGTATTATCTAATTCTGGACTGCTCAGAAAAAAACGAGCAATCAACGGAACTTATTAAGGATTGGAAACCACTTCCTCTTACGGAGAATTTGCAATTGATTATGTATGGCGGCGAAAAAGATGGTGTGAGCTATGGCTATAATCTTGCAGAAAAAGCACATTGGCCTTTCATTAACAACGGCGTGTATAAATTTGTTGACCGCCACTCAGAAGCAGGTGACAAGTCAGATGATACAAACCTATTCAACAGATACTCTTTTAATTTTTCCATTGCAGTATATGATTTAGATACTAACACACTGTATTATTTTGAATTTGACACTTAATTGTTAGACAAATTCCAATTTGTCTAATAGCAAACCGCAGCACCGTTGATCGGTGCTGCGGTTGCGTTTTCAGTTAGCGGCGAGCAAGCCCCCCCCGCCCTACATTCCTTTCGGGCGATTGGGTAGTCGCCCCTACAAAATCATACCCAATCAGGCAGTTTTTCGAAGCGCATTGTTTTGCCCTTCCAGGGGAAGGTGAGACAGCAGGAAAAGAGCATGGGGGCGGTGGCTTCGTCTTTCGAGCCGTATTTGTGGTCGCCCATCAGGGGAAAGCCCCGGCTGGCAAACTGTACCCGGATCTGATGGCTGCGGCCGGTGTGCAGCCGGATGCGAACCAGATTTTCATCCAACCTTACAAACTCCAAACGGGCCTTTTTCACGCCTTTTCGTTCCTTTTTTACCACAAATACCTTGTTTTTTGTGCTGTCCTTGAAAAGAAAGTCGGTCCAATCGCCGTTTTCCGGGGGTGTTTCATGGACTTTGGCCACATATTCTTTCACCAAACTGCCGTCCTGCACTGCCTTGGAAAGGGCAGCGGCAGCGGCCTTGGTACGGGCGTAGACCATGACACCGCCCACATTTTTGTCCAGCCGGTGAATGGGGAAAATTTCGCCGCCCAGTTCCTGGGGAACTTCGCGCTCCGAATCCAGCCCCACCGGCTTAACGCAGACCACCATATCCTTGTCCGAATACAAAATCTCCATAGAAAAATGTCCTTTTTGTTTCATTATACAATGTTTTGCGGCGTATGACAAGTGATCAAATTGGTGTTTTTCGTATTGTTCGATGGTTGCTGCGGCGCGGCAGCGCCCGTGCCTCCCTCTGAGACGGAGGGAGTGCCGTATGTACGAAAGAACACGCCCCCAGCCACCGCCGATTTGAACGGAGTAATAAACTGTAATGGAAAAAGCCTGCCGCAGAAAGCGGCAGGCCCAAATATTATTTCAGCATATCGATCAACTTGCCCAGTACGGACTCAAATTTGGTGCCGTACCAATGGCTCTCGTCGCCAATGGTGGCTTTGATGCATTCGCAGGCATAATCCGCGGCGATTTTTACCGCTTCTTCCATAGTCTTGCCGCCGATCCAACTGCCCACAAAGGCGGAGGCGTAGATGTCGCCGGTGCCGTGATAGCTGCGGGCAAGCTTTTGGTGGCGATAATGCCATTGGCCGTGCCCGTCGGACAGCACCACGCCGGTTTCCCCGGGGACATAGCCGATGCCGGTCAGCACCACGGTTTTCATGCCCATGTCATGGAGCTTCTTCAGCACATCATGAATATAGGCTTCGTCATAGGATTCTTTATATTCGCAGCCGGTCATCAGGCAGCTTTCTGTCAGATTAGGCAGGATCACATCGGCCTTTTTGCAAAGTTCAGTCATAGCCTGAGCGTAGACCATATCAAAACCGGAATACAGCTTGCCGTGGTCTGCCATGGCGGGGTCAACGATGATCTTGCCGCCGGGTCGCAGCATGGTGTCGAATACATTGGCCACATCTGCGATTTGCTCCTTGGTGCCTAAATAGCCGGTGTAAATGGCGTCAAAGCAAACCGCTTCCTTTTCCCAATGGGCGCGAATGGCGGGAATATCCATGCTTGTATCCCGGATCGTAGGGAAGGAGAAGCCGCCGGTGTGGGTGGACAGCACAGCGGAGGGGATGATGCAGGTTTCCTGACCGCAGGCGGAAAGGATCGGCAGCGCCACGGTCATGGAACACTGACCCAGACAGGAAATGTCCTGGATAGTTAAGACTCGATTGTATTTCATAAGACCTCCGATTTTCTTACAGTCTGGGCATCAGGTTTGCCTTGGTCAATGCAGGACGAAGCGCCAGATAGAACAGGGTGGCGGCAATTACGGCCACCACGGCATTGACAGCGGTGGGGATCGTGGCGATTTTAGCCAAAGAACTGGCGATGTTCTGGGGGATGCCCAAAATATACAGCTTGTAGAAATAACCCAGCAGAGGATCCGCAATTACATTGAAAAGCATACCGGCAGAACAGGCGATAACCGTGGCCACAGGCAGGGGGATTTTGCGGGAATCTCTGCTTTCGGCGATGTGGAATACCTTGTGGGCGATGCATCCTGCAATTAAGCCAATGCAAAGCTTCAGAATGAAGGTTCTGGGGGCGGAATCCACATAACCGTTGAACAGATCAGAAACGGTCATGCCGATGGCACCAGCCATGCCGCCCCAAAAACCGCCCAAAAACAGCGCCGCCAGCACACAGAAAGTATTTCCAAAGTGGAAGAAACTGGTGGAACCGGGCATGGGAATCTTGAAGTAAGTACAGCCCACATAACACAACGCGGCAAAAATGGATGCCATTGCCAGCGTACGGATGCTGGTGGGTTTTCTGTCGGGAAGCAGATTTACGATGCCGGCCACGAAGCCGCCAACGGCCAGGATCACGCTTGAAGAAAAAAGAACCTTGTGCCATGCAGAGACCGTGTCGGCGGTGACGTAACCATGGAAGCAACAGGCTGCCACGATGCCCACGATACACAGAACAAAACTAAGGATTACAGGATATTTCTTTTTCATTAGGATGCACCTCCTTCGTTTGTAATTCCAATATAGCACAAACTGGTTATAAATAAAGCACCAAAACGAAACAATAAAATAAGGCCAGTTTGAAAATCCGGAGAAAATATAAACTTCTTATTTACAGAAGGGGACAAGATGTGCTATGATATAAGGTAGAATACAAAGTTGAGGTAACCGCAATGAATTACATTGTTATGGATATGGAGTGGAATCAGCCCTGGCCCGGGTCTCCCTCCGCGAAAAAAGTGCTGCCGGTGGCGATCCGGGGCGAGATCATCCAGATCGGCGCCGTCCGCATCACGGAGGATCAGTTTGTGGCCGATGAATTCCAGGTGATGATCCAACCGAAGTTTTACCGCCGTCTGAATCGACGGGTCAGCAAACTCACCGGTATCAAGGAAGAACGGCTGCGCCAGGAGGGCGTGCCCTTTCCCCAGGCGATGGAACAGTTCCGGGCCTGGTGTGGGGAAGATGTGATCTTTCTGACCTGGGGATTTGACGATATTGGCATTCTGCAGGAAAATTTGCGGCTGTTTGAATTGGATACTGCCTGGACCAACAAGTGGTACAACGCGCAAATGATGTTCAATGCCCAAACCGACGGCTCCAACTCTCAAAAAGCGCTGAAGACCGCCATGGAGATCTTCGATATCGAACCCAGCCGCCCTGCCCACGATGCTTTGGGCGATGCCTACCACACGGCGCTGATCTGCGCCATGCTGGACCTGAAAAAAGGTATGCAGGAGTATGATGAGGCAGTGAAGAGCCATGTCAACGGTTTCCACGGCGCAGAGCTTCCGGGCTGCATTAGCCGCAAGGTGTTCTATGATTACGCTGACAAAAAAACAGCGCTGGCTGCCATGGACGGCGAGGAGAATCTGTGCCCCCATTGCGGTGGGCAGATGGAAGGTACCCGTTGGTTTGCCCAGCCTGGTCATCGGTATATGGATCTGGCCCGTTGCCCGGAGCATGGCCAATTCCTGATTCGCGTCCGGCTGTCGGAGCAGCCGGATGGTACTGTCCGGGTCAGCCGACTGACCTATGAAGCCACCTCCGAGGCCGCTGCCGCCTATGCCAAACGGGCAGAAAAGGCGGACCCGCCGGAGCGAAGCAGCAATCAGCGCCGCCGTCGCCGCCGGCAAAGCAAGCTGCCGCCCCAGGAGAATAAGGAATAAAATGCACCGCCGCAGATAAAACTGCGGCGGTGTTCTTTGTGGGGTGGCGGGGAGAATCAGGCAAAGTGGGTATGCTTGACGACCCATTGCTTCATTTTGATATCCAGCCAGAAGCTGTAGATGCCCAGCGTGACGATGCAGAGCAAAAACCACTTGATATAGCTGCCGAAAAGCTGGGAACCCTTGCCGTCAAATACAAGCTGGCGGCCGTCGATGTAGGTGTGCTTGGCAATCCAGCGCTGTTTCATGCAAATGGCGGCGGGTACGCCCAGACCCAGGGTGATGATGGTCAGCAGAGCCTGCAGCAGATTGATGCCGATCAAACCCAGCAGACCGCCGGTAAATTCAGAACGGTTGGTTTCCATGATCATCTCTCCTTATTTTTGTTGTTTCTTGGCCATTTCCCGCTGATAGAGGATCTCCGTAGCGAAAGCCAGCTTGGTGATCACATCTTTTTTGGTGGGGCGGCAGTAGAAAGAGTCGTTTTCTGTGGAAATATCCACATAATCGCTGCCATCCAGGGGACCGAAGTCGTATTCCACATGAAGGCTGTTGGTTTGCAGCGGGGTGCGGTTGATATAGTATTTTTCGCCGCGGTAATGGCCGTCCAAGGTGAAGCCTTTTTCTATATCGTGGACCAGCCTGGCCTTGCCCAGGGGAATGTAACGCCACACCCGGGGCAGGGAGAAGACCTCCACCTCGTCTTCAAAGTGATAGGTGCCTTCTTCGATCTGTTTTTCCACCTGGCTGCGTTCCCATGCAAACCAATCGGGAATGTGGTCAAATTCGGTCTCGCCTTCCAGGGCCTTCAGATAGCCGTCCTCCTGCCACAGCCAGCGCTTGCCGCAGGCGGTGCAGAACAGCTCCGCGCCCTTGGAGTCCATCTTGTGCTCCTGGCCGCAGTGAGGACATTGATACAGCACATGGTGCAAGCCTTCAGCGCGGAAAGGCTCGGTGATGCGGATGCCGTTGTCCTTTTGATACTGATATTCGTCATATTGCAGCGCCTGGCGCAGAGTGGCGTTGATCTCCTCCACGGTCATGGACTCGATCTGTTCGGGGGTGAGGATCTGGGTAAATACGGTGTGCATAGGTACTTTCCGCTTATGGCGGAAGCTCCAGAAGGGGGCGTACAGGTGATTGCCGTGATGTACCACAGCCACCACCGGCACCTTGTTCATCTTTACCAGCTTACCCAGGGATTCCGGCATATATGCCAGGGTGCCGCAGGGCGTATAGCGGGCTTCGGGGTACATAGCCAGAATATCGCCCCGCTGCAGTACATGGCGGATGGATTTTACCAAGTGCAGGTCGGTGGTATATTTCCGGGTGGCGATGGCGCCGATCCACTCTAAGAGGAACCATTTCACCACATAGCCGTCGATGCTCACCACATTGCTGACCGGGTGGGGCCAGGTGGCCATGGCGGCCAGCTCGAAGTCGATGAAATGCATATGGTTACTGAGCATCATGTAGGGCGGTTTCAGACCCTCCATGTTGACCTTTTCCACCTTGTATGTTTTGCCGATGAGCATGATCTTGGAAAGGAACCAGATCAGCCAGGTCCAGAATTTCGTTTGATGCATGGGATATTTGGCGGTACGGTACCGCTTTTTGTTTTTGTAATTGACTTCAATATTCATCGCAACACATCCTTCCATTATAGATTATAATAGAAAAACGTCGAAAAAGCAAGAAAAAGCATCCGAAAAAATCCGGATGCTTTTATATCAAACCTTCTTGAGCTGCCTGCAAATGGAGATGATTTCTAAAACGAAGATTGCCAAGAAAATTACGTTCCACAAAATGACCATTAACAAACCACTGCAGATGAGGATTATAAGCAGAGCAATGGCTACCAACAGGGAAGTACCCACAATGGTGTTAAAAACAGGATCGATTTTAAGAGTGGCCTTGTGGAGTGTCAGAAGGGCATCAAAAAAATAGAAAACTAAACTAAGGACAGCGATAGCCATGCCATAGATCCAACAGGCAAAGCCGAAACCAATGCCGCCCTCAAACTCAACAGGAGGGGAGAAGAGGTAGGAAATGAACATGGCAATCATGAAACCGAAAGTGAACAACGCAAGGAACATAGCAATCATTGCGGGAATCTTACTGCGAAGCTTTTTCATAATAACACTCCTTTCTGCAATTTTGGTATATCAAAAAAAAGGATCATTGTCAACAGTCGTACCGGCTGCGTCATTCGTCCATGGACTTTCCCACGAGCTAAAAAATGCTCGCCAGCTCGCAATTTTTACACCAGTGTGCGCACTGGTGCCGCCCTTTCAAGTCCGCTTTCTGCCAGAAAAAGCCCGACTGCTTTCGCAGTCGGGCTTTTTCTGGCAGGGGCACTAGGACTTGAACCCAGAGCCTACGGTTTTGGAGACCGCCGCTCTACCAATTGAGCTATACCCCTATATGGTGGGCCTTCAGGGATTCGAACCCGGGACTATCCGGTTATGAGCCGGAGGCTCTAACCAACTGAGCTAAAGGCCCATCTGTCACGGCACCTGAGCGCCACGCAGGAAATTATAGCATCAATGGGCCGTTCTGTCAAGCTGTTTTTTGCAGGAAGGCGGATTTTTCTTGCCATTTTGCCCCGGACATGATATAGTCGCTGTAGAAAGGCGGTGAGGGCATTGAGAAAGTTAAGCCCTCAATGACGGATATACGCTTGCCTTGATCGTTGGCCTGGCTGTGGGCTTGTATGGCCGATTCGGCGGTTAGTATTTTATCCCCCTAAAAACAGAGAAAGTGTGGGTGCCCATATGAAGATATTTATCATACACAAAAGTGAGGACCGTACGGCGGTTGAAAACTTGATGCAGGAGATCAACAGCCGTGTAAATGTGGATCTGCTGGCGCTGCAATCCAACAAGGATGACAAGCATTGGCGGAAGGAAGCAAAGGCCAAAATCGATCAGAGCGATCTGATCCTCTATATTCTGGGTGAAATTACCCACACGAGTACATTTGTAGACGAAGAGATCCAGTATGCCCTGAAAAAGAAAAAACAGATACTGCTGTATCGCCTCCGGCCGGAATATAAGGATGTCATCAACGGCAGCCTCATAAAAAAGGACAGCTTCAACAATACCAACAAGGAGCTCTTCAAGGAGATATCCTTGGAGGATCTGCCCCGTGTGCTGAAGCAGGGGTATGATTTTGATATTGCCAGACAGTTAGAGCAGACCAAGGACCCCAAAAGGGAAACGGAACTGATCGAGCAGTATAAGGCATATCTGCAAACCAGCGAGGATATCCTAAACCGCAGACAGAATACTTCCAATTTTTACACCACCCTCAATACCACTATGCTGACCATTTTGGCAACGGCCGCAGGTTTGCTGTTTAGCTTGTCGGGGATCAATGGAATGCTGGCTACTGCGGTGGGGATGTTTTCGGTGAGTATTATGGGCATCCTGCTGAATCTCAATTGGCTGAGCCTGCTGGAATCCTATGGCCGGCTCAACAGCGCCAAAATGAAAGTGATCTCCGAGATCGAAAAGAACCTGCCGGCCAATATTTATGACACGGAATGGCGCGTTATGAGCGAAAAACTGTGCGGCGGAAAGTACATTTCTTTTACAGCCATTGAAAAACGGTTGCCGATTTGCTTTGTGGTGCTGTACGGTTTGTTGATATGTCTTAGCATGGCTTTATTTGTCATATCCATTATTTGATAAGGAGAGTGGTCACTATGCTATTTATCCAATATCCCCCGTGTTCTACCTGCCAGAAGGCGAAAAAGTGGCTGGATGCGCAGAATGTCATTTACACCGATCGTCATATCAAACTGCAAAACCCCACCTATGAGGAACTGAAAGTGTGGCATACCCAGAGCGGCCTGCCACTGAAAAAGTTTTTTAATACCAGCGGTTTGCTGTATAAATCCCTGAATCTGAAAGAAAAACTGCCCACTATGACGGAAGAAGAGCAGCTTCGTCTGCTTGCTTCTGACGGTATGCTGGTGAAACGGCCGATTTTGGTGACGGAGGATGCCGTGCTGGTGGGGTTCAAGGAAACCCAGTGGAAGGAAATACTGGAATGATCGGCAAGGGCGGGATACCGCCCTTGTTTTTTGCTGTAAAAAGGGACTCTGCCGTTGGTAGAGGGCGAATTCTACTGGGGATAGAGGTCAAAAGTCAGCGGTAGGTAGCTTCTGCGGGGGATGTGTGGTATGGTGCGAGGGAAAGGTGGTAGATCATTCTATGAGAAAAATCAAGATCGTGGCGGATTCCTCTGCGGATATCCTGGCGCTGGATGCGGTGGATTTTGCGTTGGCCCCGCTGAAAATCATCACAAACGAAACCGAGTTTATCGACGATGCTGCCCTGGATGTGGATGCCATGGTGCAGTGGTTTGACAGCTATAAAGGCAAGTCCAAAACCTCCTGCCCCAATCCGGCGGATTGGCTGGAAGCCTTCGGGGAAGCCGAGGAAGTGTTCTGCGTTACTATCACCAGCGGCCTTTCCGGCAGCTACAATGCCGCGTGCATCGCCAGGCAAATGTACGAGGATGCCCACCGGGACAGAAAAGTGCATGTGATCGATTCGCTGTCGGCGGGACCGGAGCTGCAGTTGCTGATCGAAAAGCTGCAGCAGTACATCATCCAGGATATGTCCTTTGAGGAAATCTGTCGGGGCATCGAGGAATATAAACAGCAGACTGGGCTGGTGTTCATGCTGGAATCGCTGAAAAATTTTGCGGCCAACGGCAGAGTGAATCCCGCAGTTGCCAAGATCGCCGGTGTCCTGGGTATTCGCATTGTGGGCAGAGCCAGCGACCAGGGTACATTGGAGCCTACCAACAAATGCCGGGGCGAAGCCAAGGCGCTGGCAACATTGGTGGAAAATCTGCAGAAAGAGGGACTGCGTTCCGGAAAGGTGCGGATCGCCCACAACAAAAACAAGGTAGCAGCCCAGCAGCTGCGGCATATGATCCGCCAGGCATTGCCGGAAGCTGAGGTCAGGATCCATACCTGCAGAGGCCTGTGCAGCTATTATGCCGAACGGGGCGGTATGCTGGTGGGATTTGAAAGAATGTAAAAAAGATGGCCCGGCTTGGGCGACACCAAACAGGGATGTTATCTATCGTAGGGCGGGGGCTTGCTCCCGCCGATAACTAAAAAGCAAAACCGCAGCTTCAACCAATCCAATGGTGCTGCGGTTAACTGTTTGATAAATTCTATTCTACAATTCTCCATCTCATGGACCGGGCAATAGCGTAGGAACCGTTTTTTACTTGATCCATGTTGATATAAACATCATCAGACCAAATAATCCAATTTTGGTCATCAAACATAACAGTAGTATCTGTCATATCCCATTGATTATCTTTTATTTGCCACTCTAAAAGGTTCTCGAATTCCAATTCTACAACAGCATCCCCAATACTGGTGACAAGTATTTTAACAACTAACTTTGTCTGCTCAGGATTGAAAGAATGTCCGTGCTCTATCTTTGATATTCCATTATTTACATACTGAACTCCGATGATATACCCATCGTGCAGTGAGTTGACTTTCTCAAGAAAACACTGAATATCTTCGCTTGATTTTATGGAGTTGTACATCATTCTTCCTCCTTCGTTGAATCGGGAATTGTCGAACTAAATGATTACGATTTTACCGATAATATGTTGATTGAAATTTTCTAACTCTTCTGCCGGAATCCAGAGTTCCTGATGATAGCTTGCTCCAACGGTTTGCACTGGGAACTGCGCAATGTATGTATCATCAATTTCAAACGTAGTGACATATCCTGTAAATTGGGAGTCTGGGTATCGCCGATTCCATTTTTCTGCAATCTCCCTGGCATAGCGTTCATTGAGCACAGGATAGAAAATAGGTTGTTCTGGCAATCGGGGAGGATATGCAGTAAAGTTTGATTGGGCAATCAGCTCGTATTCAGCCTGGCCTACTGGACGATATAAAAACACACAAAGACCTCCTTCACAAAGAATATAATTTTTTGTTTATTATACCAAAAAGCATTCTTTAAATCGACCTATGGAACAAGGGGGTTGGGCTTGCCCGGTGCATTTGTGGCACAAATGCGACACTTGCGATAAAGGAATACAAAGCGGCGGGAGCAAGCCCCCGCCCTACAGCAGCAATCAGCGGTTGCGGGCGATTCACACCCCAGGGTGGTTTCTCTTGCCGCTATGCAACAATTCACCTTCTGAATCGCCCCTACAGTAGGATTACATCCTTATGGGTAGCTGCCGATTTATATCACAGAATCAAAAAATGCCTTCAACTGGGACAAATAGCCTGCCGGGTCGGCCAAATAACACAGACCGTGACCGGCGCCGGGGATGATCACCAATTCCTTTTTGGCGGGGCAGGCGCCGTAATTGGTTCGGCTCATATCGCAGGGGACAAAGGCATCGGCATCGCCGTGGGCGAAGATCACCGGCACCTTGCAATTGGCCAGGGCGGCGGTGGCATCGGCGCGATTGGGGTCAAAACCGCCAAACAGAATGGCCCCCAGCCGCACGAAAGGATAGACCGGCGTGGGCGGAAGATGCATTTGCGCAATGACCGTTTGAATGATTTCTTTGGCGCTGGTGTAGCCGCAATCTGCCAGCACAGCCACCACATTATCAGGCAGGGGATTGCCGGCGGCCATCAACACCGTGGAAGCGCCCATGGAAATGCCGGTGAGGATCAGTTTGCGCTCCGGGCCAAATTCTTCGGTTGCCTTTTCTATCCATTTCAGGCAATCTTTGCTCTCGTGATAGCCGAAGGTGATCACATTGCCGCCGCTGTGACCGGCGGCCCGCTGGTCTACGATCAGCACACTGTGGCCCAGAGAGAAGGCGCGCTGCACACCGCCGCACAGATCCCGTTCGGCGCTGCCGCGATAGCCGTGAAACATGATCTCTGTGGGGGCATCCGGGGAAAATTCGTAGTATTTGCCGTAGAGCGTCAGTCCGTCGTGAGAAGTGGCGGTGAGTTCCCGGCAGGGAAGCTGGCGGACCTCTTTCATCCAGGCCACCATTTGTTCCCGGTAGGGTTCATAGATCTCGCCGTCGGGGATGGGATAGTCATCCGGGCCGATGATGATCTTTTTCGGCACATAAAAGGTCATGCGGAAGCAGATAAAGGCGATCAGCAGTACATTTGCCGCCAATGCCAGCAGAATATATAAAAGGATCAAAGAAAACCCCTCCGTTTGGTCAGATAAAGCTATTATAACGCCGGCCTATACAAAATGCAACGCCTGCGGGAAAAAATGTGATTTAAGGCAAACGGGATTGCATTCTTTGCGGACCGTGCTATAATATAATGTAGAAAAACGAAAGGGGAGAGGCGCATGGGAAAGGGCTGGCAGCATTTTAAGACGATCACCCACCACCGTCATCTGGTGCGGAAGGGCTGTTTTCAAGTGGGGTTATATTGGCAGGGACTGACCCATGATCTGTCCAAATATATGCCCACGGAATTTAAGGTTGGCGCCAAATATTTCCAGGGTGACCGCAGCCCCAACGGCGCGGAGCGGGATGATAAGGGCTATTCCGAGGCCTGGATGCATCACAAGGGCCGCAACCGCCATCACTGGGAATATTGGACGGATATGCATCCCGAAACCAAACGCTACGAGGCCATCCCCATGCCCCGGAAGTATCTGGCGGAAATGGTCATGGACCGGATCGCCGCCTGCAAGACCTACCGCAAGGAAAATTATGACGACGGCGCAGCTTTGGATTATCTGCAGCGCAGCCGGGAACGGGCGCTGATGCACCCGGACACCATGCGGCAACTGGAATTTTTGCTGGTCATGCTGAAGCAGCAGGGGGAGAAGCTCACCTTTGCCTATATAAAAAACC
The DNA here is from genome assembly GCA_015068155.1 of Oscillospiraceae bacterium. GTDB lineage: Bacteria > Bacillota > Clostridia > Oscillospirales > Oscillospiraceae > Faecousia. The sequence goes on along the minus strand of SVLC01000032.1, from coordinate 2,622 downwards.
ATGTGCTGACGGGAAAGCCCTTCCCCTGGGAGGAATGAAGATGGAAAAATTCAATCGCTTTGTGACAAAGTATGTGCGCATACTGTATTTTGCCAGCTGCGCCGTGATGATAGCGTTGGGTACTGTGCTAACGAATCAAAATGTTGGGCTCGGGTTGATCGTTATGTACGGCGGCATACTTCTCTGTTCCTGGTTTCTGAGAGGGCGTATGAATGCGCTGATCAAAGAACCCTTACGGATGTACCTGGAAGAATGCGACCCGGAGCCTTACCGAGAAGAAATGCAAAAGCAAAAGGGCTACGGCGGTTTTAAGGCAATGGAAATCAATCGACAGTTGGGGGAAACTACGGCGATGATCGATCTGGGGCAATATCAGCAAGCCTATATGCTGTTGCTGCCTATGGAACAGGCGATCATGGCGAGGCGGGACCGGGGCACGCAGATGGCTTACTGCGGCCAAATGGGTATTGCCTGCAGAAAGCTGGGTATGGACCGGGAAGCGGAGGATTGGATCCGCAAGTCCAAAGAGGTTTTCGGAAAGATTAAAAACCGAAAAATAAAGCAGCAATTTGCGGATATCCTGCGGGCGCAGGATGCCTGGATCTTCTGCCGGCAGGGACAGTACGATCCTGCGCGGCAACTGCTGGACCAGTCTGTACCCCAAAATATGCGGAATCGGGTTAGATTGGCGATGAATTATGCCGGTCTTTACTTATCCCAGGGAGAAAACGACCTGGCGAAGCAGGCGCTGCGCTTTGTGGCGGAGCATGGCAATAAGCTCTACATCGCCACCCAGGCCCGGCAGATGTTGGCGGAAATGGCGGCTAAGGAGGAAATGTGATGGGCGCAAGCTGGATCAAAGACGCGATTTTTTATGAGATATATCCCCAATCCTTTCAGGACTCCAACGGCGACGGTATCGGTGATCTGAACGGTATCATTCAGCGCCTGCCCTATATCCGGTCCTTGGGATGCAACGCGCTGTGGCTGAACCCTGTTTACGATTCACCGTTTAAGGACGCCGGTTACGATGTGCGGGATCATAAAAAGGTGGCGGCCCGCTATGGCACGGAGGAAGACCTTTTGCGGCTGTTCCGGGAAGCCCACAAGCTGGGCATCCGGGTGCTGCTGGATCTGGTGCCGGGGCATACCAGTGAGGAACACCCCTGGTTCCTGGAAAGCGCCAAGGCGGAGGAAAACCCCCTTTCTGACCGCTATATCTGGACTTCCAACGCCTTCTGCGGCGGTGACGGGATGCCCTTCATCGGCGGCGAGCATCCCCGGGATGCCACCTACATCATTAACTTTTTCAAATGCCAGCCGGCGCTGAACTTTGGCTACCGGGATATCCATGATCCGGGCTGGCAGATGCCCATCGATGCGCCCGGCCCTCTGGCCACCCGGGAAGCCATCAAGGATATTATGCGTTGTTGGCTCAGCCGGGGCTGCGACGGCTTCCGGGTGGATATGGCGGATTCCCTGGTGAAAAACGACCATGGCTATAAATCCGCTACTATGGAAGTCTGGAAGGATATTGCCGGTGCCATTCACCGGGAATTTCCCGATGCGGCGCTGGTTTCCGAGTGGAATCACCCGGAACAGGCGCTGGCCTGCGGGTTCGACATGGATTTTATGCTGGATTGGGGCGGCAACGGCTATAATCAGCTGATGCGCTATTATCAGTTGGATAAACAGGGCAATATCCTCCGGGATAACAGCTATTTCAAGGCCGGCGCCGATGCGGATATTTCCGGCTTTCTGGCGGATTACCGGTATGATGAGTGGAAAGATCTGGGTATGCGCTGCCTGATTACCGGCAATCACGACACCAAGCGCTGCGCTTTCAATTTGGATGATACAGAGCGCCGACTGGCGTTTTCCTTCCTGCTGACCATGCCCGGCGCGCCTTTTATCTATTACGGCGACGAGATCGGCATGGCCTATCGCTGGCTGCCTACCAAGGAGGGTGGCTATCATCGCACCGGTTCCCGTACGCCCATGCAGTGGGATGGGAGCGAAAATATGGGATTTTCCCGGGGCAGGGAGGCGGATCTGTACCTGCCGGTGGATCAAAAGGGCGCTACGGTGGAAAGCCAGGAGCAGGATCCCAACTCCATGCTGCACTATGTTCGCAGCCTGATCGCCCTGCGCCGGACACATCCGGAATTGGGGAATGAAAGTCCTTTCGCGGCGTACCATATGGGCAAGCGGCTGTTTGCCTATCGCCGGGGCGATTTTCTGCTGGCTGTAAATCCCGGCAGGGAAGAAGAAAAGGTGGCCCTGGACCGGGAATATACCGTGGTTTTCTCCATGGGGCCAGTGGCGCTGGAAGCGGACACGCTACGGATGGGCAAGCAGAGCTTTGCTGTGCTAAAACCCGAAAAATAAGAAAAGATGAAAGCAAACGGGAGGGGCCAGTTCCCCTCCCTAAAAAAATTTTATAATTTTGAAAAAAGTGCTTGACTTTTTTGATTTATTGCGTATAATAACCATGTTGTCCGCAAGACATAGAGGATTTGTGTAACGGTAGCACACCGGACTCTGACTCCGTTTGCGGGGGTTCGAATCCCTCATCCTCTGCCATTAAAAACCCAACCACATCCGTGGTTGGGTTTTTAATTT
>SVLC01000075.1 GCA_015068155.1 Oscillospiraceae bacterium | reverse complement strand
GTAGAAGGGCACGATATTGCCTTCGGCGTCCACGTTGGAGATGGTGTAATCGGCGTTTACGATGTTATCAGGATCCACGGCGGGATCAAAGAAGGTGAGGGCGTCGATCATGCGCTGGGAAGCAACCTGGTCGCCATTATAGGAGGCAACATAGTCGATGGTGTTGGCGGCTTCATCGCCCACGAAGGTGCCGGCCTGCTTGGCCAAGGCAATCAGATTGGCGGAGGCGATCACGTTTTCGGTGTCATCCAGGTCGATCAGGCCGATCACGCTCTGGTTGGGCTGGGCAAAGGCCACATCGTCATTCAGCTTCACAGCCACATACTGGGTGCCGGTGACGTTTTCGATGTACCAGATTTCGTTATGGTCGGCGATAAAGATACCGGAACCGTTGTTGCAGCCCACTTCATCATAAATGCTCAGCAGCAGCTCCACGCCTTCCTTGGCGGTGGCGGCCTGGCTCAGAATCACGGTGGTGATTTCGGCTTCTTCAATGCCCAGATCGGTGTAGGGATCCAGATCATACACGGGGCTGGAGGTGTAGAGGGTTTCGGTGGCGGAAATGGATACGCCCATTTCATTGGTGCCGGCAGCGCCGTAGGGAGCGTGCTTATGGCTTTCGCCGCATTCCATATCGGGATGCCAGCAGTTGGGGCATTCATAATCCACGGCAGCGCCGTTTTCATCGGAGAAGGTGGTGAAGGAATAGCTGTCCTTGGTCCATACATAAGAGAAGCCGTAGCAGCCATAGTAGGTTTCGCCGGCCTTGTATTCCCCGGCGGGGCTCACATACATCACTTTGGCATAGCTATTGGAATAATCCTCGGAACGGGCAAACATAGCAGAGCCGTCTGCAGTGAGGTTGCCGCCCACATAAATGGCGGTGCAGGCCAGGGCGCTGCTGGAGGCCAGGCAAAGCGCCAATACCAGCGTGAGAGCGATCATCAATTTAGACTTCATGGTTTCATTCCTCCCTTTTTGATTACGAAATGAATTATAATGCATGATTATTCATTTGTCAAGGATATTTATACAAAAATAGCGTATATTTTCTGTTTTTTGGATGTTTTTATGCATTGGGAGAAAAATGACCACATTGAATAAAAATAGAATTGGCAGAAAATATGACCTGTGGTATACTAAAGGGGAAAGGAAGGAACGCTTATGAAAATCACCAATGCCTATATCGAAAAATGGATCCGGGATTATATGAGTATCCCCGAAAACAACACCATGAAGGAATTTGAAGGCCCTGCCTTCGATCTGCCCCTGGTGGGCTTTAGCAGCGCGACGGATGAATTGTATCCCTTTTATAAGCGTCATATCGATCCCGATTTCTATCGCCTGCCCCAGGAATGGCTCCAGTGCGCGTTCGGGAAGGAATATGATGCCGAAAACGTGAGCGTGATCAGCTGGGTGCTGCCCCAGACCAAAGAAAACCGGGATAAGAGCAGAATGCAGGATGATTGCCCCCCGATGGAATGGCAAATGGTGCGGGTGCATGGGGAAGAGTGCAACCGGAATTTGGCCAAGGCCCTGGCGGAGCATCTCACCGCCTTGGGTTATGACGCGGTGGCGCCCATGTGCTCCGATCAGTTTTCCTGGGGAGACAGCGAAAAATTTGTGAAGATCTCCAATTGGTCGGAGCGGCATACGGCGCATATTTCGGGGCTGGGTACCTTTGGATTGTGCGATGGACTGATTTCTCCCAAAGGAAAGGCCGCCCGGTATGGTTCAGTGATCGTGCATGGAAAGCTGGATCCCACGCCGCGGCCCTATAAAACATATAATGAATACTGCCAGGCCCAAAACGGCTGCACCGCCTGTATCCGGCGCTGCCCGGCCCAGGCCATCACCCCGGAAGGGCATGATAAAGTAAAGTGCATCCTTTATCACGCTCAGGCGATCAAGCCCATTTGCCATGAGCGCTATGGGTATGACGGCTATTCCGTCTGCGGATTGTGCCAGACGGGGGTGCCCTGCGAATGCGGCATTCCCGGCAAAGAAGAATAAAAAAAAGAACCCGCGTTTCTTTGAACTGCCCCCCATTTGTTAGACAAGTATGGTAAAATACTTGTACTAAGAAATGGGGTGTTTTTCTATGCCAAAGGGAGTACCGAATAAACGATATACTGGGGAGTTCAAGCAGATGGTCGTAGAGACTATGATGCGAGAAAAACTCAGCTACAAAGAAGCAGCACGCCAGTTTGAAATTCCTTGTGACAAGCGTGTTGCAGATTGGGAAAGAATCTATCTGACTGAGGGAGCTGGTGGACTATACATCGAACGCCGTGGCCGCAGCAGCAAAGGCCGTCCTCAGCAGTTCCCTCAAAAGGTCGAAGAAGATCTGCTCGCAGAAGTCCAGCGGCTCAGAGCAGAGAATGCATACCTAAAAAAATTGCAGGCCTTGGTTCTGGAGCGAGAGCGACACCAAAAGAAAAAGTAATGGTGATTCTGGAACTGAGGCAGGAACACGATCTGACAATGCTGTTGGAGATCGCTCAACTCCCAAGAGCAACCTTCTATTATCACGCAAAGCGCATGGTTCAAGGGGATAAGTATGCCGATATCAAGACAAAAATCACGGAGATATTCCATGAAAATCAGGGCCGGTATGGCTATCGCCGCATCACAAATGAACTTCGCAACCGAAATTTCATCATCAATCATAAGACAGTTCAGCGATTGATGAAAGAATTGGAGCTTGTTTGCCGTGTCCGGATGAAGAAATACCGTTCTTATAAGGGCGAAGTTGGAAAAGTTGCAGACAATCTGCTAAATCGCAATTTCCACGCCGAGAAGCCGAACCAGAAGTGGACAACGGATGTCACGGAGTTCCGGCTGTTCGGTCAGAAGTTGTACCTGTCTCCGATCATGGATCTGTGCAGCGGTGACATCGTGACCTATACTTTATCTGAAAGTCCGAACCTACAGATGGTGACAACGATGCTGGAACAGGCGTTGGAAGTCTTGCCGAAGGAGCATGATCTGATCCTGCACTCCGACCAGGGCTGGCACTACCAACACAAGCAGTATCGTAAGCTGCTGGCAGATAACCGCATTACTCAGAGCATGAGCCGGAAAGGTAACTGCTATGACAATGCAGCAATGGAGAGTTTCTTTGGCCACCTCAAGAGCGAACTGCTGTACTTGCAGGAGTTTGAATCTGTCGAACACTTCAAACGAGAGCTTATTGGCTACATCGATTACTACAACAACAGGCGGATCAAGGCAAAACTAAAGGGCTTGCCGCCTGCATTACACAGACAGCAAGCCCTCTTGGCTGCTTGAACAATTTGAGTCAGACATATTTGTCTAACTTTTTGGGGTCACTTCACAAGCTTTCTCCTCCGGCGTTTCTTTTCGTTTTTCCGGATGCAAGGCATCCGGCTGGCGGCAGAACTGCCGCTATGCCCGTGGGTGATATCGTTCCTGAAGTTACTCCGGCATATTGCTTGCCAAAATGAATGGTGTGTCCGGAAGAAGGGTCAAGGGGCAAAGCCCCCACCGCTCCTTAGAATACTTCAAAGTTAAACAGGTGAGCAGAAGAGCTGCCGTAATCCTCGTTCTTGCGTTCACTGGAATAAGTGGTGAGGGGAATGAAGCGCACGGCCTTGGCGGTAATCCCCAGCTTTTCCTTGATAAAGCGCTGGTGATTTTCCTTTTCCTCATACACCACCTGCCACTGGCCGTCCTCGCTCTGGGCTTCAATGCGGTAATGCTTGACCAGGGTTTGGGGGAAGCCAAAGGTGGTCTGATTATGGCTGTAGGCAAAGAAGAGCACGGTGGAGGTGTTGAGGCCATCCGGATTGCCCTCGGTGCATTCCCGGTTCAGGTCGCTATCCAGCACCAGGCGGAAGCCTTCCACGTATTCGGGCTGATCGAAAGTATAGGTGATGGCCTTATTGGTTTTGCCAAAGTAGCCGTTATCCAGGCCCCAAATGCGGCG